>JACPCG010000083.1 GCA_016179925.1 Candidatus Rokuibacteriota bacterium | reverse complement strand
CTGGGGAGCGCGCTCGAGTGCCTGGGCGCCAGCGTCATCTTTCTCGTCGCGAACGTCCTGCTCGGGGCGCTTGCGGCCATCGCCGTGCGGACTCTGACGGGCCACTTCGTTGGGCTCTACGTCTTCTCTGACGCCATCCTGCTCCCGCTCTCGCTCATCCAAGGGTTGGCGTTTTGGTCATGGCGTCAGCGCGCGAAGGCGCGTGGCTGACCACAACCGTCTACAGCGCCTTCACCCCGCCGAGATCGCACCGGCAAAGCGCAGCGCCCCCTCGCTCTGGAGTGGGCCGTAGTGTTCGAACGGCGCCAGCGCTGCAGCGACCCCTGCCGAGGCCGGGAGATCACGGAGCAGCTTGGCCACGACGTGGCCCCAAGCCTCCTGGCCCAGGTGGAGGTGAAGAGCCTTCACGGCCTTCTCCGCGGCCTGATGAGCCGCGAAGCACGCCCACTCGTGACGCCCGGCCCGGCGGGAGTCTTCCGCCTGTCCGAGATCACGCTCCGCCTGGCTGAACCAATCGGGCGCTCGACTCACCATTCCGGCTCGATTGTCGTATACGCGGCCGCCCGGCGGCGAGAAATTCAGAGCGCATGCTGCTGGCGTTGAGCCTCCCGTTCCTCTTCGTCAAGCTGGGATGCCTCTCCTGGCGACGGGGCTCGCCCACCGATCGCAAGCGGTTCTTTGCCGGTCACGCGCGTGTATCCATCTTTGGGCATTGGCGCGGCTCGTAACGCGCAGTAACGTTCTCCACTGCGTCCGTTGTCGCTGTCGAAGGGAGACGTGAACTCGGACGGCACCGGCGCGCCGGGCATGGCGCTGCAACCAGGTGCTCCCCGGCGCGCCGTGAGGCGGCTACTTCCCTCGCGTCTCGCATATAATGGGGGCGATGAGGAAAAAGCTCCGCCTCCGCAGACTCCCGCTCGGGCTCCTGGTGAGCACGGCGGCGTTCTGGGCGGGCGCGTTCTGGCTGGTGGTCTTCTCGACCCGGGTCTTGCTGAAGGTCGTGAGGGGCGACCACCCCTACGACGCGGTGCAGCAGCTACGGAGGATCGCTTCCGAAGGGAAGTGACGCCGCCGGCGCCAGGCTTAGGCGCCGATGACCTGGACGCTGATCTTCCGCTTCCGCGGTCCGTCGAGCTCGGCGAAGATGATCGACTGGAACCGGCCGAGCGTCAGCTCCCCGTTGTTGATCCCGAGCGCGACGCTCCGCCCGATGAGGGCGGCCCGCAGGTGCGCGTGCGCGTTCCCACGCTCGCAGTCGGAGACGCGCGGGTCGTCGTGGCGGTACCCGGCTCGCTCCGGCACGAGCCGCTCGATGAGGCATTTCAGATCGTCCATGAGGGCGCTCTGGAACTCGTTGACGAAGAGCGCGCACGTCGTGTGGAGCGTGTTGACGAGCGCGACGCCCGCCGAGACCGGCAGCCGCTCGACCACCTCGCGAACGAGCTTCGTGATGTCCGAGACCTCGGTGCGCCCTTCGGTGGCCAACGTCAGCGAGGCCGTGAACACTCGCATCACCCCTGAACCATAGCGAAGCCGTCGGCGCAAAGTCAAACAGGCCAGCGCGACCTGCCGGAAGCCCATACGAGCATTGCGGGGTCCCGGTGAGCCGGCTCGAGCGGACGCCGGGCGGCAGCGAGCTGGTCGTCACCTCGGTCAAGCCTCCTGGCGCGCCCGATTCTGGCGCGCCCAATTCTTGACCGACCGGGGACCAGGACGCTACCTTGGGGCGGAGTGAAGGCGCTCCTCTATCCGCGGCCGGCCGGTGCCGCGGCACCTCGGCATCATCCTCGACGGCAACCGGCGGTACGCCCTCGAGCAAGGCGTCGTCGACCCGCGCGAGGCGTACCGGCTCGGGGCGCGGAAGCTCGACGACGTGCTCCTCTGGTGCGCCGAGCTGTCCATCCCCGCCGTGACCCTCTGGGTGCTGTCGACGGAGAACTTCCAGCGAACGCCGACGGAGGTTTCGGGCATCCTCTCGGCGGTCGAGGCCAAGCTCGTCCAGCTCGCGGGTCATCCACCCATCCGCCGCCTCGGCGTGCGCGTGCGCGCCGTCGGCAAGCTCGACCTCCTGCCGGACTCCCTGGTGGCGGAGGAGGCGACGGCCGCCTACCGGGGCATGCTGCTCACGATCGCCGTCGCCTACGGCGGCCGCCAGGAGATCATCGACGCCGTGCAGGCGCTGCTCCGCGAGAAGGCCAAGCAGGGCGAGGACCTGGACACGCGCGCAGTACCTCTACGCGCCCGACCTGCCCGACCCCGACCTCATCATCCGCACCAGCGGCGAGGTCCGGCTCTCGGGCTTCCTGCTCTGGCAGAGCGCCTACAGCGAGTTCTACTTCTGCGAAGTCCACTGGCCGGCCTTCCGCCGGATCGACTTCCTGCGCGCCGTGCGCTCCTTCCAGCAGCGCGATCGCCGCTTCGGGTCGTAGCGTCCCGCGGATCGCACGAGAACTTCTACCGGGATCTCCAGAACGACCTCGCCGACCGTCCGTGAGGGACGTCGCGCCTCGACGCCGACGTCCTCATCGCCTGTCTTTTCTCTCGCACGGGGGCCAGGACACTGTGTCGCGGTAGAATGGGCTCGGCAATGAGCAGGCAGCCACCACCCAGCGCCCTCGATAGCAATCGCGCCTTCCTGGCGGTGGCCGAGCGCTACACCGAGCTGCTGAAGAGCGCGTCGGTCTGAAGGTCCTCCTCGCCACCAGGCCACTCCGAGTACACTGGTCCTGTGAGTGCCCGGGCAAGAGCGGACACGAGCCACGCCGCCGCGACGCTGGACCACGTGCGGGCGATCGTCCAGCGCGCGCTCGCTGGCCGGCCCGTCGCCGTCTATCTGTTCGGCTCATGGGCGTCGGGCGCCCCGCATCAGGCCAGCGATATCGACATCGCCCTGGACGCTGCCGAGCCCTTACCGCCGGAGACCCTCGCACGTCTGCGCGAGGCGCTGGAGGAGAGCACCGTGCCGTACCGGGTCGATGTGGTCGACCTCTCCGACGCCGACACCGAGTTTCGCGAGCGGGTGCGCCGGGAGGGCATCCTCTGGATCGCCTCCGCGAGCGCGTGACCGTCGCGAGCCGGGCCGTGGCCACGCTGCGCGAGCTCGCGGTGCTCGCGAAGCCGACCCGGGTCGAGCGTGACGCCGCGACTACAACGAGCGGATCGCGGTCGCGATCTTCGGTCGCCTCCCGCGCCATCTCGCGACCCTCGAAGCCTGGCTGCGGGCGATGACGGCCAGGATGCCCGCCTCCCGGTAGGGACTGCGGAACCCGGAGTAGCGCGGCGCGGGGCGAGGGCACGACGGTCAGCAGGATGTTGCGCAAGCCCGGGGGAGACCGTTGGGCGACCCTGAGATGCGGGCGCTCATTGAGGAAGAACTCGAGGCGCTTCGTGTCGGCGCCCGGATCGCCCGACTGCGAAAGCGGCGCCATCTGAGCCAGACTGCGCTGGCACGAGACGAGCCCGGCCCAAAATATGACCCTTGAGACGTTGGTCAAGATTGCGCGAGCGCTTGGCCGGGAAGTGAAGATCGCATTTCCAGCCCGGCGAGCCTCCGGCCCACGGCGGCTCCGAGCCACGAAGGCTTAGTCCGCGAGGCCGAACAAGCCGCTAATCCCTACCGATCGCGAGCCGTCCTTTGCCGGCGACGCGCGTGTATCCATCTTTGGGCATTGGCGCGGCTCGTAACGCGCAGTAACGTTCTCTAGGGCGTCCGTCCTCGCTGAATGCCCGAAAGGAGACGCGGGTTCCGACGGCGCGGGCGCGCTGGTCATGACGCTGCGATTCGACCGAGGGACGATCGTGCTGGCCGATCCACCGCATGGCCTGAACCTCGCCGCCGCACCGGGAGTCCTCTGGGACCGTCGCGTGCATGCGTATCGGGCGCCCGCCCGCAGGCACTCGGCCCTCAAGCGCTGGCTCCTCGCGGCGGGCGTGCGAGTGCAGGACCTCCCGCCACGTCCTCGATCCGTGCCGGAGGCGTGGTCGGCCGTCGATCTCCGCAGCTACCAGGAGGCGGCGCTGTCGGCGTGGGAACTGGCGCATCGACGCGGCGTCGTCGCGCTCCCGACGGGGAGCGGCAAGACACGGCTGGCTCTTGCCGCCATGCAGCGGACGCAGTTGAGCGCCTTGTGCCTCGTGCCGACCCGGGTCCTGCTCGACCAATGGTCCCGGGAGATCAGCACGGTGTACCGGGGCCCGATCGGGCGCTACGGCGACGGCGTGCGCCGGGTGGCGCCGGTCACGGTGGCGACCTTCGAAGGGGCGTATCGGCACATGGATCAGCTCGGCGATCGCTTCGACCTTCTCATCGTCGACGAGGTGCACCATTTCGGCGGTGGCCTCCGCGACGAGGCCCTCGAGATGGCGATCGCGGACGCGCGTCTCGGCCTGACGGCCACGCCTCCGCGCGACGCGGGCGCGGCGACCTGCCTGGCCGAGCTGGTGGGCCCGACGGTCTTCGAGCTCGCCGTCGCCGACCTCGCCGGCGGATTTCTCGCCAGCTTCGACGCGATCACGCTGTACCTGGACCTCTCTCCCGAGGAACGCTCCGCCTACACGAACCTCGCTGCGATCTTCAGGGGCGTCTACACAGAGTTCCGGCGGGCCGCGCCGGGCGCCACGTGGGCGGACTTCAGCCGAGACGCCGCCCGCACCCCGGCGGGACGTCGCGCCCTGGCGGCGTGGCGCCAAATGCGGCGGCTGCTGTCGTTCACGCACGCCAAACATCGCGCCTTGCGCTCCCTGCTCGAACGCCACCGTGACTCCAGGGTGCTGGTCTTCACCGCCGACAACGACACGGCCTACGCGATCGCGCGCGAGCATCTCGTCATGCCGCTCACCTGCGACATCGGCCGTCAGGAGCGCGAGGACGTGCTCGAGCGCTTCCGCCGCGGCGAGCTCCGCACGCTCGTGTCGGCCCGGGTGCTCAACGAAGGGCTCGACGTCCCTGACGCGGACGTCGCCGTCATCGTCGGGGGCGCCCTTGGAGAGCGCGAGCACGTGCAACGGGTCGGGCGGTTGCTGCGGCCGAGCGAGGGCAAGCGCGCCGTCGTGTACGAGCTCGTCACCCGGAACACCATCGAAGTCGGTCAGGCGCTGAGGAGACGCCGCGGGCTTGTTACCCGATCGTCTGGTCAGCTATAGCGTCGCGGGCGCCATCGTCGTTCCTCACTTCCTCGGGGAGCACGACCATCCGTGGTTGCGGTCCCTCCTCGACGAGCACGAGCGGTTCATCGGACGGCCCCAACGCGAGCTGGATGCCCGGCTGCGCGAGCCGCTCCCATGCGAGAGCCCCCCGGAGAAGCTCAAACTGGCCGTCGAGGTTCTCGCGCGCCTGCGGCGCGGCCATCCAAGCGTGGCCGCGGTGCCGCCCAGGCGCGCGCGGGCGCTGGTCTTCGTGGAGGCGGCCCGGACGTCCGAGGCGCCGCCTGACGTGCTGTCCAACGTCGCGGCCTCGCTCGGGGTGACCATCGCCGACCTCCGCGGGTCGCTGTTCGCCGACCTCCCCGGCGAACGGCTCGTCAGCGCGCCGGGACAGCCCTTGTCGGCGCCGGAGCTGGCGCTGCGCACCAACCTCGCGCTGGTTCAGCGGCTCCTGTTCCACGCGACGGCTCTCAGGATCGACGTGGACGGGAACACGCGGGCCCTGGTCCGCCACGCGAAGTGGCGTGGACTGATCTGCAGCGTGGCCGAACCGTCCGGGCACGGCGGCGCGTCAGTGGAGATCTCGGGGCCGTTCGCGCTGTTCCAGCACACCCGGCTCTACGGTCACGCGCTCGGCGAATTGATCCCGCTGCTCGGGTGGTGCCCGCGCTTCCGCCTGCACGCGGAATGCGTGCTCGACGGACGCCGCCTGACCCTGCAACTCGCGACGGGTGATCCGATCTTTCCCGCCAGCGCGCCGCGCGAGTACGACAGCCGCCTCGAGGAGCGCTTCGCCCGTGACTTCCGGCGGCTCGCGCCAGGCTGGGATGTGGTTCGCGAGCCCGAGCCAATCGCCGCTGACCGCACCCTGATCTTTCCGGACTTCGCCCTCCAGCCCCGCTCCGATCCCGAGCGGCGGTGGCTCCTGGAGATCGTGGGCTTCTGGACGCCGGACTACGTGGCGCGAAAACTCGCGCTGTATCGGACGGCCCGCGTGTCGCGACTGATCCTCTGCATCGACGAGGCGCGAAACTGTGCCCAGGCGGATCTTCCGCCCGGCGCGCTGGTCGTCAGATTCCGGCGCCGTGTGGATCCGGCGGCCGTCCTCCAGGCGATCCATTCCACTGAAGCGCCTTCCCCGAATTGAACACGCGCCTCCGGAGTGGGAAGAGGCATCAGCACATCGTGCCGCGGTAGAATGGCCTCGGCTACAACCCCATAAGACGGGTATAATATACCCGTGCTACGGAGAGGCATAGAAGGGCCGCTCAAGGCGGCCCTGAGCGACACCCCGGTCGTCCTCCTCACGGGGGCCCGCCAGGTCGGCAAGAGCACGCTGGCGCAGACCCTCGTGCCGGAGGATCGGTACTACACGCTGGACGACACGACCCTCCTGGCCGCCGCCCAGGCCGACCCGACAGCCTTCGTCAGCCGGCACGAGCGGACCGTCGTCATCGACGAGATCCAACGCGTCCCCGAACTGCTCCTGGCCATCAAGGCGTCGGTGGATCGCGATCGACGGCCGGGGCGCTTTCTGCTCACGGGGTCGGCCAAGATCCAGTTCGTGCCGCGCGTCGCCGAGTCCCTCGTGGGCCGCATGGAGATCCTCACGCTCTGGCCGTTCTCCCAGGGCGAGATCCTGGGGCGCCGTGAGGGGTTCCTCGACACGATCCGCCGCAAGCGCCTGCCGGGCAACCCGACCCCCGTCCCCATTGATGAGGTGGCGGAACGCGTCGTCCGCGGCGGATATCCGGCGGTCCACACCTGGGCCGAGCGTCGGCGCGCGGCATGGTTGCGTTCGTATGTCACCGGCGTGCTCGAGCGGGACATCCGAGAGCTGACGACCATCGAGGCCCTCGCCGCCCTGCCACGCCTGGTCGCGCTGCTCGCGACGCGCGTGGCCACCCTCGTCAACCTCGCGGATATCTCGCGCTCGGTCGGCATCCCCCACACGACGCTCCAGCGCTATATGGCGCTGCTGGAACGGACGTTCCTGGTCCACCCGCTGCCAGCGTGGGGTATGAAGCTCGGCTCCCGCGTCGTCAAGGCCGGGAAACTGCTCTTCGCCGATACCGGATTGGCGGCGGCGCTGCTCCACCTCGGCGCCGCGCGCGTGCCGAAGGAGCCGATCGGGGGCCCGCTACTGGAAAACTTCGTGATCATGGAGCTGCACAAGCAGGTGTCGTGGCACGAAGAGCAGCCCCAGCTCTACCACTTCCGCACTCCTAAGGGCCTCGAGGTCGATGTCGTGGTCGAGGGGGAAGCCGGTGAGATCCTCGGCATTGAAGTGACGCAGAGCCAGACGGTCAGAGGCGAGGACTTCCGGGGGCTCCACGAGCTCGCCAAGCTGGCCGGTCGGCGCTTCCGCATCGGCGTGATCCTGTACCTCGGCCGCAAGGTCGTCCCCTTCGGCCACAACCTCTACGCCGTACCGATGGCAGCGCTGTGGGAGTGGTGAGGACGACGCTACCGCGGCGGCGACTTCCGTCCCCGGCCATCGCTGCGGGCGCTGACGCCGCGTCACGCGCGCTGGAGTCGGGCGATCAGCGTTCACGACCCTTGATCGGAAGCACGATTCGATTCATACTCCGATAAAGAATGGTATGAAGGAGGTATGAATTATGGCTGTTACCAAGGTCGCTCTCAGCCTGCCGGCTCCTCTCCTTCGCCGGATTGACCGGCTCGCCGGCAAGGCCCGCCTTTCCCGAAGTGCGTTCGTCCGTCGAGCGGTCGAGACGGCCCTCGGGCAGCCCGCCGAGGTGGAGCTCGTGCGGAAGGTCACGGAGATCTATGCTGGTCTCGCCAACGAAGATCGCGCCCTCGCGGAAACCTATTTTCCTGTTGTCACCGAGACCCTGCCTCCCTCTCCCCGACGGAGGAGGCGATAAATGGAGTCCCCGCAGAGAGGTGAAATCTACTTTGTCGATTTCTCTCCGACTGGCACCGGGGAGATGGGCGGACGCCATCCGGCCCTCGTCATCCAGAACGATATCGGCAACCGGGCAAGCCAGTTGACCATTGTCGCTGCCATCACGAGCAATCCCCGCGTTGCCAAACTACCGGTAGGAGTTCGCATTGGCCCAGGAGAATCGGGGTTGCCGAGGCCTTCGGTCGTTCACCTCGGGCATCTCTACACGGTGGACAAGCGACGCCTCGGACAGCGTGCAGGTAATCTGCCCTCAGATCGGATGCGCCAGGTAGACAGAGCCATCCAGGTGAGCCTGGGGCTCGAACCCTTCGAGTTGTAACTCGTTCGTCTAGTGCCGCAGTCGGCGCCGCCAGAGCCCAGATGGACCACGCGAAGGAGCTGGACAAGCACTACATCCCGACGCAGAGCGCCTACAGCGAGTTCTACTTCTGCGACGCCCACTGGCCCGCGTTCCGCAAGGTGGACTTCCTCCAGGCCGTGCGCGCCTATCAGCAGCGCCAGCGCCGCTTCGGGCGCTGACGCCGCCTCACGCGCGCTGGAGTCGGGCGATCAGCGTGCTGAGCCGCGAGACCGCGGGGGCGTTGAGATCGGCGAAAAAGTAGATCGCGACGTCCGGCTCCTCCCGCACGAGGAGCGCCAGTGCCTGGAGGGCCGGGCCCCCGTCGGGCGGGGTGAAGGAGAGCTTCACGACCCGGCCCGGCCGCACCGCGGCCTGCGGACGGATCCTCACGCTGAACGGGCTCACCGTCACCGAGGTCCCGAACCACTCGGTCCCGTCGTCCTCGACCACGCGCACCGTCGTCGCCAGGGCCGCCCGCGGCGCGCTCCGCCGCTCACGGCGCTCCCCCGACGGCTCGGGGCGCCGCTCACGGGCATAGGGCTCCAGCACTTCGAGCACCTCGCCCAGGCGCTCGAGCGGCACGGGTTTCGCGATGAAATCCACCGCGCCGAGCCGGAGGCATTCCCGAGCCTGGTGCTCGGTGGCGACGCCGGAGACCGCCACGACCGGAATCCCCGCCGCGCGGACGAGCGGAAGCTGAAGGAACTCGAACCCGCTCATCCCCGGCAGGCGGACGTCGAGGAGGATCGCGTCGGGCGAGGCGGTCGTGAGCCGATCGAGCGCGGCTTCAGCGCTCCCGACGAGCACAGGCTGGTGGCCGAGCTCCAGGAGGTAGGTGACGAAGACCTCACCCACCGCCTTTTCGTCCTCGACGACGAGCACGCGCATCCTGTGTCCAACCTAGCACGAAGATCGGCTAACATTGCGGTCTTCCTCAGCCTTTGACGCCTCGCGCCTCCAACGCGCCTTGGAGCGATGTGACGGCCGATACGCTCGTGACGGCCAAGCGGGCCGTCTCCCTCGCACCATCGACTTCTTGTAAGCGACCAGCGCCGAATAGCGAATCCTTCAAGCCGCCCCAGCTGGGGACCAGAGCCTCCTTGATCGGATAGCCCAGCTTCTCCGTGCGGTGCAAGCCGTCGGGACCCAGGCGGCGGGTGTGATCCGTGGTAGCGTTGAACGAGCGATGGAACGCAGCCGTGACTGGATGGACCAGGCGCAGGGAGACCTCCGGCACGCCAAGGCTGACCTGGAAGCCGGCTTTTATGAGTGGGCGTGTTTCTCCGCCCAGCAAGGGGCCGAGAAAGCCGTGAAGGCGGTCTTCCAGGCGCTGGGCGCGGAAGCGTGGGGTCACTCGGTGGCCGACCTGCTTACGGAGCTGGGCCGGAGGCGCCAGGTCCCGGGCAACCTGATCGACGCCGGGCTGGAGCTCGACAAGGCCTACATCCCCACGCGCTACCCCAACGCGCATCCGTCCGGGTCGCCGCGCACCCGATACACCAGAGGCGAGGCAGAGAGGCTTATCCGCCATGCCGAAGAGGTCGTCGGATTCTGTACGGGTCTTCTGGCCGGACCGCGATAAAGAGGCTCTACTCGAGGCTCTCGGCCAGGGGATCAAGCGCCTGGCGGCGCAGCTGCCGCTGGTCCGCGTCGTGCTCTTCGGCTCCCAGGCCGCGGGTACGGCCACCGTCGCCAGCGATGTCGACGTGCTCGTGGTGTATCAAGGCGAGCCGCGGGACGATGCTTACGCCCTCACCAAGCGGGCCCTCGCCGTCCCGCGGCTCGAGCCACACGTCTACAGCGAGGCCGAGTACGCGGCGGCCGCCTCGACCCTCGAGCGGATGGTCCGGAACGGCGTGACCGTGTTCGAGCGCGCCAGCGATCACGCCAGGAGCGAGTAGCGGAAAGCGCGATTCGCGCCGTCCGGCTCTTCCTCACGCTCGGCTACAACGGGACCTTGACGGCCAGCCGCACGCGGAGCCTGGCGACGCGCTGGTCAGATGGCGGTTTGCCTTCGCAGGAACGCCCTGATGCTCTCCTGGAACTCCTCCAGCAGACGGATCCGTTCTTCCATCCGCCGGAAGACTTGCGTGTGGTCAACGTGCGAGTCCTCGGCGAGCCGAAGACGGTAGCCGAAGGATACACCGGGGCCTTTTCCGCTATCATGAGGCCGCCATCGTGAGCATGCTGCTGCTGCTGGTGCTGAGCCTCCCGTTCCTCTTCGTCAACCTGGGGATGCCTCTGCTCGACCCCGACGAGGGGCTCTACGCCGCCATCGCGCAGGAGATGCTGAGCCGCGGCGACTGGCTGATCCCCCACGTGAACGGTCTCCCCTACCTGGAGAAGCCGCCGCTCTATTTCTGGCTCACCGCGCTCACCTTCCGGCTTGTCGGCCCGACGGAGTGGGCGGTGCGCCTCTGGTCGGCGCTCGCCACGCTCGGCGCGGTGTTGCTCACCTGGCGGATCGGCCGGCGCCTCTACGGCCCGCGCGCCGGGCTCCTCGCCGGGCTCGTGCTCGCCACCGTCGCCGGCAACGCGCTCTACGTCCGCAAGGCGTCGACGGATCAGCTTTTCGTCTTCTGTCTCACGCTGGCGATGTACGGCTTCCTACGCGATGCGGAGCGGCCGGACCGTGGCCGGGTGCGCTTCCTCTGGCTCTACATCGGTGCCGCCCTGAGCGTGCTCGCAAAAGGCTTCGCCGGCCTGGTGTTCCCCGTGCTGATCGTCGGGATCGGCCTCCTGCTGATGCGCCGGCTGGGTCGCCGGCTGTCCTGGCGCGACCTCAACCTCGCCCGCGGCGTGCCGGTCTTCCTCGTGATCACAGTGCCGTGGCACGCGCTCGCCGCGTGGCGTTCCCCGACGCTCTTCGGCTTCTACGTGCTGGACAACCACCTGCTCCGGTTCCTCGACGCCCGACGGTTCGTGGAAGACGACGTGCCGATCTCGACGCTCGGGTTCTTGATCGCGAGCTTCCTCTGGGCGTTCCCGTGGGGGGTGTTCGCGCTGGCCCGCCCGGCGCCGGCCACGTCAGCGGCAGCGCGGTGGCGCCCGGTCGTGGTGGCGTGGGTGCTCGTGATCGTCGGCCTCTTCGCGCTCTCGCGCTTCAAGCACGAGTACTACGCGCTGCCGGCCTTTCCGGCGCTCGCCGTCCTGGTGGGCGCCGGCTGGGCGAGCGGGCGCGACATCGGCCGCTGGCTTTGGGTCGGGCTCGTCGGGTGCAGCGCCGTCGGCCTCTGGGCGCTCTGGATCGGCGCGGGGCTGACCCCGAGCCAGGCGATGGCCGGGCTCGCCGAGTTGAACGTCTACTACCGCATCCTGCGCGATCAGGGCGTCCCGTTCCCGTTCGCCTCGCCCCGCCCGTTCGGCGTGCTGCTCCAAGCGCTCGGGCTGACGCTCCTCCTGGGCTGGGGCCTCGCCACCCTCTGCTGGGCCCGCCGCTGGCGCCGGAGCGCGTTCGTCTCGCTCCTCGCCGTGGCGGGCGTGATCACCACGCTGATCCTCCAGCTTCTCGGCGTGGTCGAGCCTCACCACTCGGCCAAGGCGGTCTCCCGGGCGATCGTCGCGCAGGCAGCCCCGGACGACGTCATCGTCTACGAGGGCTCGCTCGAGTACAGCCCCGCGCTTCCGTTCTACACGGGACGCCGCGTCCTCCTCGTCAACGGGGCCGTCGGCTACTTCTCCTTCGCGTCGAAGCTGCCGGAGGCCGACGGCGTGTTCATCGACACGCGGGAGCTGCTCCGTCTCTGGGCGGGCCCGCGGCGGGTGTTCCTCGTCGTGCGGCGGCCAAGGGGACACAGCGTCGTCGCAGCGTTACCGCTGCCGCACGTGCACGCGCTCGGGCAGTACGGCTCCCGCTGGCTCTACTCGAACCGCTAATCCGCGGCGGACAGGGGGATGAGGCCTGTCGAGACCTGGACGGTCTGATCAGGCGCTGCGCACGCGGGTCTCGGCTCGGAGACGCTCGAGATCGGCGTCGACCATCGTCTCGACCAGCTCCCGGAACGAGGTCTTGGGCCGCCAGCCGAGCACCCGGCGCGCCTTGCTCGCATCGCCCACGAGGCGATCGACCTCCGCGGGGCGCACCAGCGCGGGATCCACGACCACATAACGCTCCCAGTCCATCCCCGCGCGCGCGAACGCCACCTGACAGAGCTCCCGGACCGAGTGCGTCGCTCCGGTCGCGACCACGTAGTCGTCGGGCGCCGGCTGCTGGAGCATCAGCCACATGGCCTCCACGTAGTCGATGGCGGAGCCCCAGTCGCGATACGCGTCGAGGTTGCCGAGACGCAACTCGGTCGCCAGTCCGGCCTTGATGCGCGCAACGGCCTCCGTGACCTTCCGCGTGACGAACTGCTTGCCGCGCCGGGGGGACTCGTGGTTGAAGAGAATCCCCGAGCACGCGAAGAGCCCGTAGCTCTCCCGGTAATTCACGGTGATGTAGTGGCCGTAGACCTTGGCGACCCCGTACGGGCTCCGCGGATAGAAGGGCGTCAGCTCATTCTGCGGGCTCTCGCGCACCTTGCCGAACATCTCGGAGGTCGAGGCCTGGTAGAAGCGGATCCCGGGATCGACGACGCGGACAGCGTCGAGCATCCGCGTGACGCCGAGCGCGGTGGCCTCGCCTGTCAGGATCGGCTGCTGCCAGGACGCCGGCACGAATGACTGCGCGGCGAGGTTGTACACCTCGCGAGGCCGGATCTCCTTGAGGAGGGTGATCAGCGAGAGCTGATCCAGCAGGTCTCCCTCGCGGATCTCGATCCGCCCCAGCAGGTGGGCCACGCGCTCGAAGCGCTCCGTCGAGGCGCAGCGAACCATCCCGACGACCGCATAGCCCTTTTCGAGAAGGAGCTCGGCGAGGTACGAGCCGTCCTGGCCCGTGATGCCGGTAATGAGCGCGCGTCGGGCCTGCCCGCGGCCGAGCTTGTCCTCCATGTAGCCAGCCTATAACAGGTCCACGAAATTGCTGGCATGTTGCCTCCGCGGCGCTTCTCTGTCACCTCGACGCTGCCTGAGGTGGCCTTGGGCGCGGCGGCGCCCGGAGGGGCATCAGCGCGGATCCGGTCAGCCCGCAGGCGGCGGGCGCCGGCTCCGCTCCCGAGCGGCCGGCGCCGCCTCGAGGCCGACCACCTCGTCCACGACGAAGATCGGGCGGTGCTGAACCTGCTCGAGGACGCGGCCCACGTACTCGCCGAGGAGCCCCAGCACGACGAGCTGGAACCCGAACAGGAACGCGACGGCGGCGAGCGCGATGGCGAGACCCGGCACCTCCCCGCCGAGGAGCCGGACGCCCGCGAGACGGCTGAGGAGCAGGACCACCCCTCCCGCGGCGGACAGGACCGAGACCGCTGCGCCCGCCAGGATGACGAGCCGGAGCGGGACGACGGAGAACGCGACGATCCCGGACACGGCGAGGTCGGCGAGCTTCCAGACCGTGTACTTCGCCGAGCCCTTGCGGCGGCGCTCGCGCACGTAGGGCACCGCCACCTGCCGGAAGCCGGCCCAGGCCCGCAGCCCGCGCAGGTACGGACGGCGCTCGCCGATGGCGACGAGCAGGTCCACGACGCGGCGGTCCAGCACCGCGAAGTCGGCCGCATCGAGCGGCATGCGGATCGGGGTCAGCCGCTGCAGGAGGCGGTAGAAGATCGCGGCGGCCGTGCGGTTGAACCACCCGTCCTTGCGCGCCGCGCGGACGCCGTAGACCACTTCGGCGCCCTTCGACCACGCGCGGAGCATCTCGGGGATCAGCTCCGGTGGGTCCTGGAGGTCGCCGTCCATGACCGCGACGCACGCGCCGCGGGCGAAGGTGAGGCCCGCGAAGATCGCCGCCTGATGGCCGAAGTTCCGCGACAGGCTCACGAGCTTGAAGCGCGGGTCCTCGCGCGCGAAGTCGCGGACGATGGCGGCCGTGGCATCCGTGCTGCCGTCGTCCACCACGATGCACTCGAACTCGTGGCCGGCGAGCGCCGCGCTCAGCCGGGCGCGCAGCTCCGGCAGGTTCGCCTCCTCGTTGCACACGGGGACGACGACCGAGATCAGCTCGCCGCGCTCGCCCGTCATCGCGCCTGACACGCTAGAATGTCCGGCATCGTGCTCCCGCGCCCCGCCCGGCGATGCTGACCATCTACCAGGTTCCGGCGCTGTACCGGCTGCTGATGCGCCTCGGCTACGGGCCGGACTATGCGGCGCGCTACGCGCTCGTCGCCGCCCGGATCGGCGAGCCCGACGACCTTCTCGAGGTGTGCTGCGGCCATCTCGGTCTCTACCGGCATCTGGCGCGCCGCGGGCTCGTGCGGTCGTACGTCGGCCTCGAGCAGGCGCCCGCGATGCTGAGGCTTGCCCGGCGCCGTGGCATCGACGTCCGCGCCGTCGACGTGCGCCCCGGGGGCGCGCTGCCCGCAGCCGGGACGGTGATCATGCAGGCAAGCTTATATCAGTTCCACGACATCGCGGACACCTTGCTTCCGCGCCTCTGGGCTGCCGCGCGGCGCCGGCTCGTGATCGCCGAGCCCGTGCGGAACCTCTCGCAGTCACGCTTTGCCGTCGTCCGCTGGGCGGCGCGCGCGTTGACGCGGACGCCGGACGGTCGGATCCACACCTTCCGCTACACGGAGGCGACGCTGCTCGATTGCTACCGGCGCTGTGGAGTGCCTGTGAGCCGCGTCGACCGGACGCCGGGCGGCCACGAGGTCGTCATTTCCTCGCTCAGGGCTCCTTCACCCTGAGCTGCACCGTCAGCCTGGACGGCGGGCCCGACGCGCGGCCGAGCGTGTACACCAGCTCCTGGAACCCCGGGCGCGGCGTGGCCGCCGAGACGCCGACCCACTCGCACAGGGCGCCGTCGCGCAGCCGCCGGCGCGTTCGCGGGTAGCGCGCGAGGTCTACGGGCTCGCCGTTGATCGCGAGCCCGAAGCGGACCGTCGCCAGCTCCCGCTGGAGCGTCGCGTCGTCGCGCGCGCACCACGCGGGGCCGAGCGGGATCCCGCGGCCGTCCACGATCGCTTCCTGGTAGGCGCCGTGGACGCCGGGCTCGCGCCAGCCGTCAGGCAGGAGCGCTTCCCAGAAGACGGCGTCGCGGTAGTCGAAGCCGACGTCGGGGGCGAGGCCGAGCGCGGCGACGCTGGCCGGCGGCTCGGCTCGCGAGGGCCGATAGGCGACGACGAGACCGACGGCGACGAGCGCGAGCATGGCAGCGACAGCCGCGCGCGTGCGTTGTGGGCTCCGGAAGGCCTCAGCGAGCGGCCGCGCCTCGGCAGCGCTCGCCAGCAGCGTCCCCAGCACCCAGCCGACCCAGGCGCTCCCGATCGCGGTCAGCGTGACGGCGGGGATGGCGGCGAGGACACGGGCGAATTCCCACGGCCGCGCGACGGTCCACGCCATCCACGCGGTCTCCTGCGCGTAGAGCACGAGCACGAACGCCATGCCGGCCGCGACGGCGGCGGCTGGCGAGGCGCGGCGGGCCGCGAAGACGGCCACGGCCACATCCACCGCGAGCGCGGGCAGGATCGGGATCGGTGTGAAGGTCGGCACGCGCATGTCGAAAGCGAGCAGCACGAGGAGGATCAGGGCGTGCTGCACGGTGAAGAGCACGGCCGCTCCCGTGGCGGCGCCGGCGCCGAGCGCGCGGACGGCGGTCACGAGGATCGCCGGCAGGAAGAGCGCCAGGAGAAGCGGATAGAAGTCGGGCGTGCGCCCCCAGGCATCGAGCGTGTAGTGGTCGAGCGCGACCATGGATTTGTGGATCAGGTCCGCGAAGCCGAAGAGCAGGAGCACACGCGGCGCCCACCAGCGAGGCTCGAGCCCATAGCGCGTGTGGCGGGCGAGGGCGAAGACGAGCCCGATCGCGATGAGCACCGTGCCGGCGAGGCCGACGAGGTGCGGCGGGCTCCAGAGGTTCACGTCCTTGCCGACGTTCGTGTGCCACCACTCGTCGAGCACCGCGCCGGCCACGGCCAGCACGAACCCGAGGCCACCGAGCGTGAAGCCGGCGGGCGCCCCGTGGCGACGGCGGCCCCAGACGACCGCCCACGCGCTGACGAGGCCGTTGGCCGCGACGCCCGTGTACATGAGCGCGTGCGGCGGCGAGAAGAAGGTGTCGCGGCCGATCGTCCGGTGCCAGGCGACGTCCCAGAGGAGGCCGGGAAAGCCGAACCAGCCCGCGCCCAGAGCGAGCGCGAGCGCGAGCGTGACCGGAGAGACTGTTACCCGCGGAGTCGCTGCTCCAGCTCCTGGACTCGATCCTGCAGAGCGGCAACCTGATGCTTCAGCTCGTTCACCCTCCGCTCCAGAATCTCGCGCTTGACCTGTTCGTCAGCGAGCAAGCTCTCGATGCGTCGCAGCACCTCGACGATCGCGTAGTATTCTTGCTCGAGGCGCTCGAGCCGACGATAGACGGAATCCCTCGTCGACACGGTGGTCGAGCGCGTCAAACCGGCGGTCGAGCGTGCCAAAGCGCCGATCGACCGCGGCGAACTGGTCCCCCAGGAACTCGAAGAGCTGTTGGTATTCGCTCTGCGTCACGCCCAACTCTTACAGCACGTCGTGCGTCCGTTCAAGTGTCTCCAAAAGAGCACACCCGCACACTTGTCATGGATCCTTGAACGTCACGAGCAAGTCGACACGGATCCGTGTCGGCCCGCCGAGCGCGGCGTGCTCGATCGTGTAGACGAAGCGATTCTGGCTCGCCCGCTGGAACGCGGAGGCGACGCCGACCCACGCGCAATGCTCGCCCTCGCGCAGCCGGAGGCGCGCGAGCGGGTACGGCGTGAGGTCCACGGGCGTGCCGTTCACCTCCATGGCGAAGCGCACGCGCGGGAGCGCCGTCGCCAGCCCGGCCTCGGTCGGCGCGCACCACGCGGGACCGACGGGCATTGGCATGCCGTCGATGATCCCCTCGCTCCGTGCCTCGACATCGCGTCCGAATGGCCAGCCGTCGGCGAAGAACGCGTTCCAGAAGATCGCCTCCGTGTACGGGAAGGCGGTGAACGGCGTGAGCTTCAGCTCGTCCACCGTCATCGGCGGGCCGTAGCGCTGCGGCTGGTACGTCGCGACGAGCCCGACGAGCGCGAGCGCCAGCGCAGCGACGGCGGCCGCGCGGGCGCGCGCCTGGCTCCCGAACTCCCCGCCGGCCGCCGCGGCGACCGCACGCGTGGGCGCGGCCGCGGCACGCAGGAAGCCGCCGAGCGCCCAGCCGACCCAGCCGCTGAGCGCACCGGTCAGGAGAACCAGCGGGAGCCCGGCCAGCACGCGCTCAGCCGGCCACGGCCGCCCGACGAGCCAGCGCATCCACGCGACTTCCATCACCACGAAGACGGCGACGAACGCCACGCCGGCCACTACGGCGAGCCAGGCCCGGTCGCGCTGTCGCCCTGCCCGCCAGAACACGAGCGACAGCATGGCCGCTGGCGCGGCCAGGATCGGCGTCAAGGTGTAACGCTCGTAGTCGATGAGCCGGAGCATCACGTCCATGAGCCAGGCCACGCCGAGGAACGCGAGGCACGCGAGCGTCGGCGCCCAGGGCCCGAGGGCGCGCGCGGCGGCGGTGAGGACGAAGGGCGCCAGCATCGCGACCAGCAACGGGTAGAGGTCGGGCGTGCGCGCGTGGGGAAGCATCGTGTAGTGCGCGAGGACGAAGTGACCGCGGTGGACGAGATCCACCAGCACGCCCAGCATCGCGCCCTGCCAGAGCCACGGGCGGGCGAGGGCGCCGCGGCCCCGCTGAGCCGCCACGGCGAAGAGGAGCCCGATCGCGGTGATGCCGGCGCCGAGGTGGAGCTGCAGGTGGGGCGGGCTCCAGATGAGGACGTCCTTCCCGAAGGTGTTGTGCCACCACGCGTCCACCGGCGCCGCCGCCAGGATCACGACGATGCCAGCCGCGGTGAGGGCGAAGCCGAACGGCAGCCGGAGACGTCCGAGCCCGAGCACCGGGCCGCCGAACTCGTCGCCGCGGCCGAGCGTCGCGCGGGCGATGCACGCGAGAGCGGCGGCCCAGATGCCGAGGCCGCCGCCGTAGATGAAGAGGTGGGGCAGGATGAAAAACGAGTCGCGCCCGACGGTCCGGTGCCACGCGGTGTCGAGGTAGACCCCGATCATCCCGGCGGCGCCCGCGGCCAGCGCAACGGCGATCGAGGCGTTCGCGAAATTAACGAAAGAAGCTCCGGACCGTGGCGACTACGTGCTCGAGCATCCCGTCGCTCAGGCCCGGGTAGACGCCGACGAAGAACGTGTCCCGCATGATCCGGTCGGTCTCGGCGAGCGTGCCGTGGATACGCCGCGGGATGTCGCGGTAGCCGGGCTGCTTCAGGATGTTCCCCCCGAACACCTGGCGCGTTTCGATGTTCGCGGTCTCGAGCCGCTGCACCAGCTCGTTGCGGGAGACCCCCGCGCGCACGGTGATCGGGAACCCGAACCACGACGGGTCCGCGCGCGGGTCGAGCGTCGGGAGGATCAGGCCGTCCTGGAAGGGAGCGAGCGCGTGATAGAGCCGCTCGAAGTTCTGGCGCCGGCGCTCGATGAAGTCCCGCAGCCGGTCGAGCTGCGCCACGCCGATTGCGGCCTGCATGTCCGTCGGTTTGAAGTTGTAGCCGAGCGTCGAGTAGATGTACTTGTGATCGTAGCCGCGCGGCAGCTCGCCGAGCTGCCAGCCGAAGCGCTTGCCGCAGGTGTTGGACTCGCCCGGCGCGCACCAGCAAGCGCGACCCCAGTCGCGCACCGACCTGACGATCTTCGCGAGCTTCGGGTTGTTGACGAGGACGGCGCCCCCCTCGCCCATCGTGATGTGATGCGCGGGAAAGAAGCTGAGCGTGGCCAGATCGCCGAAGGTCCCGAGGGGCTTGCCGCGCCACGTGCCGCCGAGGGCGTCGCACGCGTCTTCGATGAGGTAGAGATCGTGGCGCTTGACCAGGTCCATGACGACGTCGAGATCGCACGGGTTGCCGAGGGTGTGCGGGACCATGAGGGCGCGCGTCCGGGGCCCGATGGCGCCCTCGAGGAGCCGCGGGTTCACGTTGTAGGTCCCCACCTCGCAGTCCACGAACACCGGGAGGAGCCCGCCGTGGACGAGCGGCACGAGCGTGGTCGGAAACGTCACGGCCGGCGTGATGACCTCGTCGCCCGGGCATAGCGGCCGGTCGAGGAGCGGCGACATCAGCGCCATGACCGCAGCGAGATCCGCCGTCGAGCCCGAGTTCACCAGGACGACGTCGCGGCAGCCGAGGTACTTCCGGAGCTTCGCCTCGAAGAGATCGCCCCACGGCCCGAGCGTCAGCCAGAAGTCGAGCGAGGCGTCCACGAGGTTCACCAGCTCCTCGGGACCATAGACGCGGCCGGCGTAGTTGACGCGGCTCTTGATCGGCACGAACGGCGCCGGCCGGTGGGCGACTTCCCAGTAGCGGCGGACTTTCGCGAGAATCTCCTGCTTGAGCTGTTCGGCTTCGGTCGTTCCGGCGCCGCCGCCTGCCTTCGGCGCCCCTGTCGTGTGGGTGTCGGCACGCCACTGGCGGCGGAAGCGCTTGAGCGACTCGGCGAGGTCGAGGGGCTCGGTGCCGAGGAGCGCCGTGAGCTTGTCGGTCTTGAGCCCGCCCTGGAGCGGGCGCGCCGCTTTCTGCCCCAGCTCGCTCGTGGGCGTGGGCGTGATGAGCGCGGGGTCGAGCGCCATCGCGCGGGCGAGCTGGCGGCCGAGCTCCACGCGGGAGACGCGCTCCTTGCCGACGACGTTCACGACGCCCGCGACCCCCTGCTGGACGAGCCGCACGCTCGCCTCGGCCAGGTACTCCGCCAGTGTCGGGTTGCAAAGCTGGTCGTCGGGCGCGCGCAGCGGCTGGCCGGCGCCGAGCCGCTCCCACACCTGCATGGCGAAGTTGCGCGAGGCGCGGTCCCAGCCGTAGACGGCGGTGGTGCGCACGATCAGGGGGCGCGGCGCGAGCTTCAGCACCGCCTGCTCGGCCTCGAGCTTGGTGCGTCCGTAGACGCTGACGGGATGGGCCGCGTGGTCTTCGGCGTAGGGGCCCGACGTGCCGTCGAAGATGTAGTCGGTGGAGTAGTAGACGAGCGTCGCACCGTGCGTGGCAGCCGCCGCGGCGACGTGTGTGGTGCCGGCGACGTTGACGACGTACGCCTCGTCTGGGCGCTCTTCGCACCGGTCCACGCCGCCGGGGACATTCACCGCGAGGAAGACGACGTCGGGCTTGATGTCGGCGAGCGCGCGTTCGACCGCCTCGGCGTCACGAACGTCGAGGGCGAACGCTCCGCCGCTCGCCCGCGAGTGGCCGGCGGCCGCGACCTCGATGCCGCTCCGCTCGAGGACACGCACGAGCGCGCCCCCGACAAGCCCCGACGCCCCGACGACCAGCGCCTTCATCGTCGCACGATCTTAGCAGGGAATCCTGTCGTTTGCCTTCGGGTACTTAGCGACCCATTGACATCATGACGACAGCAACGCCAGAATGATGGCGCGAGCGATGATTCGAACCCAGGTTCAGTTCACTGAAGCACAGATGCGCAAACTCAAGCGGCTCGCGGCCGAGCGCGGCGTATCGGTCGCCGCGCTGATCCGCGAGGCGATCGATCTCCTCGTACGGGGCGCGCCCGAGGGCGAGGCCGACCGCCGGCAGCGCGCACTCCGCGCCGCCGGCCGCTTTCGCTCCGGCCGAACCGATCTCGCCACGGAGCACGACCGCTACCTCGACGACACCTTCACGCGATGAGCGTGTTCGTCGACACCTCGGCGTTGCTGGCCGTGCTCGACGCCGGGGACACGCAGCATCCTCCCGCGCGCGCGACCTGGGAAACGCTGCTCACGAGCGACGAGCCGCTCGTCACGACGAGTTACGTGCTGGTGGAAACCTTCGCGCTCGTGCAGAGTCGGCTCGGGATGGAGGCCGTGCGGGCGCTTGTCGACGACGTGGTCCCCGTGCTCCGCGTGCACTGGGTGGGAGAAAGTGAGCACCGCCTGGGCGTCACGGCGCTCCTCGCCGTGGGGCGGCGACAGTTGAGCCTGGTGGATTGCGTGAGCTTCGCGACGATGCGGGAGTTGCGCGTCGAGACGGCCTTCGCCTTCGACCGCGACTTCGCCGATCAGGGTTTCCGCGCTCGACCGTGACGATCGCCTGCGCACGCCGCGCCGCGAAGTTCCACAGCCTCCGGACCTCGTCACCTACCCGTGCCGGATCTCCCAGCGATAGGGAATCCGGTCGCTGAACGGATCCATCCGCACGATCTCGTCGGGGTCGTGGGGAATGGTCGCGCAGTTCGCCACGATCGCGGGCGCGGTGCCGATTCCCTTGAAGCCGTTCCACACGCCTGGCGGCACGGTGACGAGGGCGTAGGAGTCCTCGCCCGTGAAGATCTCCTGCAGCTCGCCGCGCGTCGGGGAGTCGTCGCGGTCGTCGTAGAGGACGAGCTTGATCCGGCCGCTCGGCACAGCATAGTTGAGCGTCATCCGCGTGTGGAGGTGCCAGGCCTTGATCGCGCCGGGGAAGACGACGGAGAAGTAGATCTCGCCGAAGTCGCCAAACCACGGGTCGTCGCGGCGGAGCATGTGCATGACCTTGCCGCGCTCGTCGGGAATCTGCTGCAGCGGGTGGATCTCGACGCCCTTGATCACTGGATCGACACCTTCCGCGCCTTGGCGAGGTGGGGCGCCAGGCGTCGCCGCAGCTCGCCGAGGTCCTGGATGATCGCGGTGGCCAACCGTCAAGCCCTCACGCCCCGAGAAACGCGCGATACCATGCGATCGTCTCGCGCAGCCCCGCCTCCAGGTCGAACTCGGGCGCCCAGCCGAGCTGCTCGCGCGCCCGCGTGGCCGACAGGTACTGGCTGTGGATCTCGCCCTCGGCGACGTCGCGCACGTCGGGCTCGAGGTGGCTCGCGTCCATCAGCTTCTGGATGACGGCCACGAGATCGAGCACGCTCATCGGCGACTCGTTCGAGAAGTTGAACGCCTCACCGACCACCTGCGGGTCACCGAGGCGCTCGCCCAGACGCAGGTAGGCGCGCGAGGCGTCCTTCACGTAGAAGTAATCGCGCACGTAGCTCCCGTCGCTTCGCACCACCGGGCGCTCGCCGCGCAGGAACGCGCGAATCGTGCCGGGCACGATCCGGCTCCAGTTGAGGTCGCCGCCGCCGAACACGTTCCCACAGCGCGCGATCGCCACGGGCAGGCCGTAGGTGTGGTAGTAGGTGCGCGCGATCAGGTCGGCGGCGCTCTTGGAGACCTCGTAGGGATGCATCCCCGCGACCGGCATGTCCTCGGTGTACGGCAGGCGCGGCTGGGCGCCGTAGGCCTTGTCGCTCGAGGCGACGACGACGCGCTCGACGAGGTCGCGGTGGAGCCGGCAGGCCTCGAGGAGGTTCCACGTCCCGCGCACGTTCGTCTCGAACGTCGGAAGCGGCGCCCGGTGGGCGACGCCCACGATGGCCTGCGCACCGAGGTGGAACACCGTGTCCGCCTCGTGGGCGTTGATCGCCCGCTCGAGGGTCCCGAAGTCCTCGAGGGCGCCGTTCACCACCGAGATGCGGCTGACGTCGCCGCTCCGGTAGAGCTCGGACTGCGGATCGGCGTCCAGCACGAGGGTGACGACGTAGGCCCCCTGGGCGAGGAGGTCCTTCACGAGCCAGGCGCCGATCATTCCCGTGGCGCCGGTGACGAAGACACGGCGGTTCTTCCAGAACCCCGTCATCCGCGCCACACCCTCCAGGGCGCCCGGCCGCTCTCCCACAGGCTCTCGAGGAGCCGGAGGTCGCGGAGCGTGTCCACGCACTGCCAGAAGCCGGCGTGGCGGAAGGCGGCGAGCTGGCCGTCCTTGGCCAGGCGCTCGAGCGGCTCGCGCTCGAGGTAGGTCTCGTCGCCCTGGATGTAGTCGAGCACGCCCGGTTCCATGACGAAGAAGCCGCCGTTGATCCATCCCTCGCCCACCTGCGGCTTCTCGGTGAACTCGCTGACGAGATCGCCGTTGAACAGCAGCCCGCCGAAGCGCGCGGGCGGGCGCACCGCCGTGACCGTGGCGAGCTTCCCGTGCTTCTTGTGGAACGCGAGCACGTCGGCCGGGTTCACGTCGGCGACACCGTCGCCGTAGGTGAGCATGAACGTTCCGCCGCGGAGCCACTCCGCGAGGCGCTTGACCCGCCCCCCCGTCTGAGTGCCCAGGCCGGTGTCCACGAGGTGCACCGTCCAGTCCTCGCGCTCGCCGTCGTGGGCCTCCACCGCGCCCGAGCCGAGCGAGACCGTCAGGTGACTCTGGAGGCGGTAGTAGTCGAGGAAGTAGCGCTTGATGACGTCGCTCTTGTAGCCGAGCGCCAGGACGAACTCCGTGAAGCCACGCGCGGCGTAACCGCGCATGATGTGCCAGAGGATCGGCCGGCCCCCGATCTCGACCATGGGCTTCGGTCGGACTTCGGTCTCCTCGCGGAGCCGCGTGCCGAGCCCGCCACAGAGGATCGCGACTCTCATTGGCATTCTCGCGCTACTTCGCGCGGACGGACTTGAGGAAGCGCAGGATGGTCCGGTTGACCTGGTCCGCGTGCTCGAGGAAGAAGCCATGGCCGCCCGGCACGACCACGAGGCGCGCGCGCCGGATCCGCTGGGCGAGCGCCTTCGAGAAGGCGGGCGGCGTCAGGATGTCGTCCTTGCCGACCAGCACGAGCGTCGGCACGCGGATCGCCGAGAGGCGCTTCACGCGCGTGCCGTTCCAGGCGAGAAGGCCGCGCCCCTGCCGCTCGATCGCTTCCGCCTTCGTCTGGTGCGGGTACGCGAGCGACCGCTGGAAGGCGGTCTCGACGTTCTCCTTCTTCGCGAAGAACTCGGGCGTGAAGAGCCAGGGATAGAGCACGTGGCGATAGCGCTCCTCGATCGGCACGCGGTAGGCGAGCGACATCCACGCTTCGATCGTGTGCAGGAAGCGCGCGTCGGCCTCGGCCCACGTGCAGAGGAGCGTGAGCGAGCGCACCAGCCGCGGGTGGCGGAGCGCCAGCTCCTGGGCGATCGTGCCGCCCATCGAGGCGCCGACGACGTGGGCGCGCCCGATCTTCAGGTGCCGCAACAGGGCGGCCGCGTCGTCGGTCATCTGGGCCGTCGTGTAGACCGGCTCGGGCGGGAGATCGGTCTCCCCCACCCCGCGGTTGTCGAAGGTGACGACCTGGAAGTGCGGCGCCAGCGCCTTGGCCTGGAACGCCCAGTTGACGGCCGGCGCCGAGAGACCGTTGATCATGAGCACCGGCGGGCCCTGCCCGCTCACCTCGTAGTGCATCCGGATCTTGTTGATGATGGTGTAGGGCATCAGATCACCAGGGCCACCTTGATCGAGCTCGAATCGGTATGCGCCACGAACGCCTCGCCGATCGCGTCGAGCGTGAAGTGGTGGGTGACGAGCGGACGCGTCCTGACGGCGCCGCTCGCCACCAGACGGAGCGCTTCGCCGAACTCGCCCTGGTAGATCATGGAGCCGATGAGCGTGACTTCGCGCCGCACGACGTTGAAGAACGGAACGCGCGTCGGCTCGTGAGGGAGCCCGGTCAGCACGACGCGGCCGCCGGGACGCACGAGCTCGAGCGCCTGGGTGACGGCCTCCGCGGCGCCGGCGGTCTCGACCACGAGATCCACGCCCTCGCGGCGCGAGAAGCGGCACGCGGCGACGTCGAGCGGGCCGTCGCTCAGCGCATGGATCCCGTCGGCCCCGAGCCCGCGCGCCAGGTCGAGGCGCCGGTGGGTGCGGCTGACGACCAGCACGCGGGCGCCCCGCGCGCGCAGCACCTGGAGCGCGAGGAGCCCGAGTGTGCCCGCGCCGACGACGGCCGCGGTCTCGCCCGCGTTCGGCGCGCCGCGATTCACCGCGCGGACGACGACGGCGAGCGGCTCGGTCAGGAGCAGGTCCTCGTCGGCGACATTCGCCGGCGCCGGCCAGCAGCAGGGCGACGGCACGCGCACCAGCTCGGCGAAGCCGCCGTCCACGTCGATGCCGACGGCCGTGCGCGCGAGGCAGAGATTGCGGTTGCCCTCCTGGCAGAGCGAGCACTGGCCGCACGAGAAGTTCGGCTCGACGACGACGCGCTCGCCGGTATCGACCAGGCGCCCGACCAGCTCGTGGCCCATGATGCGCGGATAGCGCACGGGGCGCTTCCCCGTCCAGATACGGTAATCGGTCCCGCAGAGGCCGGCCAGGGTAACGTTGACCAGGACTTCGCCGGTGCCGGGCTCCGGCGCGGGGGCGCTCTCCACCCTGAGGTCCCGGGGCCCATGGAGGACGGCGGCTTTCATCGCGGACAATCTACAGGACGTTGCGCCCTTGCATCAACCGTTATATTTCAATGGCTTATGCCCTCAAGCGGCCGAGTAGCCACCGTCCAGGAAGAGGGTCTGGCCCGTCATGAAGTCCGACGCGGCCGAGGCCAGGTAGACGGCCAGCGGCCCGATCTCCTCGAGCCGGCCAGTTCTCCGCATCGGGACGTCCCGCAATAGGCGCTCGGAGAGCTTCGGATCCGCGAACGCCGGTGCGTTCATGTCGGTGACGAACCAGCCCGGGGCGATCGCATTCACCTGGATCCCGTGGCGCGCCCACTCGACGCCGAGCGTGCGCGTGAGTGCGATGACGCCGCCCTTGGTGGCGGCGTAAATCGCGTAGCCCGGCAGCCCCACCTGCCCCGACACCGAGGCGACGTTGACTACCTTGCCGGACTTCTGCGCGATGAGATGCGGGGCGGCGGCGCGGCAACCGTTGAAGACGCCCGTGAGATTGACGTCGACCATGAAGCGCCAGTCCTCGGACGTCATCTCGGCAAGCGGGGCGACCTTGGCGACGCCCGCGTTGTTGACGACGATGTCGAGCCGGCCGAGCTCGCTCCGGGCGCCCGCCACGAGGGCCTCGACCTCTTCGTAGCGCGAGACGTCGGTGCGCACGACAAGCGCCCGGCGCCCCGCACGCTCCACGCCCTGTGCGGTCTCTTCGAGGTCCTTCTTCGACCGCGCGGCTAGGGCGACGTCGGCGCCCGCCTCGGCGAGCGCCAGCGCGATCGCGCGCCCGAGCCCGCGGCTCGCGCCCGTCACCACCGCGACCCGGCCGTCGAGGGTCAGCCCTCCTCCTCCAACCGCCTCACCCGTCGGACTTCGCCGAACTCGGCCCTGATCTCCCCGCGGAACTGATCGAATTCGCCTCGGAATCCCGTGACTTCTTCGCAAAGCTGCTCGACCTTGCCATCCACCCGCTGGATCTCTCGGCGGACCTGCGTGAACTGCTGGCCGAGAAATTCGACCAGTCGGCGATATTCGTCGTTACTCATCGTCGCCGCTCACGGGTGGTGCAGGACCCGCTCGTCTCGCGCGTTTGGCGTTCATGAATAGTCCGGACTAGCGGTACAGCTCCTCGATCGCGTCCATGTACTTCTGCGCGACGACCTTGCGCTTCACCTTCAGGGTCGGCGTCAGCTCGCCGCCGTCGAGCGTGAAGTCCGTCGGCAGCACCCTGAACTTCTTGATCTTGGCGTACGACTGGAGCTGGGTGTTCTTCTCCTCCACGGTGCGCCCGACGCGCTCGACGATCTTCGGATGCTTGACGATCACGGCCGCGTCGGCGGCGAGGATCCCCTGCTCGCGCGCGAACTTCTGCAGCTCCTCCGGGTTGACCGTGATGAGCGCCACGGGGTATGGCCGCCGGTCGCCGTAGACCATCACCTGGCTGATGAACGGGTCCGCCTTCAAGAGGTTCTCGAGGTTCTGGGGCGCGATGTTCATGCCCCCCGCGGTGACGATCAGGTCTTTCTTCCGGTCCGTGATGAAGACGAAGCCGTCCTCGTCGATCCGGCCGATGTCGCCCGTATGGAACCAGCCGTCGGCCTCGAAGACCTCCTTCGTGGCGTCGGGCTGCTTGAAATAGCCGCGCGTGGCGATGTTCGGGCCTTTGGCGAGGATCTCGCCGTCGCCGGCGATCCGCAGTTCGACCCCCGGCAGCGCCTGACCCACCGAGCCGAACTTGTACTGCGCGGGCCGGTTGAACGTGAGCGCCGGGCACGTCTCCGTGAGACCGTACCCCTCGAGGACCAGGATGCCGGCCGCGTGGAAGAACTCCGCGATGTCGCGCGCGAGCGGCGCGCCGCCCGAGACCGCCCACACGAGCCGCCCGCCGAGCGCCGCGTGGAGTTTCGAGAAGACGAGCTTGTGGGCGACCTTGCGCTTGAATTCGAGGCCCGCGGGCACCGGCTGGCCGCGCTGCTGGTGGCGGCTCACGTCACGGCCGACGGAGACCGCCCAGCGGAAGATCTTCTTCTTCGCGGGCGAGCCCGCCTCCACGCCCGCCAGGATCTTCGCGTACACCTTCTCGAAGACCCGCGGCACGCTGCAGATGAAGTGGGGGCGCGTCTCCTTCAGGTTGTCGCCGACCTTGTCGAGATTCTCGGCGAACGTGGTCGTGAGGCCGTGCGCCACGCCCAGGAAGGACTCGAGCCGCGCGAAGGAGTGCGCGAGCGGCAGGAACAGGAGGTGGACCCAGCCCTCCGCCACCGGCGTCGCCTGCATGGACGCGTTCACGGCGGCGACGTGGTTGGCGTGGGTCTGCATGACGCCCTTGGGCGGCCCCGTCGTGCCCGAGGTGTAGACGATCGTCGCGAGGTCGCCGGGCAGGGTCGTCCCGACCCGCTCGGCGAGCGTCGACTTGTGCGCGCCCTCGTTGTCACGCCCGAGGCGGCGGAGCGTCTCCCACGTCATCACCATCTTCGGCGGCTGGGGCGCGTCGTAGCCCGCGATCACGACGATCTGCTCGAGGCCCGGCATCCGGTCGCGCGCCTCGAGGGCCTTGGCGAGCTGCGCGGGATCCTCCACGATCAGCGTCTTCGCCTCCGAGTCGTTGACCACGTACGCGATGAGGTCGGGCGGGTAGCTCGGATAGACCGGCACGGTCACGCCCCCCGCGCTGAAGACGGCGAAGTCCGCCTGCACCCATTCCGCGCGGCTCGCCGCCAGGAGCGCGATCCGCTCGCCCTTCTGGCGGCCGAGGGCGATGAGGCCGAGGGCGACCTCGCGCACGATGTCGCCGACCTCGCGCCAGATGATCGTCTTCCACTCGGCCCCCTGCTTGAACGACTGCGCCGGGCGGTCGGCGCTCTTTTCCACACGGTCCCAGAACATTCGGGCCAGAGTGTCGGTCGCCATGGCTGTTCTCCCTAACTCCTCAATTTCAATGAGTTCCAGAAACTACCACGGCGGCATTGACGCGATGCGAAAAATCGCTTGACGCGATTAACGCGCTGCGTTAGGCTCTCCGGTGAAAGGGAAACGCACATGGCGAAACCCCAGGTGGCGAAGACCAAGCGGAAAGTGCAGGAGGAACCACTCATGATCAACGAGTCGAGACGATGACGGTCTGGGCCGACGCCAACCAGCGCGTCCTGCGCGAGCTGGTGGAGTTCGGCGCGGCCAGCGCCAAGGAGAGCGTCCGCCTCTACGCGGAGCTCCAGCAGAGCGCGATCGAGGCGCTGAAGGACTCGCAGGCCGCCGCGCTCCAGTGGCAGACGGCGTGGCAGGACGGCGCCAGGGACCCGGTCCAGTTCTACCAGAAGGCCGTGGCCGACAGCGTGGACACGGCGCAGAAGGCGTTCAAGGTCCTCGAGGCGGGCGCCCAGGCGGTGACCCGCTCGGCCGAGCGGCTGCAGACCTCCGCGGAGCAGGCGGGCAAGGGCATCCAGGAGACCTACACGGCCGTCGTGGCCAGGATGAAGGACGTCTACTCCCAGAACTGAAGAACATGGGGGGCTCCGGGCGCCCCCCAAACCCCCCGGCGCTCGGAGGCGGCCCGGGGAACCCGGGCCGCCCCTCGGGAGTACGATTCGTTCACGGGCTCTGATCGCGCCCCGCAACAGCGGAGCGAACGGCCCGGCGCCTGCCGGGCCGTTCGTTATTTCGCCGGGGTCTTGCGCTTCTCGAGCCGCTCCTCGAGCGAGCGGAGCCGCTCGCGCAGGGCGGAGACCTCTTCGCGGAGCCGCTCGGCGTCGGCGTCGTCGCGCTTGGGTTCGGGCTTGGCGCCGGCGCTCGGGAGCATGCTCCCCCACCCCGCGCGGTTCGCCCACTCCTGGAAGACACGCTCCATCTCGCGCTGGTTCGAGATGACGCCTTCGAGGCTCGACTTCATCGAGCGCTGGACGAAGTCCTGCCACGCCTCGCCGTGCTTGATCAGTTGGTGCAGAAAGCCGGTCGGCAGGCCGCTCCGGTGGTTGCGCTCCTTCTCGAGAATGATCTGCGTCAGCGTCACCGCGGTGAGATCCTCACCCGAGGCGGCATCCATCACGGAGATCTCCTTGCCCGCGCGGATCATCTCCTCGATCTCCTCGAGGGTGACGTAGCGACTCTCCTGCGTGTCGTAGAGCTTTCGGTTCGAGTAGCGTTTGATCACGTAGGCCATCGCACTCCTCTGCGGGGCACTCCCCTGACGCAATGATAATCGCATAACACTCCGCGTCAAGGGCCGCGCCGCGGTGCGTGCTAGACTTGCCCCCGCCGGCGCAGAGGAGGGCCGTCGTATGAAACTCAAGAGTCGGACTGCGCTCGTCACCGGAGCATCCCGCGGCATCGGGCGGGCCGTCGCGCTCGCCCTCGCGGAGGAGGGTGCGGACGTCGCCGTCAACTACGTCTCGAGCGAAGGGGCGGCCAAAGAGGTCGTCGAGCAGATCGGGAAGCCTCAAGGAGTTCGGCCATCTCGACATCCTCGTCAACAACGCGGGCATCAGCTCGGACAAGACCTTCGTGAAGATGGACCACGCCTCGTGGCGGAAGGTGCTCGCGATCAATCTCGACGGCGTCTTCAATTGCACCAAGGCCTTCATCGACCAGATGCTCAAGCAGGGCTACGGGCGCGTCGTGAACATGACCTCGGTCATCGGCCAGATCGGCAACTTCGGCCAGGCCAACTACGCCGCCTCCAAGGCCGGCGTGGCCGCGTTCACGAAGTCACTCGCCAAGGAGCTCGCGGGCAAGGGCATCACGGTCAACGCGATCGCGCCGGGGTTCATCGAGACGGAGATGGTCCAGGCGATCCCCGACAAGGTGAAGGAGAAGCTGCTCGGTCAGATTCCGCTGAAGCGGTTCGGAACGGCCGAAGAGGTCGCCCGGGCCGTCTGCTATCTCGTCTCGACCGACGGCGACTACATCACCGGGGCCGAGCTGTCGATCAACGGCGGGCTGCTGATGTGACCATCGTGGCCCAGGCGGTCATCGCCTGGGCCGCCCACGACCACGGCTGGAGCGCCAGGCGCGCCAGCGAGGCCGCGGCCTGCCGCTCCTCCGCGTAGACGATGTGGACGTTCGACGGCATCACCCACGCCTCGCCCGAGAGCACCTCCTCGCCGCGCTGGTTCCTGCACGCGGTCTCGAGGCGGATGCGGTTGCGCTCGCGGATGACGTCCCGCACGACGACCTGCGCCGTGATCGTGTCGCCTGCCTTCACGGGCTTGCTGAACTTGAGGGTCTGCGAGAGGTAGATCGCGCCGGGGCCGGGCAGCCGGGTGCCGATGACCGCGGAGATGAGCCCGGCGGTGAAGATGCCGGGCGCGATCGGCTCCCTGAAGGGCGTCGCCGCCGCGTAGGCGGCGTCGCTGTGGACGGGGTTCAAGTCGCCGACCGCGCTGATGAAGCCCGCGAGGTCCGCGGTCTCGACCCGCCGGGTGAGCTCCGCGTGGTCCCCCGCCTCCAGCTCGCCGATCGTCTTGCCGATCATTTGGGCTCCTTGTCGGAGAGACGCTTGAGCACCGCGTTGATCCCGTCCTCGAGCCGCTCGATCCGCTCCTCGAGCTCCACGAGCTGCTTCGCGACCGCCGTCACCTGGCTGCGCGACGGCAGGTTGAACGCCTGCAGCGCCTGCTCGACCTGCTGGTCCACGAGCTTCTTCACCGGCGCCTGGCTCACCAGGAAGGAGTCGAGCGACTGGCCCATCATTTTGGCGAATTGCTCGGTCCCCATCGTCTGGCCGAGCACCTTGGACCAGCCCTCGATCCACTGGTCGAGGAACTGCTTCCACTGCCCGAGCAGATCGGGGGTGGCGGGGGTTTGCGAAAAGAGCCGCGCCCAGGTCTGGAGCCCCTGGTCCAGGACCGGGCGCCAGAAGCCCCACGGGTCGGGGGTCGGCGTGGAGGGCGCCTGCTGGGAGACGAGGCGCGCCCACGCCTGGGCGGAGCGGGGGCCGAGCCAGCCGGAGACCTTCGGCCAGCAGTGGAGCGCGGCCCCCCGCCCGGCGATGAGCGAGATGTGGCCGCCGGGCAGCTCGACGTATTCCTTTTCCCGGCTGCCGACGGCGCCGACCAGGGCGCGCACGCACGCGGGCGGCGCGATGTAGTCCTCCTTGGCGCCGACGGCGAAGACGGGACACGTGATGTCCGCGAGGCGGACGGGCCGCCCGCCCATGAGGAGCTCGCCGCGGTAGAGCTTGTTGCCCTGGTAGAAGTCGCGCACCCACTGCCGGAAGAATTCGCCCGGAAACGCCACGTACTCGTTCGCCCACTTGTTGAGCGCCTGGAAGCCCTCCACGTACGTGTCGTTCCAGAGGTTCCACCAGAGGTTCAGGTTCGTCGAGAGGTCCATCGTCGGCTTGATGAGCTTGAAGCCGGCCTTCACCATGTCCGCCGGCACCGAGCCGAGCGTGTCGACGAACCGGTCGACGTTGAAGTGCTCCTTCGAGAGCCACAACCCGAAGAGGCCGACCTGGTCGAAGTCGATCGGCCCCGCCATGTCGATGTAGTTCTTCACGGGAATCTCGGGGTGGCTCGCGACGAAGCACGCCGACATCGGCGCGCCCATGCAGTAGCCGAGCACGGTCAGCTCGGAGGCGCCGGAGGACTCGAGCGCCTTCCGGGCCATGCGCGGCAGGATCTTCGTCACGCACTCCTCGACCGTGAGGCCGTTGTCCTCCGGACCGAACACGCCCCAGTCGAGCAGGTAGAAGTCGAACCCCTCGCGCGTCATGTGCTCGATGAAGCTGCCGTTGGGCAGGAGGTCGAAGATGTACGGCCGGCTGATCCCGAGGTTCGGGACGAAGAGGAGCGGCGTGCGGTACTTCCGCGAGGACGCGTAGCGGTACAGGCGCGACTTGTTCTTCTTGTAGATCTCCTCGCGCGGCGTCTGGCCCGTCTTGGGCTCCACCGGGCTCGTGAGCATCGCGTGAAGATTCTTGAGGCGCCGGACGTTCTTGTCGATCTCCTCCTGCCACTGCTTGACGGTCTCGGGCGACGCGTTCGACACCACCGCCCCGAACCCGTTGGCGAACCGCTCGACGACGTCGGCGAATCGCTCCTGCCCCATGTGCGAAGGACTCCTTGTCGATGTCGTCGCGCCGGCGCGTGTGGCGCCGGCGCCGCCCCAGTATCGCATTGACGCGCCGCAGCGTCACATCGAAAACATCGATCCCAGCTTCATCGCGAGGCCCATGTCGCCCTTCACCTTGAGCTTCCCCGACATGAAGAGCATCTGCCCGGACTGCTTGCCCGAGAGCATGTCGAGCCAGTCCTGGCCCGCGATCTGGAGCGTGAGGTTCGGGCTGCTCGCGGCGCCCGTGTTGACCGTGCACGTCCCGTCCTTGATGACGGCGTGCCAGGTGCCGCCCCCGTCGCCGCTCACGTCGTACTGGATCACCGCGTTCGTCCCCGTCGCCTTGTCGGCGCGGAACCGGCCCGCCATCAGGTCGAAGGTCTCCTTCACCGTGGGCATACGAGCCTCCTTTGGATGTGCCGTCGGGGCGCCTTCGCAGGGCGCCGGCGCCCGACGGTCGGCCCTAGAACGTAAACAGGTCCATTCCCCCCGTCACGGTCAGCACGGCGCCCGTGATGTAACGGGCGCGCTCCGAGCAGAGAAACGCGACGGCGTTCGCCACGTCCTCGGGCTCGCCCTCCTTCTGCATCGCCACGCGCTTCACCATCCGCTCGTACATGGGCGAGAGCCGGGCGTTCGGGGCGATGATCCCGGGCGCGATCGCGTTGCAGGTCACGTTGTGCCGGGCGCCCTCGAGGGCGACCGACTTCGTGAAGCCGACGACGCCGATCTTCGACGTGGCGTACGCGGTCTGGCCGAAGCCGCCCATCAGCCCCGCGATCGACGCCATGCAGACGATCCGCCCCCAGCGCCGCTCGCGCATCCCGGGGAAGACCGCCCGGGTCACCTTGAAGGTCCCCGTGAGGTTCACGGCGAGGTTCAGCTCCCAGTCCTCGTCGCGCATGTCCTTGAGCTGGCCGAGCGTGTAGATCATCCCCGCGTTGTTCACGCAGATGTCCACGGGGCCCAGGTCTTTCTCGACCCGCGAAACCACGTCCTGCACCTGAGCGGTCTCGCGGATGTCGCACGCGTAGCCGCGCGCGCGCCCGCCCGACTTCTCGATCTCCTTCGCGGTCTCCTCCGCACCCTCGGCGTTCAGGTCGACGATCGCGACCTTGCAGCCCTCCGCGGCGAGCATCACCGCATCGGCCTTCCCGAGGCTCCGCGCGCCGCCGGTGACGAGCGCGACGCGGTCGCGAATCCCCAGGTCCATCCTATTTCCCCTTGAACTGCGGCTCGCGCTTGGCGAAGAAGGCCTGGATCCCTTCCGCGGCGTCCTCCGTCTTGAGCGTCTTCAGGAACGCGCGCACCTCGATGTCGGTCGCCTTGTCGATCGGCGCCTCGAGCCCCTCGTCCACCGCCTCGATGATGAGCCGCGTGGCGATCGGCGGCCGCCTGGCGATCTGACGCGCGAGCGCCTTCGCATCGTTGAGCGTCTCGCCGTCCTTGCTGAGCCGCGTCGCGAGGCCGAGGGCCAGGCACTCCGGGGCCGGGATCTGGGTGCCGAGGATCAGGAACTCGAGCGCCTTCGCCCGGCCGACGAGCCGCGGCAGCCGCTGCGTGCCCCCGTAGCCGGGGATGATGCCGAGGTTCGATTCGGTCTGTCCCATCCGCGCCGACTCCTTGAGGATGCGGAAGTGGCACGCCATCGCGATCTCGCAGCCGCCGCCGAGCGCGTGGCCGTTGATCGCGGCGATCACGGGCTTGGGGAAGCGCTCGATCTTCCGCATGACGCTGTTGCCGAAACGGATGAAGGTGTCCACGTTGCCGCCGGAGAACGCCGAGCCGAGGTCCGCCCCGGCGCAGAAGATCTTGTCGCCGGCGCCGGTGATGATGACCGCGCGCACGCTCGCGTCGTCCTCCACCGAGGTGAGGGCCGCGTTCAGCTCGGTCACCAGCGGCTCGCTGATCGCGTTCGCGGGAGGCCGGTTGAGCGTGATGACGGCGAAGCTCTCTTCCCGCTGGAACTCAAGGGTCTCATACGCCATCGGTGCAGACTCCTTTGAGAAAGATGGTCGCGACCGGGTCGGCCGCGTCGGTGAGCCGGTAGGCGCGCTTGCCGAGCACCCACGAGGTCGCGAGCTGGTCCATGGCGCCGAAGAGCATCTTGGTGGCGATCTTGACCGGCAGGTCGCGCCGGATCCGCCCGGCTGCCACGCCCTCCTCGAGCACGCCCTGGATGACGTCGAAGTAGGCGGAGACCTCGTGGGCGGAGGCGCCGCGGAAGAACTTCTGCCCCTGGCGCAGCTCGACCTGGACGACCTCGGCCAGGTCGGGGTGCTCCTCGATCACCTTGAAGTGGAGCGCGACGATCTTCCGGATCTTGGTGACCGGATCCCGGTCGTCGGCGATCGCCTTCCGCACGAGGGCCACCCACTCGGCCATCTTCTCGCGGAAGAGCGTGACGAGGATCTCGTCCTTGGTCTTGAAGTAGAGGTAGATGGTGCCGCTCGCGATACCGGCCTCGCGCGCGATGTCCGAGACGCGCGAGTTGTAGTAGCCGTTGCGCGCGAAGACGCGGATCGCGGCGTCGATGATCTGTTGCGGCTTGTCGGGATCGCGCATGCGCGTTGACTGAACCGGCGTTCATTCTACGAGGGGGGCGGCGCAGAATCAACTCCATCGTGCCCGAGGAGTCCTACATGCGCACGACCTCGGCTCAGACTTGCGCAAGGCGGGTTCCGGCGTCCGTCAACCGGGCAGACGCGCCCGAGGAGGCCGAGCTTCCCATCGAGCGAGCGACCGCAGTGTTCCGTCAGGGGCCGGGGACCTTCCCGGCCCCTGACGTCCCGTGATCGCTCCGTCTCCGTGATAGAGTGCCCGGCATGCAGATCAAGTACCGGATCGGCGTGATGCCGGGCCCGTGGCCCGCAGGTCCGGAGGGCGCCGACCTCTTCTGGAAGCTGATCGACCTCTGCGAGCGCAGTGAGATCGACTCCGTCTGGTTCTCCGACCGCCTCTCCTCGCCCCTCCCCGTTCTCGAGCCGATGACGACGATGGCGGCCGTCGCCGCGCGCACGCGCCGGCTCAAGTTCGGCCCGAGCGTCCTGATCGCGCCCTTCCGCTCGCCCGTCCTCGCCGCGCGCCAGCTCGCGATGCTCGACTATCTCTCGGGCGGGCGCGCGCTTCCCGCCGTCGGGATCGGCGTCGAGCAGGAGCGCGAGTTCCGCGCCGCGGGGGTGCCCTTCCGGGAGCGCGGCCGGCGGACGGACGAGGCGATCCTCATCATGCGCCGGTGCTGGAGTGAGGACGAGGTGAGCTACGACGGCGAGTTCTGGAAGCTCGACCGCGTCGCGGTTCTGCCGAGGCCGGTCCAGCCGTCACTGCCGCTCTGGGTCGGCGGCAACAGCGAGGCCGCGATGCGCCGCGCCGGCCGCCTCGGCGACGGCTGGATCCCGTCGTTCATCACGCCCGCCCGGTTCCGCGTGGGCGTCGAGAAGACGTGCGCGTTCGCCGCGGAGGCGCGGCGCGCGGTGCCGGGCGACCACTTCGGGGCACTCGTGAACTTCTGGCTCGACGACGACCCCGCCCGCGCCCGCGCTGCCGCGGCGCCGTTCATCCCGCGCGGCCGGGTGGACGAGGCGACGCTCGCCGCCTGCACGGCGTTCGGCCCGGCCGACGCGCTCAGCGAGCGGCTCGAGCAGTACGTGGCGGGCGGCGGGTCGAAATTCATCGTGCGGCCGTTGGGCCCGCCCGAGCGCATGCTCGAGCAGCTCGAGCGGCTCGCCGCGGACGTGATCCCCGCCTTCCACCGCCGCTGAGCGCGGCGGTCATTTCGCCTGGAGGATCTCGACCAGCAGCGCAGGATCGATGTTCCCGCCCGAGAGCACGACACCCACGCGCGCCCCGCGCGCGACCGGGAGCTTGCCGGCGAGCACCGCGGCGGCGCCGACCGCGCCCGTGGGCTCGACCACGAGGCGCGCGCGCAGCGCCAGGAAGCGGACGGCGACGACGATCTCCGCGTCGTTGACGAGGCTCATGTCGGTCAGGTTCTTCTGGAGGATCGGGAACGTGAGGGCGCCGGGGCTCGTGACGCGGATCCCGTCGGCGATCGTCGGTGGCGGCGGGATCGTCACGCGCTCGCCCTTCTGGAGCGACAGGTACGTGTCGTTCGCCGTGTCCGCCTCGACGCCGATCACGGCGATGCCGGGGAAGAGGCTCTTCGCGACGGTGCTGCATCCCGCCATGAGCCCGCCCCCGCCGACCGGGGTCAGGAGGACATCGAGCGACGGCACCTCCTGGAAGAGCTCGAGCGCCGCCGTCCCCTGCCCCGCCATGATCGCGTAGTCGTCGTAGGGCGGCACGAGGACGCGCCCCGTCTCCTCCACGATCTTCCGGGCCACGGCGGCGCGGTCGTCCTTCTGGCGGTCGTAGAAGACGACCTCGGCGCCGTAGTTCTTCGTCGCCTCGAGCTTCAGCGCCGGGGCATCGGTCGGCATGCAGATGACCGCGCTCGTCCCCACCATGCGCGCGGCGAGCGCCACGCCCTGGGCGTGGTTGCCCGAGGAGTACGCGACGACGCCGCGCGCGCGCGCCGCGGGCGCGAGCGTGAGGAGCTTGTTGAGCGCGCCGCGGATCTTGAACGCGCCCGCGCGCTGGAGGTTCTCGCACTTGAAGAAGACCCTGTAGCCGCTCGCGTCGTCGAACGACTGGCAGGCGATCACGGGCGTGCGGTGGATCCGGCCGCGCAGGCGCCGCGCAGCGGCGTGGACGTCGTCCAGCGTGAGCGGGGAGGCGGTCACAGCCCCGCGATTATATACTCAGCCCATGCGGAAGCTTCTGGTGCTGGTCCTGGCGCTGGCGCTCGCCGGGTGCTCGCTCGTCACGCTCGATTTCACGCCGCGGATCCGGCCGCTCGAGGAACAGACGGTCGAGGGCGGCGGCCGGGCCAAGATCCTCCTCACGGACATCTCGGGCTTCCTCTCCGACGAGAGCCCGTCGCCCGGCCTCGTCATCGGCACGCCGCCGCCGCGGGTGCCGATGCTGGTGCGGTTGCGCGAGGAGCTGAAGAAGGCGGCCGACGACCCCGACGTCCGAGCCCTCGTGGTGCGGATCAACAGCCCGGGCGGCACGGTCACCGCCTCCGACATCATCTGGCGCGAGCTCGACGGCTGGAAGCGCGCGACGCGGCGGCCCGTCGTCGCGGTCATGCTCGACGTCGCGGCCTCGGGCGGCTACTACGCGGCCCTCGCCGCCGACACGATCGTCGCCCACCCGACGTCGGTCACCGGCTCGATCGGCGTCGTCATGGTCACGCTCAACGCCGAGGGGCTGATGCAGAAGCTCGGCCTCGCGACGGCGACGATCAGGTCGGGCGAGCGCAAGGACATGGGGAGCCCCTTCCGGGCGCTGACCGTGGAGGAGATGAGGATCTTCCAGTCGGTCATCGACAGCCTGCACGGGCAATTCGTCGCCCGCCTCGTAGAGAGCCGAAAGCTCGCGCCTGACACGGCGCGCACGCTCGCCGACGGGCGCATCTACACCGCCCAGCAGGCGCTCGAGCTCAGGCTCGTGGACCGCATCGGGTACATGCCGGATGCCATCGAAACGGCCAAGCGCGCGGTCGGCGTGGACGAGGCGCGCGTGATCGTCTACCACCGGCCCCGCGAGTACCGCGCGACGTACTACGCGCGCTCCCAGGCGCCGGGCGGCGGGCTGGATGGCCAGCTCGGGCAGCTCGCGGCTGCGCTCGGCGGGGGCCCGCGGTTCCTCTACCTCTGGTGGCCGTAAGCGGTTGGCTCGTTTCTTACCGCCGGGGCTGCAGTTATTTTCCGCTCCGTCGGGCCGACCCGGGCCGGCCTGGCGCGAACATCCTGAATTTCCGGATCGTTTCTCTCATCGACCTCTGTGGTGTCGATCTTGCAACTCCGCCTTCTGGCTATGTGTGCCAAGCGCATCGACGACACCGGGTCGGCCGGCAGCGGGCGCCCGCCCCGTCACGACGGCGCGCCGGGCGCGGGCGAGGTCGAGCTGCGGCTTCACGAGCCGCTGACCTGCCGCACGGCACCGGCCTTCTGCCGGGCGGTCGAGGAGCGCGTGCGCGTAGCCCCGCGGCGACTCTGGATCAATCTCGAGGAGGTCAAGGCGAGCGACGTGGTCGGCCTCGCCGCGCTCTTCCAGACCGTGCGTCGCGCCGAGGCCGCGCGGGTGCCACTGTCGATCCTGCCGAGCGCCGCCGTGTACCGGGCCCTGCTCAACGCCGGGATCCTCGACGACCTCCCGCTCGAAGGGCCCGGCTCCGGCCCCGCGCTCTCGATCCCCGAGCCCCACGGCGAACGCCCTGAGGCGCACCCATCATTCCTCGTCGAAACGGCGCGATTCGGTCTCCGGCCGCCGTCGTGGGACGAGATCGGAATTTTCGAGCGATGGGCGAACGACCCGCTCCTCGAGCAGATGGTCGGCAGCCAGCTCCTCTACCGCTGCCGGCACCTCGGCCCCTATCACCCGGACTTCACGGCACAGGTCCTGCACGATCCCACGGCGCTCACGCTGCTCGTGCTGCCGCTCGACGCGGCGGCGGGGCCCGTCGGGTTCGTGCGCCTCTACAACGTGCACCTCGCGGAGGCGTTCGCCTTCCTGGAGACCGCGGTCGTGCAGGCGCGGCCGCTCCGCGCGGGCTGGGGCATCGAGGCGTCCCGGCTCCTCCTCGCGTACGCGATGGACGCGATCGGCGTGCGCCGCGTCGAGGCGAAGGTGTACGCGTACAACGTGCTGAGCGTCAACGCGCTCAAGCGCAACGGGTTCCAGCAGGAGGGCGTGCTGCGCGAGGCGCGGACCTACGATGGCCAGCGCTGGGACGTCCTGGTCTTCGCGATGCTCGAGCACGAGATGCGGGAGCAGCGGGCGCGGGACGGGTTCCCGTACCTGGGGTTCTGGGGGCCCGATGCTGATCCATAAGCTGCTCCCGCTCGTGGCGCTCGGCCTCAACCTCCTGCTGCTCGGCAGCGCGCTCGCGCCCGATCGCAAGAGTCACCGCAACCTCCTGTTCGCCTACCTCGCCGCCGGCCTGGCCGTGTGGAACCTGGGCGTCTTCGGCCTGCGCTGGACCTCGAATCCCGACACGGCGGTGGCGTGGGAGTACTTCCTCCACCTCGGCGTCATCCCCATTCCCGTGCTCTTCTACCACTACGTGCTCGCGTTCCTCGATCTGCCGCGCCGGCGCCCCGCCCTGCTCGGCGGCTACGCGCTCTGCGGCGCGTTCCTGCTCGCCAGCCCGACGCCGTACTTCCTGCGTGGCGTCACCGAGTCGGCGTGGGGATTCATGCCGGCGGCCGGCCCCCTCTACGCGCCCTTCGTCGTCTACTTCCAGAGCTACCTCGTGCTCGGGCTCGTCCGGCTCGTGCGCGCCTATCGCTCGCAGTCCTCGAGCTTCAAGCGAAACCGCACGCTCCTGGTCATCCTCGGCGTCGTGGTGAGTCTCCTGGGAGGCATCGTGGATTTCGTGCGGTTCATCTTCCGGTGGGACTGGCTCTACCCCGTCGGCATCCCCAGCAACGCCGTGTTCGCGCTCGCGCTCGGCGTGGCGATCGTCCGCTACCACCTGATGGACATCGGCACCCTCGCCAAGCGCACGGTCCTCTATCTCCTCACCTCCGCCGCGCTCGCGCCGATCCTCTTCGTCGGCCTCTGGGCGCTGGACGAGCTGCTCGTCGGCCGCGCGCCGGCGACCGGGGTCGGCACGCTCATGCGGGACGCCCTCATCCTGCTGCTCGTGTTCACCGTCGCCCTGCCCGTGCTCCGCGAGCTGGAAGGGGGCCTGGAGCGGCTCATGTTCCGGAGGCGGCACGGCGTGCGCGACGCGCTGGTGGCACTCCAGCGGGAGCTCGGCTCCCTGCTCGAGATCGGCGCGCTCGGCCGGACGCTCACCCAGGGGCTGGTGGCGCGCGTTCCCGTGCTGCACGCGAGCCTGCACCTCCACGACGCCGCCGCGGGCTTCGTCCCGTTCGCGCACGCGGCCTCGGAGGCTGCCGAGGCGTCGGCAAGAAGCCCCGCGCTGGACACGGCGCTGACGCTCTGGCTCCAGGCCACGGCGCGGACCCTCATCGTCGAGGAGACGACGTTCCACGGCGCCACCCACGATCGAATGCGTCCCGCCATCGCCCGGCTGGAGCGCGAGCGGGTCGCGCTCCTGGTTCCGCTCTTCCTCGAGCGCGAGGTCGCAGGCGTACTCGTCATCGGCGAGAAGCTCTCCGGGGAGATCTTCGACAGCGAGGAGATCGGTCTCCTGGAGATGCTGGCCGGCCAGGCGGCGATCGCGCTCAAGAACTCCGGCCTCTACGAGGACCTCCGCGCGCGGATGGAGGAGCTGCGGCAGACGCAGGACACCCTCGTGCAGTCGGCGAAGCTGGCGGCGATCGGCGAGCTGGCGGCGAGCGTCGCCCACGAGATCAACAACCCGCTCATGGTGATCCTCGGCCACAGCGGGCTCCTGCTTCGCGAGGCCGCGCCCGACTCGCCCGAGCACCGCCGGCTGTCGGGCATCGTGACCGAGGCCAACCGCGCCGGCAAGATCGTGCGTGACCTGCTGGATTTCGCGCGCCGCCGGGAGCCCAACCGCGGGCCGGTGTCGGTGCACGAGCTGCTCGAGCTCGTGCTGGCGCTGCTCCACGCCAAGCTGGCCCACGCCGGCGTCGAGGTCGAGCGCGTGTTCGACGCCTCGCTCCCGGCGATTCTCGCGGACCGCGATCAGCTCATCCAGGTGTTCCTGAACCTGATCACGAACGCCGTGGATGCGATGGAGGGCGGCGGCGTGCTCGTGCTCGAGACCGGGACGCGGCAGGACGACGACGATCGGACGCTGATCACGGTGAGCGTCAGCGACACCGGGCCGGGCATCCCGCCCGAGCACCTCGCCCGGATCTTCGAGCCGTTCTACACCACGAAGCCCGAGGGCCGCGGAACCGGGCTGGGGCTCTCGGTCAGCCTCGGCATCGTGCGGATGCACGGCGGCGCCATCGATGTCGACAGCAAGCCGGACCGGGGAACGACGATGCGCGTGACGCTGCCGGTGCGCTGACTCCGCGGCGCCTCGGTCAGCGTTCCTTCCAGTCGGGCTTCCGCTTCTCGAAGAACGCCGCGATGCCTTCCCGGGCGTCGTCGGACATGAACACCAGCGTCGTCAGCTCGCGCAAATAGCGGAGCGACTTCGCGTACTCCATGTCCTGGATGGTCGCCGCGGCTTCCTTGGCGATGCCGACCGCCATCGGGCTCCAGCCCGCGATCTTCCTGGCGAGCGCCGCCGTCGCGGCCTCGAGCTCCCCGCGCGGGACGACCAGGCTCACGAGCCCCATCTCGAACGCCTCGCGCGCCGAGACGGGCTCCCCCGAGAGGATCATGAGGAGCCCGCGCTTGCGCCCGGCGGCGCGGAGGATCGGCGCCATGACGATCAGCGGCAGCACGCCGATCTTGATCTCGGGCAGGCCGAACCGGGCGTCGTCGGACGCGACGATGAGGTCGCAGCCCACCGCGAGGCCGCAGCCTCCCGCGAGGGCGACGCCGTGGACCTGGGCGATGACGGGCGTGCGCATGCGCGCGATGGCTTCGAGGATGCGCGGCAGCCCGCCGAAGGACTCGCGCGCCTGGAGCGTCGTCCCGCGGTCGCCGGTACCCTTGAGGTCCGCGCCGGCGCAGAACGCCTTGTCGCCCGCCCCCGAGAGCACGATCACCCGGGCGGCCGGGTCCGCCTCGTACGACGCGAGGGCCTGCTCCAGCTCGCGCACGAGCGTCAGCGAGAGCGCGTTGCGCGCCTCCGGGCGGTTCAGCGTGACGCGGGCGACGCCGTCCTGGAGCGAGGTCAGCAGGGTCTCGTAGCTCATGATGCCCCCGTGAGCAGGTCGAGGTAGTGCTTGACGATCCGCGCGGTGGCGCCCCAGATCGTCTCGCCCTCGCAGTCGTAGAAGTACATCGGCCGCACGACGCCGTTGCGCTCCCAGTGCTCGACGCGGAAGTTCGCGGGATCGGCGAGCGCGGCCCACGGCACCTCGATCACCTTCTCGATCTCCTGGCCGTCGGGCCGCCAGGTCACCGACTCGCGGATGACGCCGACCCAGGGCGTGATGACGAACTGGGTCGCGACGGTCTCGGTGTCGTCGAGCGCGCCGAGCGGCTCGACCGCCGCGCGCGGGAGCCCCACTTCCTCCTCGCACTCGCGCAGGGCCGCGTCGAGGAGCGACGGGTCGGCGGGGTCGAGCGTGCCGCCGGGGAACGAGATCTGGCCCTTGTGGGTGCCGACGCGATCCGTCCGCTTGGCGAACACCACACGCGGCTCGCCGCGGTCCACGAGCGGCACCAGCACGGCGGCGCGCACCAGCGGGCCCTCCGGCACGACGCGCCGGGCCCGCGCGGCGAGCCGCTCCCGCGTGAGGACGACCAGCTGTTCGAGGGTCATCGCGCCTCCGTCACCGGGCCTGGAAGTTCGGCTTCCGCCATCCATCATGACATGAAGCGCATCGGACGCTCAGGCGAAGCGGACCGAGACCGAGCCCAGGCGCGTGAACGCGGCGCGCACCGTGTCGCCCGCCTTCGGCCGGAGGAGCTGGGAGACCGAGCCTGACATGACGAGGTCGCCGGCCCTGAGCCCGAGGCCCCGCGCGCCGAGATGGTTGGCGATCCACGCGAGCGCGTTCACGCGGCTCCCCATCACCTCGGCGCCCGTGTTCGTCGCGGCGACCGTCCCGTTCAGCTCGTAGACGAGGCTGGCGTGCAATCTGACGATTACGGTTGGCCCAGGACCGCGACGGCGGACACCGCGCCGGGCCCGCCGAGGTTGTGCGCGAGGCCCAGGGTGGCGCCCTTCACCTGCATCTTGCCCGCGCGCCCGAGGAGCTGGTCGTGGATGTTCGCGATCATCCGGATACCGGAGGAGCCGATCGGGTGGCCGCACGACTTGAGGCCGCCCGAGGTGTTCACGGGCAGGTCGCCGCCGAGCCGCGTGACGCCGCCCGTCGCGAACTTCCACCCTTCGCCCGGCTTCGCGAACCCGAGGTCCTCGTAGTTGACGATCTCCGTGATGGTGAAGCAGTCGTGGCACTCGGCGACCTTGATCTCCTTCGCCGGGTCCGTGACGCCGGCCATCCTGTACGCGGCCTTCGCGGCCTCCTGCGTGGAGCGGAAGGACGTGAAGGACCACGAGGGATCGAACTGGGTGTTCCAGTAGCCGGCGGTCACCGCGAAGGCGATGCCGCGGATGATCGAGTAGCGGTCGGTCAGCTCCGGCGCGAGATCGGCGCGCGTCAGGATGACCGCCGCGGCGCCGTCGGTCGTCGGGCAGCAGTCGAAGAGCCCGAGGGGCTCGGCGACCTTGGGGGCCTTCTGATGCTGCTCGAGCGTGATCTCCTTCTGGAAGTGGGCCTTGGGATTGAGCGACCCGTGATAGTGGTTCTTCACGGCGACGGCGCCGAGCGCGCTCTCGTCCGCCCCGTATTCCTTGAAGTAGCGCGTGGCGAGGAGCGCGAACATCCCCGGCGCGGTGCGCCCCTTGGCGAGCACCGGGTGACCGCGATTCACGGCCTGAGCGACGAGGGAGCCGCGCGACGGCACCTCGCGCATCTTCTCGGCGCCGACCGCGAGGACCAGGTCGTACTCGCCGGAGGCGACCGCGAGCGCGGCGTTCCGGACCGCCTCGATGCCGGTCGCGCAGTAGGCGGCCACGCGCGTCACCGGAATCGGAAACAGATTCAGCGGGTCGGAGACGAAGGTCCCCGAGTTACCCTCGAAGCCGTAGAGCATGGGCTCGTAGCAGCCGAGCCACGCGGCTTGGAGGCGCTGCCGCTCGACCTTCGCGTCGGCGAGGGCGAGCGAGACCGCCTCGAAGATCATGTCGGTCAGGCTCTGATGAAAGTTCTCGCCGTACTTGATGACGCCGCTGCCGATGATCGCGACCTTGCCGCCGAGCCCCATGTGCGCCTCCTCCAGGTGCTTAAGCCTACAGCGTTGTCCGGGCGCAGCGCAACCACGCGATGCAGCCGGCGAAGACGAGCCCGCTCGCCGCGAGCAGGGCCGCGTTCGCCCCGGCGGCCTCGACGGTGCCGAAGGCCGCCGTGAGCACCGTGAAGAGGGTGTTGTTGATGACGTGGCACGCGATCGCCGGGAGCGCGCTCCCCGCGAGCTCGGTGACGTAGCCGAGGTAGAGCCCCAGCGCGAACGCGAGCACCGCGTGGATCACCTCGAGGTGGAGGAGGCCGAAGGCGACGCTCGTGACGAGGACGGCGAGCGAGGGCCTGAGCCGCTGGCCGAGACGCGTCTGCATGTAGCCGCGGAAAAAGATCTCCTCCGCGCTGCCGGCGAGCACGCCGATCACGACGACGGCCAGGAACAGCTCGGGGCCGACCGCGCCGGTCAGCGCGTTCCGGATCGCCGTCATCGCGCTCTGCTGGCCCAGCCCGGCGAGCATCGTCAGGGAGTCGAGCGCCTGGCCGAGCGCCAGCATGCCGACGATCATCACAACGAGCATCCGCCCGCTCTCCCACCCCGGGGTGAGACGCAGGAGCACGGGCTCGAGCGGCCGGTTGAAGAGGAGCACCGTCAGGACCAGGGCGACGGACGAGGCGGCCCCGCCGGCGATCAGTCCGGGGAGCCCCTCGAACAGCGCGCGCTCGGGGACGTCGGGGTAGAGGCTCCGCAGAACGGCTGCGGCCATGATGGACAGCGCGACGATGGCGGCGAACGCCACCACGTAGGCCGCGAAGACCGGCCAGAGGCGCGGCGGCGCGACCGGCGGCTGCTCCACGACGGGGCGATCCGGGATCAGGCGAGCGTGGGCCGGCGGGCGAGCCAGTCGGTCGCCCGCTCGTAGGCGTGGCCGAGGCGGAGCGTCGTCGCCTCGTCGAAGGGGCGCCCGACGATCTGGAGCGCGAGCGGCCGGCCGTCGCCCGAGAACCCGCACGGCACCGAGAGCGCGGGCAGCCCGAGGCCGTTGAAGGGGCGCGTCAGGCGGGAGAACCGACCCATCCGTTGGACGACGTCGTCGACGGAGCCCGCCTTCACGGCGTCGAGCGCCGGCGCGGGCTCGGGGATCACGGGCGCCAGGAGCGCGTCCACCTCGGCGAACACGCGCGCCGTGAACTCGCGCGCGTAGCGGGTGCGGAGACGGAGGGCCTGCAGGTAGTCGTGCGCCGAGACGTGGAAGCCGACCTCGAGGCGCGCGCGCACCGCCGGCTGGAGCTCGTGCGGCCGCTCGCGCACGAGCCGCGCGTGGATCGCGGCGGACTCGGAGCGCGCGATGACGTTGCACACCTCGGAGAGCGGCTGGGGATCGGGCACGCGGACCGGCGTGATCACGACTCCGAGCCCCTCCATGACCCGCGCGGCGGCGCGCACCGCCGCGCCCATCTCGGCGTCGATCCCGTCGAAGTAGTAGTTCTCGGGCAGGCCCACGCGGAGCCCGTCCACCGGCGTCTCGAGGATCCGCTCCCAGTACGGGATCCCGCGGTGGCTCGTCGTCGCGTCGCGTGGATCGTGGCCGGCGATGATCCCCAGCAGCAGCGCCGTGTCCGCGACCGTGCGCGTGAGCGGCCCCACGTGGTCCATCGACCACGAGAGCGGCATCACCCCGGCGCGGCTCACCCGCCCGTACGTGGGCTTCAGGCCGACGACCCCGCAGCATGCGGCCGGCAGCCTGATCGAGCCACCCGTGTCGCTGCCGAGCGTGCCCACGGCGAAGCCCGCAGCCACGGCGGCCGCCGAGCCGCTGGAGGAGCCGCCGGCGGAGTGGCCGGGCCGCCACGGGTTCTGCACGTCGCCGTGATGGGCGTTGTCGCCGAACGGGCCGAGCGCCAGCTCGGTCATGTTGAGCTTCCCGAGCGTGACGGCGCCCGCTTCCCTGAGGCGGCTCACCGCGGTGCACTCGGGGTCGGCGGCGAAGTACTCGCGCGTCCGCGTGCCGCAGGAGGTCGGCAGTCCGCGGACGTGGAAGAGGTCCTTGTAGGCGACGGGGATGCCGTGGAACGGGCCCCGCGAGAGGCCGGCCGCCAGCTCGGCCTCGAGCTCGCGGGCCGCCGCGAGGGCGCCTTCGGCGTCCACCGTGATGAACGTGCGGAGCTTCGCGTCGAGGCGCTCGATCCGCGCCAGGCACGCGCGCGTCGCCTCGACCGGCGAGACCTGGTGCGCGGCGATCGCGCGGCTGAGTGACGCGAGCGTCCAGTCGGTCACTGTAACGGGGTCCGCGAGGCCGGCTCGGATCGCGGGTGGCCTGGGAAAGATGCGGTGTGGCTCCGTCGAGCCTGCGCCCTTTTCATGGCGATCTCATCGTAGCGGGGTCCGCGAGGCCGGCGTGGACCGTGGGTGGCCTGCTGCGGGCACTCGGGGCTTCATTGCGGCTCCCGCGCGTCGCGCGTGTCGGGATCGTTCTCGAGCGCGGCGACGAACCCCGACGGCTCCTCGGCGAGCGATAGCTCTCCGGCGAGGCGCGCGATAGCGGCGGCGAGCTCCGCGGCGGCGGCTAGTGGACGAGTCGGCTCACCCATGCGGCTTTCGGAATGATAGCATTGGCGCGTGCTCCGCGCCGTGGCTCTTGCGCTCGCGCTGGCCCTGCTTCCGGAAATCGCCGCGGCGCAGCCCACCTGTGCGCCGACCCGCCCCGACGCGCTCGGCCCTTTCTACGAGCCGAACGCGCCGGAACGGTCTGCCACGGGGCGCGGGCTCGTCGTCAGCGGCGTCGTCCGGTCCGCAAAGGGCTGTCTTCCCCTGCCCGCAGCCAGGATCGAGTGGTGGTCGGCGAACGCGCGCGGCGACTACGACGGCGAGCATCGCGCCTCGCAGCGCGCCGACGGAAGCGGACGCTACCGCTATGAGACCACGTTCCCCGGCCGCTACCCGGGGCGCCCGCCGCACCTCCACCTCCGCGTGACCGCACCGGGCCACAAGCCGCTCGTCACCCAGCTCTACCCCGCCGCCGGCCAGACCCAGATCGAAGTAGACCTCGTCCTCATTGCCGATTAGAGGAACGGAGCTGAGGCGTGGCGCCGAAGATCGCGAACATCGGGCCGCGGGGCCGCCGCAGGCGCGTCCTCCTGGGCGCCGCCGCCCTCGCCGCCGGGGTCGCGATCCTCATCCTCCTGCTCATGCTCGGCGTGGACCGGGGCTGGCGCGCGCTCCTCGTCGTGCCCTTCTGGGTGGGGGCGCTCGGGGTCCTCCAGGCCCGCGCTCAGACCTGAGTGCGCCTCGCGGCGCGCGGGGCGCGCGACCTCGACAGCGGCGAGCAGATCGTCAGCGAGCCCTTCATGGTCGGCCAGCTCAGGCGCCAGGCGCGCGAGGTCCACATCGAGTCCGCGCTGCTCGCCGTGGCGCTGACCGGCTTGGTGCTCCTGATCCCGATGCGCGCCTAGGCGCGGCGGAACGCGCTCGGCATCGGGCTCTCGAAGGCGACGCGCCCGCCGCGCGGATGGACGAAGGCGAGCCGTGTCGCGTGCAGGCAGACGCGCCTGAGCGGATCGCGCCCGCTCCCGTAGGCCCGGTCGCCCACGATCGGGTGGCCCGCCGCTGCGAGCTGGGCGCGGATCTGGCCGCGCCGCCCCGTCACCAGCGAGAGCTCGAGGAGCGTCGTCGCCCGCTGCCGCTCGAGGACCCGATAGCGGGTGATCGCCTCTCTGCCCTCGCGGCCGCGGGGCGCGGGCCCCACACGGAGCGAACGGTCCTCAGCGAGCCTGGAGCTGAGCGTGCCCTCCGCGTCCCGCATCGTCCCCTCGACGAGCGCGCGGTAGACGCGCTCGACCGTCCGCGCCTCGAACTGCGCCTGGAGCTTCCGCTTCGCGTCCCACGACTTCGCGAACACGACGAGCCCCGACGTTTCGCGGTCGAGCCGGTGGACGACGAAGATGCGCGC
>JACPCG010000082.1 GCA_016179925.1 Candidatus Rokuibacteriota bacterium | reverse complement strand
AGTGGACCGGATTGCCGAGGCCCGCGAGACCGCCCGGCGGCACGCGCGCCGGGCGCTGCACGTGTATCAGGACGAGGACGGCATGGTGGTCCTCCGGGGCCGGCTCTCGCCTGAGGTCGGCGCGCTCCTCGTGCAGGCGCTCGCCGCAGCGCGCGAGACGCTCTATCAGCAGAGGCGCGCGGCCGGCGTGGCCGGTGGGACGGAGGACGTTTCCGCGGAAACGCCCCCCATGGCCCAGCAGCAGGCGGACGCCCTGGCCCTGCTCGCGGAGACGGCCCTCCATCACGGGATCGATCCCGGCGCCCCGGGAGAGCGCTACCAAGTGGTCGTCCATATCGACGGGCCGGTGCTCGCGGACCCGGATGCGCCCGGGCAGTCGGTCCTCGAGGACGGCACGCACGTCTCCGCGGAAACGTCCCGACGCTTGGCGTGCGACGCGAGCCGGGTCGTGATGCGGCACGCCCCGGATGGCCAGGTCGTCGAGGTCAGCGCCCGCACCCGGACCATTCCTCCGGCGCTTCGGCGGGCGCTCCAGCACCGGGACCGGGGCTGCCGCTTTCCCGGCTGCGGGCTCCCGTTCGGCCAGGGGCATCACCTCCGCCACTGGGCGCAGGGCGGCCCCACCACGCTCTCGAATCTCTCGCTCCTCTGTCGCGCCCACCACCGCGCGGTCCACGAGGAAGGCTACCAGGTGGATCGACTATCCGACGGCGAGCTCCGGTTCCGGCGCCCGGACGGGCGGCTCCTGCCCGAGGTGCCGCCTCCCGCGGCGATCCCCGCCGATCCCGTCCAGGCCCTCCGGGCGCGGCACGAGGCCCAGGGGCTCCGCCTCCACGCGCGAACGGCGACGCCTGGTTGGCTGGGCGAGCCCCTGGATGTGGGCTGGGCGATCGACGTCTTGCATCCCCTGGCGGCGGGGTAGACGCGATGGCCCAGGCTGTTTCGTTGACCAGCGACACGTCGACGTTCGCCGACGCCTTCCCGTCTCATTCCCAGCACGGGAGCGGAGCCTGAGCGTCAGTGGCCCGCGGAGGTGTACGTCGGCGCCGCGGCGCCCTCGATGACGACGTTGACACACGCGGGGAGCCCCGACGTCACGGCGCGGGCGAGCGCCGGCTCGAGGTCCTCGGGCCGCTCGACGTGCTCGCCGTGGCCGCCGAGCGCCTCGGCGACCCGGTCGTAGCGCGACAGGCGGAGCTCGCAGCCCACGGTGCGGTCGGGGCCGTAGTCGCGGAGCTGGAGCTGGTGCTCGGCGTTCCAGCGCCCGTCGTTGCCGACGACCGCGACGACCGGCAGGCCGTGGCGTGCGGCCGTGTCCAGCTCGAAGGCGTGGAAGCCGAACGTCCCGTCGCCGAGCGTCGCGATCACCCGGCGCTCGGGAAGCGCAAGCCTGGCGGCGAGCGCCATGGGCAGAGCGCTCCCGATCGAGCCCGAGAGCCCGTTGATCAGGCGCGTCTCCGCGTCGAGCCCGGCCTGCATCCACTGGCCGAACTCGCCGCCGTCGCTCACGAGCACGCCACCCCCGTCGAGGAGCGGCTGGAGCGCGGCGCACACGCGGAGCGGATGGATCGGCCGGCGCGCCGACGCGCGCAGCGCCTCCCAGCCGGCGGGCCACGACGCGCGGGCGGCCCGGATCTCCTCGCCCCAGGCGGCGTGGCGCCAGGCGCGGCCACGCGCCGCCCCAGTGAGGCGATCGATCACCGCCGACGGCTCGCCGGCGAGCGCGAGCGCGACGGGGCCGCCCGGCCGGAGCGCGTCCGGCTCGGCGTCCACCTGGATGAAGCGACAGGCGGGCGCGAACGCGGGCGGCTCGCCGAAGCGCACCGCGAAATCGAGCTTCTTCCCGCAGAGCAGGATCACGTCGGCACCCGCGAGCCGCGCCGCCGCGCCGTGGAGCCACGGGTCGTTCGTGCCGCGCGGGCTCTCCATCGGGAGCGCCGGGATGCCGGTGAGCCGTGAGAAGCGCTCCACGGCGGCGCGGCGGAGCGGCCGCGCCGTGGCAGGGCCGAGGAGGATCAGCGGGCGCTTGGCGTCCGCGAGCAGCGCGAGGGCCTCCGCGATCTGCGAATCGGCGGGCAGCGCCTCCGCTGCGGCGCGGGCGCCCGCGACGGGCGCGCCTGCCGGGCCGTCCACGCGCGCCTCGAGGAGATCGCCCGGCAGGCTCACGTGGACCGGGCCGGGACGGCCGCTCTCGGCGATAGCGAGCGCACGCGCGACGTCCTCGCCGAGGCGCGTCGCGTCCACCGCGAGCCACGCGGCTTTCGTCACCGGCCGCGCTGCCGAGACCTGGTCCATCTCCTGGAACGCGCCGCGGCCCGCCTGGGCGCGGGGCGCGGCGCCGCTCAGAAGTACCACGGGCGACTCGGCCATCAGGGCGCCGTAGAGCGCAGAGAGCGCGTTCAGGTGGCCGGGGCCCGCGGTCACAAGCGCGACGCCCGCGCGCTCGGTGAGCCGTCCCCAGGCGTCCGCCATGTGGACCGCGGCGGCCTCGTGGCGCGTGTGGACGATCGCGACGCCGCGGCCGAGCGTGGCGTCGTAGACGGAGAGGATCTGGTTGCCCGAGAGCGAGAAGAGATGCCTTACACCGGCCGCGGCCAGCGCGTCCACGACGAGATCGGCTCCGCGGCGGGTCATCGGCCCGCTAAGAGCTACTACGACTGCAGGTCCGAGTCAACCGGCCGGACGAGGAGATCCATCGCCGGCTCCAGGCATTGGCTCCAAGACTCTGGGAGGCGTGACGGGGGAACCTCCTGGACTCCGGCGTCATTATCGACGCTCTGCTGTATCCAATTCGCGGCATTGACCGCACAGGTCAACGGCTCCACGATGTAAGCGAGACTTGACACGGAGCCCACGCAGCCAAACAATATGGCTGTCGCGACGAATCACCCCCCCACACTTCTTGGGCAACCAGGACGGTGGGTGCTTCGCCCCCGGCGTTCTGAATAGGACGCCGGGGGTTCTTTTTCTCAGTGCTCGCCCGCGTGGCCGTGTTCATCGACGGTGCGAACGCTTATCGGGCATTCAGGAGCGCCTTCGGCTCGGCACGATACGCGCCGATGCGCTTGGCTGGCGAACTGGCAGCAGGCAGGCGTCTCGTCCGTGTCGGCTTCTACATCGCTGCGGTTCCGCAGCAAATGGATCCGCAACTCTATGCTGGTCAGCAGAGGTTTCTCGCCCACCTTCAAGCGGAGCAGGGATTGACGCTGTGGACTGGGCGGATGGCCCAGACCGGCGGCCGGTGGTACGAGAAGGGTGGCGTACGCGGGTGAGTATGACGTGGCCGTTCTGGTGAGCGGCGACGGGGACTTGGCCCCGGCGGTTCACGAAATCTGCAGGATAGGCCGGCGGGTCGAAAATGCGATGACTCGAGCGCGGAAGTCATGGCATCTTGTTCAGGAGAGCTCGAAATTCACGGCGATAGACCGAGTTCTTTTCGAGAGATCACAGCCGTAGGCGGGTACCGAAGACTCCGCGGTCGATCATCCGATCGTCCTCGCGGCGGGTCCACCGGCGCATGCGGACCGTGTCCCGTGTCATCGGTCTCTACCCCGGGCGCGGCGGGCGGGGCGGCGTCCTCATGAGGGAAGGTACTCGCGGACCTTCGCCAGCAGCACGCGGGGACTGAAGGGCTTGGAGACGTAGGCGTCGGCGCCGGCGGCGAGCGCCTTGGTCTCATCCCCACTCAGCGCGTAGGAGGTCACGACGATCAGCGGGATCGCGCGGAGGGCAGGCTTGGCCTTGATCCGGCGCGTCGCCTCGTAGCCATCGATGCCGGGGAGCTGGATGTCCATCAGGATCAGGTCAGGCACGTGAGCCTCTGCGGACGCCACGGCCTCCTCGCCGCTCACCGCCTCGACCACCTCGTGGCCCACGCTCGTCAAGAGGTCGCGGAGGATGCGGCGGTTGTCCTCCTGATCGTCGACGACGAGGATGCGGCTCACGAGGCCGGCCTCGGCGCCGTCGTCACCTGCTGCTCGACGCGGACGGGCACGGTGAACAAAAACGTCGAGCCCTGCCCCACCGTGGACTCCACCCAGAGCCGGCCGCCATGCATCTCGATGATGCGCCGGGCGATCGCGAGGCCGAGGCCCGTGCCGCCCTTGGCGCGGGTCGTGGTCGATGTCGCCTGCTGGAACTCCTCGAAGATCTTCTCTCGGTCGCTCTCCGCGATGCCCGGCCCCGTGTCCGTCACCGACACGAGGAAGCCCCGGTCGGCCACGTCGGCCCGCACGGCCACCGAGCCGGTCTCGGTGAACTTGATGGCGTTGCCCGCCAGGTTCAGGAGGACCTGGGTGAGCCGCCGCTCGTCGCCGCGACCCATCGGCAGGTCGGGCGCGAGGGCCGCGTCGAGCCGGAGCTTCTTCTCCGCGGCGAGGGCCTCGACGGCGGTGGCGACCGTGCGGACGACCACCTCCATCGAGTAATCCCCGAGCGCCAGCGTGAGCTGGCCGGCCTCGATCTTGGAGAGGTCGAGGATGTCGTTGATGAGGCCGAGGAGGTGGCGCCCGCTCTGCTGGACCCGCTCGAGCACCTCGCGCATCTTCTCGGGCACCTCCCCGTAGATCCCGTCGGCGATCAGCTCCGCGTAGCCGAGGATCGCATTGAGCGGCGTCCTCAGCTCGTGGCTCATGTTCGCCAGGAACTGCGACTTGTGCTGGCTCGCGATCTCGAGCTCCCGGCTCTTCGCCTCGATCTCGCGGAAGAGCCGTGCGTTCTGGATCGCCAGCGCCGACTGGGTGGCAAAGGTCTTGAGCAGCTCGACGACTTCCGGGGCGAACTCGCCCGGAGTCTTCTTGTTGACGGTGAGCCCGCCGATCAGGTGGTCCTCGCGTTGGAGCGGGATGGCCAGGAGTGCGCGCGTCCCCGCGCGCAGCAGGATGTCGCGGAGCGGGCCCCGATAGGCATCCTCCCGGGCGATGTCGGGGATCTGGACGGGCTCGCGCGTGATGGCCATGCGTCCCTGCACCCCCTCGCCCTTGTGGATCGGCGTCCGCCGGGCGATCGCGACGACCGCCTCGTCGAGGTTGTGGGTGGCGCGCAGGTGGAACTCCTCGGCCTGCTCGTCGTACTCGTACACCGAGCACGCGTCGGTGCCGGCGAGCTGGTTGGCCCGCGCGACGATGGTGTTGAGCACGGTCTCCAGATCGAGCGTCGAGCTGAGCGCGCGGCTGACATCGCCCAGGGCCGTCAGCTCCTCCACCGAGCGCGTGAGCTGGGCGGTCCGAGCCTGCAGCTCCTTGAAGAGCCGCACGTTCTCGATAGCGATGACGGCCTGGTCGGCGAAGGTAGTCACCAGCTCGATCTGCTTGTCGGTGAACGGCCGGACCTCCTCCCGCCACATCGCGATGACGCCGATGGGCGCGCCCTCGCGGAGCATCGGAACACCGAGGACCGTGCGGAAGCCGCCAAGGCGCTGGGACTCGGCCCACTGGTACTCGGGGTCGGCCAGGATGTCGGGGAAGTGAATCGTCCGCCGCTCGAGCGCGGTCCGCCCGACGATGGTGCCCCGCCCGACGGCGATCGGGTTCCTGAGGATAAAGTCACGGTACTCGGGCGACACACCGTGGTCGGCAGCGAGGCGGTAGACGTCCACATCACGCCTAAAGATGAACCCTTTGTCCGCGTCGCAGAGCCTTCCCACGCTCTGGATGAGTGTGTCCAGCACGGGCTGCAGCTCGAACGTCGAGCGGCTGATGACCTTGAGGACCTCGCTGGTCGCCGTCTGCTGCTCGAGGGCCTCGGTCAGCTCGCGGTTGCGAGCTTCCAACTCCTTGAACAGGCGGACGTTCTCGATGGCGATGACGGCCTGGTCGGCGAAGGTCTGGAGCACCTCGATTTGCTTGGCGGTGAACGGGCCGGCTTCGGGGCGGCAGACGTTGATCGTCCCGATGACGGCATCACCGCGGAGCATGGGCGCGATCACGATGCTCCGGTAGCCAGCAAGCGCGGCGGCGCGCTGCACGACCCCCAAGACGCGCGGGTCGCTCTGGATGTCCTCGGTGCGCACCACCGTCCCGGTGCGGATCGCCACGCCGACGAGGCCGATTTCCTCGTCGAGTGGTCTCGGGAAGGTCCCGATCCACTCTTGGATTGGCTGGGGCGATGCGCCGGGCAGGTGATGGGCAACGAGACGAATCTGGTTGTCCGCCACCTGGGTGAGCACAGTCAAAGCGCCATCGAAGAGGCGTGAAGCGGCGCGCACAATTGTGTCGAACACCGGTTGAACGTCGGTTGGCGAGCTGCTGATGGCTCGCAGGATCTCGCTGGTGGCCGTCTGCTGCTCGAGCGCCTCGGTCAGCTCGCGATTCCGCTCCTGCAGCTCGGTGAACAGGCGCACGTTCTCGATGGCGATGACGGCCTGGTCGGCGAAGGTCTGGAGCAGCTCGATCTGCCTCGCGGGAAATGGCCCGGGGTCGCGCCGTGCGACCGCGATGGCGCCGATCGCGGTGGCTTCCCTGAGCAGGGGCACGGCCAGTGCGCTTCGATAGCCAGCTCGTTTCGAGGCCTCCCGCACGGTCCCGCTGACCCGGCCGCTCTGCGTCAGATCGGGGACATGGACGACGCTCCCCTCGAGCATCGCCTGCTCGGCGAGCGTCTCCCGACCCAGCGGCCGGGGAAGACCGCGCCGAAGGACCTCGAGCGCCTCGGCCGGGAGGCTGTGGTGGGCCACGAGCTGTACGAGACCGCCCTCGATGCGAAAGAGTGCCGCGAAGACGGCGCCGCACAGACGGACCGCGCTGCGCACGATCGTGTCGAAGACGGGCTCCACCGCCGTGGGCGAGCTCGAGATCACTCGCAGGATCTCGCCGCTCGCCGTCTGCTGTTCAAGGGCCTCGGTCAGCGCGCGGTGGCGTTGCCCGAGCTCCCTGAACAGCCGCACGTTCTCGATGGCGATGACGGCCTGGTCGGCGAAGGTCTTCAGGAGCGCGATCTGCTTGGCGGTGAACGGGCGCACCTTCGTGCGGCGGATGGCGATGGCGCCGATGGCGACGCCGTCGCGCAGCAAGGGCATCGCGAGGATGGTCCTCACGCCCAGGGGGAGCTGCCGCGCCTTGCTGCCCAGGAACTGCGTGCGGGGCGTCCTGGCGAGGTCACGAACGTGGATCGTTCGGCGCTGGAGGATCGCGTGATGCGGGACGGTGTCGATGGCGAGGGGCCGGGTCTCACCGAGCTTCCCCGCTATCCGCAGGGATCCGTGCCTGGCAACCAGCCGCGTCCCGTCGCCCTCGATGAGGAAGATGAGGGTGTCGTTGGCCTCGCAGAGCTTCGCCGCGGTCCTTGCGATCGCGGTGAGGATCGGCTGGACGCCGCCGGGCGAGCCTCGACGTCCGGAGTTCGCTCGGCGGCCGGACGGCGTTCGCGTCATCCGCGCCCTCCTGCGGCGTGTGGCCCCGAGCGTAGCCGGACGCCTGAGGGGGGTCAAGGCGGGTCGAATCTGCCGTGCTATCATCGGCGCCACCTGGAGGCGCGATGAAGATCTGTTTCTTCCACCTCATGCCGTACCGGTTCTTGCCCGACGACTTCGAGCAGCGCTACCGGTCGGTCTGGGTGGACCCGCCGCACAGCCTCTTCGACCCGGAGAAGTGCGCGGGGCTCTACCACGAGTTCCTCGACGAGCTGGAGTTCGCCGAGCAGGCCGGCTTCGACGGCCTCTGCGTGAACGAGCACCACAACAACGCCTACGGCCTCATGCCCTCGCCGAACCTCATGGCCGCCACGCTGACGCGGCGGACCTCGCGCGCGGCGGTGATCGTGCTGGGCAACAGCCTCGCCGCCTACAACCCGCCGCTCCGCGTCGCCGAAGAGTTCGCGATGCTCGACCTGCTCTCGGGCGGCCGGCTCGTCGCCGGCTTCCCGGTCGGGACGTCGATGGACATGAACTTCGCCTACGGGATCGATCCGGCCACGCTCCGCGAGCGCTACTACGAGGCGCACGACCTCGTCATCCAGGCGTGGACACGGCCCGAGGTCTTCGCCTTCAACGGCAAGTACACCCAGGTGCGCTACGTGAACATCTGGCCTCAGCCGCTCCAGAAGCCGCACCCGCCCGTGTGGATCCCGGGCGGTGGCAGCGTCGAGACGTGGGAGTGGACGGCGAAGCTCGACTACGTCTACTGCTACCTCTCCTACTACGGCTACAAGCGCGGCAAGGCCACGATGGACGGCTTCTGGGAGGCGATCGCGCGCGTGGGCGCCGACGACAATCCCTATCGCGCGGGGTTCCTGCAGCTCGTGTGCGTGGCCGACACCGACGCCGAGGCCGAGCGCCTCTACTTCCCGCACGTGCACTACTTCTATCAGAAGTGCCTGAACGTCTGGGAAGGGTTCGCCGAGGCGCCGGGCTACCGCACGGTGAAGACGCTCCAGACGGGGACCAAGCCGCAGGTCGGGGCCCAGGCGAAGAAGATCCGCCAGTCGCTCGACTGGAAGAAATACCTCGAGCAGGGCTACGTCATCGCGGGGAGCCCGGCCACCGTGCGGCAGCAGCTCACCGAATGCATCCGCTCGCTCCGTGTCGGCCACCTCATGGTGCTCTTGCAGATCGGCTCGATGCCGAAGGACCTCACGCTCAGGAACATCGAGCTGTTCGCGCGGGAGGTCCTGCCGCACGTGCGCAACCTCTGGCCGGGCTACAAGGACCGCTGGTGGCCGTCCGGCGCCGTCGCGGGCAACGGCCGGTGACGCCCGAGGACCGCACGCTCGCGATCCGCGACGGCGCGGTGAGCTTCCGCGTGCTCTCGGCGGGGCGCGGCGCGCCGCTCGTCTACTTCCACTCGTTCCACGAGCGCGGCGGCTGGTCGCCGTTCCTCGACCGGCTCGCGGCGCGCTTCACGGTGCTGGCACCGTTCCACCCGGGCGTCCAGGGCTCGCAGGGCGTCGAGAGCCTCGCGGACGTCCTCGACCTCGTGCTCGCCTACGACGAGCTGTTCGACCGCCTCGGGATCGCCTCCGCGCACCTCGTCGGGCACTTTTTCGGCGGCATGGTCGCTGCGGAGCTGGCCGCGACGCTCCGGCCCCGCGCCGCGCGGCTCGTCCTCGTCTCGCCGCTCGGCCTCTGGCGTGACGACGCGCCGTCGGCGGATCTCCTGATCCTGCCCCTCGAGGACCTGCCCGGAGTGCTCTTCGGCGATCCCGCGTCCGGGGTTGCGCGTCGGTGGGCCGTCCGGCCCGAGAGCGAGCAGGAGAACCTCGCGGCGCAGATCGAGTCCATCCAGCAGCGCGCCGCGATGGCGAAGTTCGTGTGGCCGATCCCCGACAAAGGGCTCCGCAAACGCCTGCATCGCGTCGCGGCGCCGACGCTCGTGCTCTGGGGCGAGGGCGACCACGCGAACCCCGTGGTGTACGCCGAGGAGTGGCAGTGCCGCATCAAAGGCGCGGCGCTGCGTCTCCTGCCGGGTGGCCACATGGTGCTCCACGAATCCCCCGACGCCGCCGCGGCGGCCGTGACGGAGTTTGTCGGCGCATGAGCCTGGTCGCCGGGAGCGCCTTCGTCACGGGCGGCGGCTCCGGGATCGGCCGGGCGATCGCCGAGGCGCTCGCGGCCCGCGGCGCGGCCGTGGCGGTGTTCGACCTCCTGCCCGAGGGCGGCAAGGCCACCGTCGCCGCGATCGAGGCCGCACGGGGCCGCGCGGCCTTCTTCGAGGGCGATGCGGGCCGGTGGGCGGACGTGGACGGCGCGGTCACCGCCGCCGTCGGCAGGCTCGGCGCGCTCGGCATCATGGTGAACGCGGCCGGGATCCTCGACGGCTACGCGCCGGCCGACGAGCTGACGCCGGCCGTCTGGGAGCGCGTGATCGGCATCAACCTCACCGGGACGTTCTTCGGCTGCAAACGCGCGCTCGCCGAGCTGGCGCCCCGCGGCGCCGGCCGCATCATCAACATCGCCTCGGTCGCGGGGCTGATCGGCGGCGGGGGCGGGCCCGCGTACGTCGCCTCCAAGCACGGCGTCGTCGGCCTCACCCGCCAGCTCGCGGTCGCGTACGCCGAGCGCGGCGTGACGGTCAACGCGATCGGCCCGGGCGCGATCCCGACCGAGCTCCGCGCGCACTCGACGCGGATCCTCGGCCGGGACGCGCCCGAGATGCGCGGGATCGGCGGCGACGACGCGGCCGTGCGCGCGATCACGCCCGCCGGGCGGCGCGGCACGCTCGAGGAAGTCGCCGCGGCGGCCTGCTACCTCGCGAGCGAGGAGGCCGCCTACGTCACGGGGCACACGCTCGTCATCGATGGAGGGTGGACGGCGCGATGATCAAACGATTCCACGTGCTCTACGTCGGCCAGGTCGAGCTGGAGAACATCGGCAAGGACGGCACGCCGGCGGACGCCCGGCGCTATTCGAACGAGCGATTCGCCGAGGTGTTCTGGGCCGCGCGCGACGTCGCGCAGACGATGGACGAGCTGGGGTACTACGCCCTGTGGACGGCGGAGCACCACTTCCAGCGCGAGGGCTACGAGTGCTTCCCGAACCTCATCCAGCTCTCGCTCTGGCTCGCCACCCAGACGAGGCGGCTCAAGCTCGGCTGCGCCTTCAACGTGGTCCCGATGTGGCACCCCATCCGCTTGGCCGAGGACTACGCCATGGCGGACATCGTCACCGACGGACGCGTGATCATGGGCGTGGGCCGCGGCTACCACTCGCGCGAGGTGGAGACGTTCGGGGCGCCCGTCATCGACCAGGTGGCGAATCGGGAGCTGTTCGAGGAGCAGATCGACCTCCTGCTCAAGTGCTTCCACGAGGAGGCGTTCAGCCACCACGGCAAGCGCTACGACTGCCCGCCGCCCGTGGACTACCGCGGCTACCAGCTCAGCGAGCTGACGTGCGTGCCGCGGCCGAAGCACCTGCCGGTGGAGATCTGGATGCCGATCGCGAGCAGCAAGTCCATCGACTACATGGCGAGCAAGAACTTCAAGGCCATGGTGACCCTCAACGGCGAGAAGATCCTCGACGACATGGTGACGGCGTACCGCGACGCCTGCGCGAAGTACGGCCACCGGAAGCAGCTCGGCGAGGACATGATCTGGGGCGCCGGGCTCTACCTGGCCGACACGCCCGAGGAGGCCCGGGACCGCGTGGAGCCGTCGCACGACGAGCGCTACAAGTGGTTCGCGCCGTTCGGCTTCGTGCGCTACGCGGACGAGCAGGGCCGCGTGTGGGGCACGCCGGGCGCGCCCGCGCGCGTGCCCACGCTCGCCGACGGCATCAAGCAGAAGGCGTGGTTCTGCGGCCCGCCCGCGCACGTCATCGAGGGGATCACGTCCATCGAGGCGAAGTATCCCGGGCTCGAGGACTTCATGATCCACTGGGCCGAGGGCCTCCCGCCGAAGGAGTTCAAGGAGCAGCTCCGCTGGTTTGCGCGCGACGTGATGCCGGCGTTCGGCCGGCGCTGAGGACGGCCCGCCCGGGGCCGAGGCCTCCTATACCCTGTGGGGGTATTTTCCGGACGGCGGGAGTGCCCCAAGGGATGGTATTTTTCTCTTGCCTCCCCTCGTACATATGGTAGTAATACCCCCGGGGCAGTCAGGGCGGAGCCAGACCACCACAAGGAGGAGGGCACATGGCGAAGGGGAGGAAGGCGTTCGGCGGCTACGCGATCAGCTTCAAGGGCTGCAAGGACTCGTTGGAGAAGGTCTTCGGAAGCGCGGCGATCGGGCCGTCCGTGATGACCAAGAAGCTGTGGGCCTACGTGAAGCGGAAGAGGCTCGGGAAGCGGTAGGCGGACGCCGTTCCACCGTCGCGGGCGGCTCGCCTCATGCGGGCCGCCTTTTTTTATGCACCCGCCGCAGGGCCGATCCACGACAGGAGACCGAGGTCGGACGGGTGGCGCAGTGGGGCGTCATCGGGCGACTGTGGTCGGCCGGGCGCGGAACAGCCTCCGGGGCTCCGGGCGCGGGCGCCCGTCGGGCTCGAGCCCGGCCTCCACGAACGCGTAGTGCAGGAGCCGCTTCGCGTCGAGGAACGAGAGCGAGCGGGAGCGCGATCCCAGGACGATCATGACGAACTGCTGGCCGCCGCGCCACGCCGAGACCGCGAGGTTGTAGCCCGCCTCGCGCGTGAAGCCCGTCTTGAGCGCCTGCACGCCGACCGGGTCGTTGAAGAGCGGGATGTGCCGCGCGTAGACGCGGCCCGCGTAGACGAACGTCTGCCCGCCGAGCAGGGTCCGCGAGGCCGGGTAGTCGCGGAGGAGGTGGGCGGTGAGCTGGGCCAGGTCGCGCGCGGTGCTCCGCTGGGACGGGTCGGGGAGGCCGTGGGCGTTCACGAACCGCGTGCCGGTGAGTCCGAGCTCGCCCGCCTTCGCGTTCATCCGCTCGACGAACGCCGTCTCGTCGCCGGCGAGCCGCTCGGCGAGCGCGGTGGCGGCGTCGTTCGCGGAGGCGATCGCCACGCCTTCCATGAGCGCGCGCAGCGGGACCCACTCGCCGCCGCGCAGGCCCATCCGGTACTGCGGCGTCAGCGCGGCGTAGTGGCTGACCTGCACGGGCTCCTCGATGTTCACCTTGCCGCGGTCGAGGTCCTCGTAGGCGAGGAAGAGCGTCATGAGCTTCACGAGGCTCGCGGGCGCGCGCTCGTCCTCGGCGTTCTTGGCGAAGAGCGTCTTGCCCTCGGGGTCCACGAGCAGCGCCGACTCGGCGCTGAGCGGCGCGAGCCGCCCGTTCGGAGACAGGGCCGGCGCGCCCTGGGCGTCGACGCTCGCGGGGATGTGGACGGCGGCGAGCGCCGCCAAGGGGACGAGCAGGCGCGTCGGATGCACTGGAAGCCATTCTAGCCAGCGGCGAAAGCCGCCCGCAAGGAAAAAGCCCCTCAGCGGACCGTCTGCTTCAGCTCCTTCGAGGGCTTGAAGCGGGGGACGCGTCCGCCCACGGTCACGGACTGCCCCGTGCGCGGGTTCTTCACCGTGCGCGGCTTGCGCCGGGCCACGGAGAAGGTCCCGAAGCCGACGAGCGTGACGGAGTCCCCGCGCTTGAGCGACGCCTTGATGCCGGCGAGCATCGCGCGCACCGCGCGCTCGGTCGAGGCCTTGGGCCAGCCCGCCGCCGCCGCCATCCGCACGACGAGATCCGCTTTGGTCATGCCGCTACATGCCGAACGTGCCGCGCGCCTCGTCCATCACGGCGGGCGTGATGGTGGCGTAGCCCCGGTCCTCCGCGAACCGCTCGATCGCGCGCCGGGCCATCGCGCGGATGAAGGCGGGGATGCGCTCGATGCGGGCCTCGGCGTCCGCGGTCCACGCGACCTTCGCCGGCGCCGCCCCGGCGCCCTCGTTGACCATCGCCGCGAACGGGCAGCCGGGGCCGCCGGCGTCGCTCCCGCCGCCGGGCAGCGCCTCGAACGCGTCGGCGCGCGGATCGGCCATCGCCGTCCTGAGATGCTCGAACGGGCCCGCGGGCGCCGTGGCGCCGCCGACCTTCACGCCGAGGCTCCGCACCAGCTGCGTCTCGAACGGGTTGGTGAGCATCGCGACGCGGAAGCCGCACGCCGGACACCGGAAGGTGACGGTGAGCGAGCCCTCGTCGGGCCCCTCCGTGGAGTGGAGCTTCATCGGCTCGTCGCAATCCAGGCAGAGGAACTTCATGACCGGGGCATTCTAGCAGAACTCCTCCGCCCGCGTCCGGCCCGGCCGGAGGCACGGCCACGCGCGCCGCGCGCCGGCCGTCTGCATGAGGGCGCCGGCCGCCGCGGCGCTGCGATCGAGAAGCACCCCGTACGCGGCGAATCGCGCGCGGGCGGCGGCGCCAGAGAAGCGCCGCGACGGCGGGCGCCGCTCGCTCACGACGGGAAGGCGCAGGGCCTACCGGCGCAGCGGACCGATCACCTCCTGCGCGAGGGCGAGGACCCAGGCGGCTTCGTCATACGCGCGCTGGGCGTCGGCGGGCGAGTACTCCTCGGTCGGGACGAAGTCGATATCGCCGTAGAGCGCCAGCTCGCGCTCGCGCCGGAGGCGCTTGGAGATCTCCGCGGCTCGCGGGAGTCGCCCGCGGACGGGCGCGGCGAACTTCACGGCGTGCTCGACGAGCAGGCCGCCGACGTCGTGGAGCTTGGGCGGCTCGACGCCGACGGCGCGCAGCATGCCCTTGAGCGCCAGCTCGACCAGTTCCTGGGCCTCGCGCACGACGTCGGAGTGGGCGCCCTCGTCCCTGAGCACGGCCAGGGCCTTGAGGCGCTTCTCGGCCTTCGCGAGATAGCTCCGGGCCAGGCTCTCGTTCGTCACAGAGTGAAGACTTCACCGGGCGCGAGGTCCGGCTTCAGCTCCCAGTACCACCCGCCGCCGTGGGGCACCCGCCGGGCGCCGAGCTCTCGCAAGCGTGCGCGCAGGCGGTCCAGGCGAGCCGCCAGGACGTTGTGCGGGTCGTGCAGGATGCGCGCGTCCTCCACCATGTCGAGCAGCAGGGGACTGCCGGCCTGCAGCTCCTCCGGAGTCTTGAAGACGGGCGACAGCGCGACGGGAGCCAGACCCGGGCCCGCGGGGCCGAGCAGCGACTCCAGCTGCGCCTCCACCGGCGCGAACTCCTCCACGCGGCGGAGACGGCCGGCCGGGAGGCCGCGCACGACGAGCAGCAGGTCGACGTCGGAATCGGCGCGCTGCGTTCCCCGTCCGACTGAGCCGTACACCGCGCACGCGACGAGGCGCTCGCCGTACGCCATCCGGACCTCTTCCAGGAGCCGGCGCAGGATCTCTTCGTAGCGCTCCAGCAGCGTCATCCGCGTTCCCCCAGGGCATTCTACGCCACTGCCCGCAGGTCCTGGTGCGAGCCGCACCGTGTCCGCCTCGCGGCGCGGCCCGGGGCGCGGCCACGCCCGGAGCGCGGCCGGCGGCGAGCCTCGCTCACGAGCCGGAGTTGTGTTAGCGTGAAGTCCCGGCGCCGGTGTAGCTCAGTGGCAGAGCAGCTGATTCGTAATCAGCAGGTCGTGGGTTCAAGTCCCACCGCCGGCTCCAGCCCTTCCCACCACGCGAGGAGCGAGCCATGACGTCGTCCGCGCGGGCCGCCTGGTATTCGTCTCGGGCTGCGTCGCCACGGACGCCGCGGGGTGGCAGGTGCACGAGAACCTCAGGCGCTGTCTGGCCGCCGCCGGGGCGACGTTCGCCGACGGGTGCAGGGTGACGGTCCCGCTGAAGAATGTCGCCGATCGGGACAAGGTGAACCTCGCGCGCAGGGAGCACTTCGGCCCGCGCCGCCCGGCCTCGACGCTCGTGGAGATCGCGCGCCTCGTGCGCAAGGACCTCCTGGTCGAGATCGAGGCGACCGCGGTCCTGCCCGGATGACGGACGACGCGCCGTCGCTCGCCGCGCGAGCGCGCGCGCTCGCCGGCCGGGGCCGCTACGGCGAGGCCGAGGCCGTATGCCGCGCGGCGACCCGGAGGCGGCCGGACGACGCCGAGGCTCACCTCGCCCTCGGACTCGTCCTGCGCCGCCAGCGGCGGCCGGCGGAGGCCGAAGCCGCGTTCCGGGAGGCGGTGCGCCTCAAGCCGGAGAGCGCCCAGGCGCGCGTCGAGCTCGGCGGCGCGCTCTTCGAGCAGGCGAACTACGCCGCGGCCGCCGAGGCGTTCGGCGAGGCGATCCGGCTGCGGCCCGATTTCGCGAAGGCCCACGTGAGCCTCGGGCTGGCGCTCGCCCGCCAGGGAGACTACGCGCGCGCCGAGGCCGCCTTCCGCGAGGCGCTCAGGTGGACACCGGGCGATCCGGTGGCGCGCACCAATCTCGGGACGGTGCTCCGGCGTCAGCGCAAGGCGGCCGAGGCCGAGGCGCTCCACCGCGAGGCCGTGCGCCGCGACCCGTCCCTCGCGCCGGCCCAGCTCGACCTCGCGGCGACGCTCTACGAGCAGGGGAGGCACGCCGAGGCGGCCGCCGCGTATCGCGAGGCGGTGCGCCTGCGGCCCGCGGACGCGAAGGCGCACCTCGGGCTCGGTCTGGCGCTCGAGCGCCAGGGGCGCCTCGCCGAGGCGCTCGCCGGCTATCGTGACGCCGTCCACCTCCGCCCGGACGATGCGAACCTCCACCAGCGGGTCGGCCTCGTGCTGCGAAAGCGCCACCGGTACGTGGAGGCGGCGGCTGCCTTCCGGGAAGCGATCCGGCTCGCCCCGCGTGACGCGCGCGCGCACCACCACCTCGGCCTGGCCCTCGAGCGCCACGGCGACTACGACGACGCCGCGGCCGCCTTCCGCGCGGCGATCCGCCTCCGCCCGTCACACCTGCCGTCGCATCTCGCGCTCGCGGTGACCTTCCGGCGCCAGGGCCGGTGGGCGGACGAGGGCGCGGCGTACACCGACGCGCTCCGCCTCCACCCGGACGATGCCGACCTCCACGCCGGCCGCGGTCTCGCCCTCGGCGCGGTCAGAGACTACCCGGGAGCGGCGGCGGCGTTCCGCCGCGCGATCGAGCTCAAGCCCGACGACGGCGATCTCCACTACGAGCTCGGCGTCGCTCTGGGCCGGCAGGGACAGCACGCGGATGCCGAGGCGGCGTTGCGCGAGGCCGTCAGGCTCCAGCCGGACTCGCTCAAGGCGCGGGCGAACTTCGCGCTCGGCCTGGGCCGCCAGGGCAAGCACGCCGAGGCGGAGGCGGCGTACCGCGAGGCGCTCCGGCGCCGGCCCGAGCATCCGGCCCTCCACCGCGGGCTCGGCGTGTCGCTCTACTGGCAGGAGCGCTACGCCGAGGCCGAAGTCGCGTTTCGCGCGGCGATCCGGCTCAAGCCCGATTACGTGCGTGCCCACTGCGATCTCGGCGAGATGCTCGAGGAGCAGCACCGCTACGCGGATGCCGAAGCCGCGTATCGCGCCGCGGTGCGGATCCGGCCGGAGTCGGTGACGGCGCAGACCGGGCTCGCGGGCGTGCTGCTGGCGGAGCGGCGCTACGCGGACGCGGAGGCGGCGTGCCGGGAGGCGATCCGGCTGAACCCGGACGAGGCCCGCGCGCACTTCCACCTGTGGGGCGCCCTCGAGGCGCTCGGCCGGTATCGCGAGCTCGCGGCGGCGGCGCGCGCCGTCATCGAGCGCAAGCCCGATCACGCCGATGCCCACGCCCGGCTCCGGCGGGCACTCCAGGCGCTAGCGAAGATCGAGTAGCTGGCGGAACTCCTCCAGCTCGTGCCGCGGCACGTCGGGACGCTGGCTCACGAGTGCCGCGACCGCCGCGGGGTCGTCGTCGATGGCGCGGCTGGCGCGTGCGAATACCTTCACCAGCTTCCGCGCTTCCTTCTCCGCCTTGGCGGCGGCCGCCGCGCCGACGAGGCGTCCCGCGAGGTCGAGGACGCGGTTGTCGAGCTTCACGAAGCCGGTGACGGTCGTCGTGATGAGGCTCCGGTGGTCCGGCGCCGGCTGGACCCCGTACTCGATGACGACGACGGCCCGGCCGCGGATCGTCGGCAGGAACCACTGCGTGTACACGCCCCGCGCGTACATCACGCGCCTGCCGGTCGCCGCGTACACGAGCGAGAACTGCCCGATGGCGCCCCAGCCGTCGTCGAGCCAGAGGCCCTCCGGGCCGCGCCAGATCCGGTAGCGCGCGAGCCGGAGCGCCCGCGCGACGTGCGTCGCAAACTCGGGGTGGTCGAGGAGGTACTCGAAGATGTCGCGCCGGGTGATGAAGGGTTCGCCCGCGGCGCGCGTCGAGACGGACGCGGTCTCGGCGACCTGCCGGAGCCGGTCCCGCTCGGCGGCGGGGATCTCGACGGGCAGCGTCAGCGCGGGCCCGGCGGCGAGCGCGCTCGACAGCAGCAGCACCGAGGTGCCGGCCAGCGCGCACGCGAGGGTCGGACGGCGGAACCGCACGGCGGGCTCGATTATGTCATAGCGCTTGACGTCGGCGACCCGGCTCCGTAGGCTTGCCCGCCCGTGCCGTTGTGGGATAGGCTTGGCGTCCCCAGGGGGTGGCATGAAACGACTTCCCCGCGCCGCCGTCGAGGAGCTGATGGACGGCCGTCCCGAGGCGACGCTCGAGGCGGCGCTCGAGGTGTTCGAGGTGTTCGCCAGCGGATCGCTCGCAGACGAGGTGTACATCCTGGACGACGTCGGCGGCAAGCGGATCGCGATCGCGCCGACGGCGCTCAAAGACAAGTACCGGCGGGGGTGAGCCATGGCTATCATCGTCATCTCGCACCAGATGGGCGCGGGCGGTCCCGAAGTCGGCATGGGGCTCGCGCAGCGGCTCGGCTATCGCTACGTGAACCAGGAGCTCCTGCTGGACGCGGCCCGGCGCTACGGGCTCGCCGAGGAGCGGCTGTCCCACCTCGATGAGTCCAAGCCGACCCTCTTCGAGCGCTTCGACACGGAGACGCGCCAGCACATCACGGTGCTGCAGACGACGCTCCTCGAGTTCGCCGAGCTCGATAACGCCGTGCTGATGCGCGGCGGCGGCCAGTGGCTCCTCCGCGGCGTCCCCCACGCGCTCCGCGTGCGGATCATCGCGGCCTTCGAGCACCGCGTGAAGCAGTGGATCAAGCGCACCGCGGAGATGACCGGCGAGACGCCGAACCAGCGGGCCGCGGCGGACTTCGTGCGGCGTGACGACGCGGAGAAGTCGGGCCGGATGAAGTACCTCTACGAGGTGGACGTCGCGGACCCGACGCTCTACGAGCTGATCGTCAACACCGAGAAGCTCCGCTACGACGCGGTCGTGGACGTCGTCGAGCGCCTGGCGCGCCGCCCGGAGATGGCGACGACCGACGAGGGGCGGCAGCTCGTGGCCTCCCGCGCGCTCGCCTCGCGGGTGCAGGTGGCGCTCGCGACGCATCCCGAGACACGCCGGTACCGCATCACGGTCGAGGCGCACGGCGGGACCGTCACGCTCGAGGGCACGGCCGCGCTCGACCGCGCGGTGGAAGTCGCCCGCACGGTGCCCGGGGTCAGCGAAGTCAAGACCCAGCAGCTCGAGATCCCGCCGATCCCGCCCTTCGTCGCCTAGTTCCGCCGGAGGGGACCGGCTGCGCCGTCGTCGAAGCGCAGCCGCCACGCGCGATCGTTCACAGGATTTCGTCGACGCGACACTTGCCGGCGGCGGGCGTCGCGCTCAGCGGCGCGGCGGCGCGGCCTCGGGACCGACGCGGTCGGGCGCCTCCGCGACCGTGAGCTGGACGCTCTTCCGTTCGCGGCTGCGCACGATCTGAAGCGTGACCGTCCTGCCCACCTCCGCGTCCGCCGACAGGCGCTGGAGGTGGCGGTAGTCCTCGATCGCGGTGGAGTCGAAGGCGACGATCACGTCGTTCGGGAGGAGGCCCGCCGCGGCGGCGGGGCTGCTCGGGTACACGCGGGAGACGACCGCCCCGCGCGTATCGCGCAGGCCGAGGGCCTGCGCGAGCTCGGTCGTCAGGGGCTGCATCGCGACGCCGATCCAGCCACGCGTGACCTTGCCGCGGTCGATCAGCTGGCCCGTGATGCGCTTGACCATGTTCGTGGGGATGGCGAAGCCGATCCCCTGTCCGGCCGCGACGATCGCGGTGTTGATGCCGATGACCTCGCCGCGCAGGTTCACCAGGGGCCCGCCGGAGTTGCCGGGGTTGATCGAGGCGTCCGTCTGGATGAAGTTCTCGTACGTCGCGATGCCGACGTCCGACCGCCCCGTCGCGCTCACGACCCCGACCGTCACCGTCTGGTCCAGCCCGAACGGGTTGCCGATCGCGATCGCCCACTCGCCGACGCGGAGCGCGTCGGAGTTGCCGAGCGTCGCCACCGTGAGCGGCACGGTCGGCTCGAAGCGGATGACGGCGAGGTCGGTCTTCGCGTCGGAGCCGACGATGCGGCCGCGGAACTCCTCCTTCGACGCCAGGCGCACGGTCACGCCGTCCGCGCCGCGGACGACGTGCAGGTTGGTGAGGACGTAGCCGCGCTTGTCGATGATCACGCCCGAGCCGAGCCCCGGCTGGTGGAACTCCTCGCGGCGGCCGGGGCCGCGCCCGAAGAACTGGTCGAAGAAGTCCTTGAACAGGGGGTCGTCGGCGAACGGGCCGGGCACCCCCGGCGGCCGCCGGGGCCTCGCCACCTGGACGGTCCCGATGTGCACCACGGCCGGCCGGACGCGCTCTGCCACGCTGATGAACGCCGATTGGAGCGCATCGGGGGTACTCTGGGGTGTAGGAGCCTCTATCCGCGCGCCTGGAGACGGGCTCACGAGGAGCGCGTGGAGCCAGAAACCAGCGCCGGAGAAAGCGAAAACGGCGCTGACGATCAGGGCGACTCGGGCACTCTTAACCGCCATCGGGATCGCCTGCCGACTCGAGCCGCGGGCCGAGACCGGGAAGCGCAACGGATGGTACCGGCGGGAAGGCCCAGGTGTCAAGGAAACTATTGCAATCGTATGCATTTTTCTTGACGCTCCAAAGCGCGAAAAGAGAGAATACCTTAATTGTTAGCCTGGTTCGCGGAGCCGGGATGAGGCGCCATATCTTGCGAAAAACGCTCAGCGTCACGCTCGTCGTGTCTCTACTGGCGCCCAACCTCGGACTGGCCCAGCCGGCGGCACCGGGGCCGCCGGCCGCCCCGCCGCTGGCCGGCCGCACCGTGACGCAGCCCGCACCGGCCCCCTTGACGGGCCGCACCATCCCGGGCCCGGATTACCGCCTCGGCCCGGGCGATCTGCTGGATGTGCAGATCGCCGGCCGCCTCGAGGTCATCCGCTCACAGGTCGTCGTGGATCTCGAGGGTGCGGTCAGCGTGCCGCCCATCGGCTCGATCCCGCTCGCCGGCCTCACGCTGCTCCAGGCGCACCGGCGCGTCGTGGAGCGGGCGCGCGCGGTGTTCAGGTTCGTGGACGTGACCGTGGCCGTCATCGCGCCGCGCGCCTTCGAGGTGACGGTGTCGGGCGAGGTCGAGCGCCCCGGGACGCTGATCGTGACCGCGACGCGGCGGGTGCACGACGTGATCCTCGAGGCGGGCGGCATCACGCCGCGCGGCAGCGTGCGGCGTGTGGTCGTCACCAGGCAGGGCGTGCCGAGCGAGTTCGACCTCCTGAGCTTCGAGCTGCGCGGCGACCTCGCGCAGAACCCGTTCGTCGAGGAGGGGCTCAGGATCGTGGTGCCGCCCAAGGGCCCGTCGGTGACGCTCGCGGGCGCCGTGCGCCGGCCCGGCGAGTACGAGATCGGGCCGAGCCCCTCGCTCGCCGCGTTGCTTGACCTGGTCGGCGGCCCGGTCCAGGCCGCCACCGGCGGCGACGCCCGCCTCACGCGCGTCGGCCCGGACGGGCGCAAGGAGACGCTCCCGCTCGACCTCCGCACCGCGCTCCGGCGCCCGGCCGACGTCACGCTCCAGCCCGGCGACACGCTGTTCGTGCCGCCCCTGTCGGCGCTCCAGGACGTCGTCGAGGTCCGTGGAGCCTTCCTCGGCGGGCCGGAGTCGAGCAAGACGACCATCGCGGGGAAGGCGACGATCGTCCAGCGCTTCGAGCTGGCGCAGGGCGACCGCGTGCGGGACATCGTGTTCAGGGCCGGCGGCGCCGCGGCCTACGCCGAGCTGCGGCTCGCGGTGATCGAGCGCGGCGGCGTCAGCGGACCCCGCCAGCGGATCCCCGTGGACCTGCAGCGGCTGCTCGTCGAGAAAGACGAGACGCAGAACGTCCTGCTCCAGAACGGCGACGTCGTGGCGCTGCCGGTTGTCGAGGACAAGGTCTACATCGTCGGCGAGGTGAAGGCGCCGGGCGGCGTGGACTTCCGGCCGGAGCTCACGCCGCGCGAGTACGTGATCCTCGCCGGCGGCCCGACCAACCGGGCGAAGCTCAGGAATACCTCGGTGACGTTCCGCAGCGGCCAGACCTACGCGATGGCGGACGCGCCGCCGCTCGAGCCGGGCGCGGTCGTGACCGTCCCCGAGGTCGCGGTGAAGTGGTGGCAGGACTACCTGACGATCGCGCAGGCGATCGCCTCCCTCGTCACCGCGTATACCGGCGTCTACCTCATCTTCGGCGGCCCCATCGAGGTCACCAGGTAATGTACGAAGCCTACTGGGAGCTCACCGAGCCGCCGTTCGACAACTCGCCGAACCCGAAATTCTTCTACCTCTCGCCCGAGCACGAGGAGGCGCTCGTGCGCCTGGTCTACACCGTCCGGCACCGCAAGGGGTGCGGGATGCTCACGGGCGAATACGGGTGCGGCAAGACCATGCTGTCGCGCGCGCTCATCCAGCGGCTCGAGGGCGAGCGCTACGAGATCGGGCTGCTCACCAACCCGAGCTGGAACGCGGTCGACTTCCTCCGCGAGGTGCTCTACCAGCTCGGTGTCGAGACCGCGGAGCAGCGCAAGCCCGAGCTGCTCCACGCGCTGAACGACGTCTTCTTCCGGAACTATCAGGCCGGGCGCGACAGCGTCGTGATCGTGGACGAGGCGCAGCTGATCGACGACGATGCCGTGTTCGAGGAGCTGCGCCTGCTCCTGAACTTCCAGACCGACGACCGGTTCCTGGTGACGCTCCTGCTCATCGGCTCGCCGGAGCTCGCGGTCAAGGTGCGGCGGATGAAGCACCTCGACCAGCGGATCACCCTCCGCTACCACCTCAACACGCTCGACTACACGCACACCGCGAACTACATCGCCCATCGCCTGAAGATGGCGGGGCAGCCCAACCAGCTCTTCACCGAGGAGGCGATCAAGCTCATCTTCGACTTCACGCGCGGGACGCCGCGCGAGATCAACAACCTCTGCGATGTCGCGCTGCTCGTCGGCTACTCGAAGCGCGTCAAGGAGATCGGCGAGAAGATCATCGCCGAGGTGATCAAGGACATGGTGGGGGTCGCCTGATGGTGCGGATGAGCGACCTCGTCCGCGGCATTGTCCGCGAGAAGGCCCCGGCGGATACGGAGCCGGCCGCCGAGCGGGTCGGCGCGGGGGCGCCGCCCGCCGGGACCCAGGTGGAGCCGGATCTTCCGCGCACGCGCCTGGCCGAGGGGCCGGCCGGGACCGCCACCGCGCCGCCGCCGCCGCGCGAGGTCCAGCCGGCGCCCGTCCCCGACGTGGTCCCGCAGGCCCCGGCACCGGCGGAGCGGCCCGGCGAGAGCGCGGAGGCGCTGTTCGGGGAGCTCCAGATCTTCCTGGGACGTGTGCGCGACCTCATCCGCACCAGCGAGCCGTTCCCCTGGGGCGACCTCGAGCGGGTGATCGAGCGCGTGGTGGTCTCGCTCGGGAGATCCGGCGACCTCTTCTGGGTGGCCAACAACCCGGCGGCGTCCGCGGACGTGGACTACCTCGCGTTCCACCAGGCGCGTGTCGCGGTGCTCTCCATGCGCATCGCCGCCGACGTCGGCTACGACCCGCGGCGGCTGATCCAGCTCGGCATGGCCGGCTGCCTGATCGACGTCGGGCTCTGGCAGACGCCCGAGGGCCTCCTGCGAAAGCTCGACGCGCTCTCGCCCGACGAGCAGGCGCAGTACCATGCGCACCCGGGGCGCTCGGCCGAGCTCGTCCGGCAGTGGTCGCCGCCGTACGGCGGGATCGTCGAGGCGGTGCTGCAGCACCACGAGCGCGAGCGGGGCCAGGGGTTCCCGCAGGGGGTGCAGGGGCCGGCGATCAGCCCGGACGCGAAGATCCTCGGCCTCGTGGACACGTACACCGGCCTCACGGTGCCGCCGTCGTCGCGGCAACGGCTCCGGCCGCACGAGGCGATCCGCGAGATCGTGCGCTCCAGGCACGAGTCGTTCTCCTCGGCGCTCATCAAGGCGCTGCTGTCGGAGATCTCCGTCTTCCCGCCCGGCACCCTCGTGCGCCTGAACACCGGCGAGGTGGGGCACGTCGTCGCCGTGAACCGGAACCACCCGCTGCGCCCCCGCGTCGAGCTCACGGCCGACGGCAAGGGCCAGCGCCTGCCGGTCCCGAAGACGGTCGATCTCTCCGAGGCGCCGTTCGTCTACATCACCGGCCCCGTCGCGGAGGGCGCGCGGTGAGGATGCTCGGCGAGGTGTTCCGCTAGTGGCGCAGTACGAGATGAACCTCCGCGACTATTGGCTGATCGTCCGCCGCCGGCGGCTGATCATCATCGTGTCCACGGTCCTCGTCGCGCTCTTCAGCTTCTGGTTCGCCAAGCAGAAGGTGCCGGTCTACCAGGCCACCGCGGCGGTGAGGTTCGAGCAGTCCACGCAGCTCTCGGGGCTCCTGGTCGAAGTCCTCTCCTATTCGAGCGCCGACAACATCGAGACGCAGGTGACCCTCATCAAGAGCTACCCGATTCTCGAGGAGGTGGCGAAGCGGCTCGGCCGGCTCCCCGAGACGGCCTCCGGCGAGGCGCTCCGCGAGTCGAGGAGTTACTGGGCCGCCCTCGACGCGATCGGCTCCAAGGTGAAGGTGGCGCGCGTCCCGACCACGTCCATCCTCGAGATCACGGCCCGGTCCACGAGCCAGCGCGAGGCGCGCGACATCGCGAACACGGTGGCCGAGGTGTACCGCGACTTCAACCGGGCGCAGCGGAACCTCCGCGTCACGGAGGCGCGCAAGTTCATCGAGGGCCAGCTCAAGGAGGTCGAGGTGCGCGTCAAGCGCGCCGAGGCGGAGGTCTGGGCCTTCCGCGAGGCCAACCGGATCATCTCGCCCGGCGCCGAGTCCTCGGTGCTGCTCTCGCTGTTCACCCAGGTCCGCAGCGACATCGAGAAGGCCCGGCAGCAGCGGACCGAGCTCGAGCTGGTCCAGGTGCGCCTGGCCCGGACCGACCCGGGGAACTCGACCGAGCGCGTCTTCATCGAGACCTCGAACCCGGCGATGCAGCGGCTCCAGGCGATGTACTCCGAGCTCCTCCTCGAGCGCAACAACCTCGCGCTCGAGGTCACCGACAGGCACCCGCGCCTGCAGGCGCTCGACGACCGCATGCGCGAGGTCCGCCTCGAGATGCGCCGCGAGGTGACCGCGCAGATCGCGATGCTCCGGACCCGCGAGGAGATCCTGAACCGGCAGATGGGGGAGCTGCTGCAGAAGAACCGCGAGGTGCCCTCCGTCGAGCTGACGATGCAGCGGCTGCAGCGCGAGGCCAAGAGCAACGACGACCTGCTCGCGCTCCTCAAGGGCAAGCACCAGGAGGCGCTGATCAAGGAGTCCGAGAAGATCGAGGAGGTGTCGATCGTCCGTCCGGCGACCGAGTCGGACCAGCCGGTCGGCGCCGAGACGCTGAACACCGTGCTCGTCGGCGCCCTGCTCGGGCTCTCGCTCGGCGTGATCCTCGCGTTCGTCCAGGAGACGCTCGACACGTCCATCGGCACGATCGAGGACGTCGAGGCGTACCTGGAGGTCCCCGTGCTCGGCGTGGTGCCGCACATCGACTCGCGCGAGACGGTGCAGCGCGTGCTCGAGCGGCGGCCGGCGCTGGCCCAGATGGACCCCGAGGCGCTCTTGAGCCACGCGCTCCTGATCACCCACTTCGACCCGAAGTCCCCGGTGGCCGAGGCGTACCGCACCCTCCGCACGAACATCCAGTTCGCCCGCATGGAACGGGCCGGCAAGCTGCTCGTCGTGACGAGCCCGACCCTCCAGGAAGGCAAGACGACGACGATCGTCAACCTCGCGCTGACGCTGGCGCAGAGCGGGCAGCGCACGCTCCTCGTCGGCGCGAACCTGCGGCGGCCGAGCATCCACCGCTTCTTCGGCATCGAGCGCGAGCCCGGCCTCGCCAACATCCTCGTGGGCAGCGTCCAGTGGCGGGACTGCATCCGGACGGTGGCCGACATCCTGATGGGCCGCTTCGAGATGGAAGACATCATGGCGGCGCCCGGCCTCGACAACCTGCACATCATCGAGGCGGGCCCGATCCCCGCGAACCCCTCGGAGCTGCTCTCGACGCCCGCGATGGCCGCGTTCCTGCACGCCGTGCGCGACGAGTACGACGTGGTGCTGATCGACACGCCGCCGGTCCTGCCGGTCACCGACTCGGCGATCATCTCCGCGCAGGCCGACGGCGTGATCCTCGTCTACCAGGCGGGCAAGGTCGGCCGCCTCGTGCTCAAGCGCGCGAAGATTCACGTGGAGAACGTCGGCGGCAAGGTCTGGGGCGTCGTGCTCAACGATGTGAAGACCGAGATCGCCGGCTACGCGTACACGCACTACTACACGCATTACTACGGCGAGGAGACCGTCGTCGACAGCCACAAGGAGCGCCTGCAGCGGATCGGCGGCTTCTTCCGCGGGCTCCTGCGGCGCGACGGCCGGAAGGAGACGCGCGTCGAGAGCCGGCCGGGAGCGAGCGTTCCGGCGCCCGAGGCGCCGGCCGCCGCGGCCGCGAAGCTCGCGGGCGCGCGTCCCGCGCGGCGACGCCGCAAGACGCGGCGGGCGTTCTGGCTGGCCCTCCTCGTGGTCCTCGCGGGCGCGCTCGCCGCGGCGGCCTTCGCCTGGCGCGCGGGCTGGATCGACGTCGACCCGCGCTCGTTCTGGCGCGACCTCACGCCGCGGGCGCTCCTCCGCCTGAAGCTCGAGGCCCCCGCGCTGTGGCCCGTGGTGTCCGCACCGGTGCCGCCGCGAGAGGCCGCGGCTCCCGCTCCTCCGCTGGTGCGTTCGCCCGAGCCGCCAGCGCCCGCTGCCCCACCGGTGCGTCCGTCCGAGCCCCCGGCGCCGGCGCCGCCGGCCGCGCCCCCACGCGCCGCGGTCCCCAGCCCTGCGGCCAAGGCCGCGGACACGCCGCGGGCGCCCGCTCCCGCGGCCGCCGCGCCGCCCAAGGCGACCACCGCGCGGGTTCCGGCGGGGGCGCGCTTCGCCGTCGAGCTCGGGCCTTTCGTCGCGCAGGCGGACGCCGAGCGCGTCGAGCGGCGACTCACCCAGGCCGGGTACCAGACGGTGCGCTTCCGCCAGGAGACGGGCGCCGCCGTGTACGCCGTGCTCATCGAGAAGGTCCCGACGGCGCGCGCGGCTCAGGCGCTCGTCCAGAGCCTGCGCGCGCAGGGGTTCGGCGACGCCGTCGTCCTCGGCGAGCGCGAGTCTCTCAGCGTGCGTGTCGGCGCGCCGCTGCCGCTGCGCGGCGCCGTGCAGGCCGCGGAGCGCCTGCGCGCCGCCGGCCATCAGGTGCGCGTGTCGGCGCAGCCCGGCGAGGCGACGATGTTCGTCGTCCGCCACGGCAACTTCGCGACATCCGAGGACGCCGAGGCGAAGGGCCGGGAGCTGCTGCGCCTCGGCCTGGCGAACCAGGTCGTCAGGGTGAAGTAGCCGGCGCCCGGGTCACGCGACGATGGATTACGCGTTCATCCTGGCCATCGCCCTCGCCGTGTTCCTCGTCGTCTTCATCAAGACGGAGTTCGGCCTCTACCTCGTGATCTTCTCGATGCTGCTCTCCCCCGAGATCGGCTCGGGCGGCGGCGGACTCGCCGAGGGCCGCCGGATCATCATCCGGAGCGAGGACGTGCTCCTCCTCGTCGTCGCCTTCAGCTGGTTCGCCAAGACCGCGGTGAACAAGGAGCTCGGCCTCACGCTCAAGACGCCGCTGAACCGGCCGATCATGCTCTACGTCGTCGTCAACGCGCTCGCGACGCTCGTCGGCTACGCGACGGGGACGGTCGGCGGGCTCGCCGGGTTCTTCTACGTCCTCAAGTACGTCGAGTACTTCGTCGTCTACTACATGGTCGTGAACAACCTGACCGACCGCCCCCAGGCGTGGCGCCTCGTCGTCGCGGCGTTCCTGACGGCCGTGATCGTCAGCCTGATCGGCGCCGCCCAGATCCCGTCGGGCCAGCGCGTCTCCGCGCCCTTCGAGGGCACGGAGGGCGAGCCGAACACGCTCGGCGGCTACCTGCTCTTTATGATGGCGGTCGCGGGCGGTATCGCGTTGGAGACCACGCGCATCGGGATCCGCAGCGTCTGCCTCGGGCTGATCGCGCTGATGGGGGTGCCGTTCGCCTACACGCTCTCGCGCGCCTCGTTTCTCGGCGCGCCCTTCGCCCTGGCCGGGCTCTGGCTCCTCACCACCCGCCGCCGGCTGATGGGCGGCGTCCTGCTGCTGGTGATCGTCGCCTCGCCCGTGGCCGTGGTCCTCCTCCCGAAGCCGGTCGTGGAGCGGGTCCTCTACACGTTCGAGCCCGAAGCGGGCCAGCCGACGGTCAGGCTCGGAGGCGTGGCCTTCGACCCGTCCACCTCCGCGCGGCTCATCAGCGTCCAGCAGGCGTGGGAGGGCTGGACGAAGCGCCCGATCCTCGGCTACGGCGTCACAGGGTTCGGGTTCATGGACATGCAGTACGCCCGGACGCTCGTCGAGACCGGCATCATCGGGCTCGCGGCCTTCCTCTGGCTCGCAGGGTCCGCGCTCCGGAGTGGCATCGCCTCGTTCCGGGCCCTCCGCGACCCCGAGGAGCGAGGGCTCGCCGCGGGCTTCGTCGCGGGCCTGGTCGGGCTCCTGGTGCACTCGATCGGCGCGAACACCTTCATCATCGTCCGCATCATGGAGCCCTTCTGGTTCTTCGCCGCGGTCGTCGTCGCGCTACCCGGGCTGACGCTGAAGGAGTCGACGGCACCGCCCGCGCGGCCGATACGGCAGTTCAGGCGGGTCGCGTGACGTCGCGGAGGAGCGGGCTCCAGCGCGCGCGGCGGATCAGGCTTGTGATGATGGACGTGGATGGGGTCCTGACGGACGGCCGGATGATTCTTTCGGAACAGGGTGACGAGTTGAAGGCGTTTCATTCGCACGACGGCGTCGCGATCGCGCTGGCGCACCGCGCGGGGCTGCGCACGGCGATGATCACCGGGGAGTCGAGCCCGATCGCCAAGGCGCGCGGGGCCAAGCTCGGCGTCGACACGGTCATCCTTGGAGCGCGCCGAAAGGGTGAGAGCGTCGAGGCGCTCATGGCCGAGTGCGGCCTGCCGGCCGAGGCGGTCGCCTACATCGGCGACGATCTTCTGGACCTCCCGGCGCTCCAGCGCGTCGGTCTCGCCATCGCCGTCGCCGACGCGGCGCCGGAGGTCAGGGCCGCCGCCCACGTCGTGACGCGCGCCCGCGGGGGCCACGGGGCCGTGCGCGAGGCGGTCGAGTTCATCCTCCGCGCGCAGGGGACGTGGCGGTCCACCGTCCAGGCCTACGCGCGCGATCACGGGGCGCTCCCCTCGCCGCGACCTGCTGGCGAATCACGTCAGCACCTCGCTCCGTCTCGTCCGTCGCATACTGGTTGCGGGCTATTCCCCGCGGTACGCGTTCGGCGAGGAGGGCGTGCGCGCCGTCGTGGACGTGGTCCGGGGCGTGTTCTTCGCCGGGATCGTGACGATTCTGCCGTTGCTCAAGCACGAGGACGCCGGGTGGGGGCCGCCCCCTCTGGCCGACGCCCATAGCCGGGCGGGTGGGAAGTCTCGAGGCGGTCCCTTGGTCACGTGCCCTCAGGATCTTACTCCTCGTTGCCCTTGCCGCCCGTCTCGCCTATCTGGTACTGTTGGACGATTTCATCGGGGCGGACGAGGCGGTCGGCGGTCTCATGGCCCTCGACATCGCCAAGGGCCGGGACTTTCCACTCCTCCTCTGGGAGGCGCACTACGGTGGAGTCCTGACCTCCTATCTCGGTGCGATCCTGTTCCAGTGGTTCCCCCCGTCGCCCTTCGTATATCGTTTGGCCTCCTTGCCCCTAGGGCTGGTCGGCGTTGTCGCGGTCGCTGCTGCCGCGCGAATCCTCTGGGGCATCGGCCCGGCGCTGGCCGCGGCTCTCTGGCTTGCGCTCGGGCCCCCGCTCCTCTTCGCGATGTCGTCCCAGGCGGTCGGGGGGTATCCGGAAGTCTTGTGCTTCGGTGGCCTGACGCTCTGGCTCGCGGCGCGCCTCGGCCGTGAAGTCCCGAATGGACACCACGCCTGCCGAACCTGGGCGGTCCTCGGGGCGGTTGGTGGATTCGGCACGTACAGCCTGGCTTTTGTCCTTCCCCTCTTCGTCGGAGCCATCTGGGTCGTTCGCCGCCATCGAGGTGGGCTGGGCGCGCGCGAGTGGGGATCGCTGGGGTACGGATTCTTCCTGGGCTTCTTGCCTTTTGTTTTGTACAACCTCGCCCATCGGGGCGCATCGGTCGTTCGCTTGGCGGGCCGAGTTCTGGACGTGTCGCGAGCAGAAGTTGGTCAAGCGCCGAGCCTGCTGTGGCTCGGCGTCGCGAAAGGACTCGGCTATCTGTGGCGGCTGACTCGATTTCCCCTGCTCGTTCTGGAGAATGTTCCCACGTTCCTCGGCCTCCCCTCCTGGGGGGCGTGGGGATTAATCGCCGCAACTGCCGGAGGCGTGCTGCTGGCTCACCGCGCTGCCCGGGGCGTAGTTCCGCGCGGCTCCAGCGCAGGTTTCGGCCTGGCGCTCGTGGGCTGGTCCGGCCTCGCCACGCTTCTCTTTCTCTGGATCCTTGGCCTCGATCGCGCGAGGCATCTCTTTCCTTTTTATCTCTTAGCCTCCCTTGGGTTGGCCGCCCTCTGGACGATCCTGGCACGGTGTCCGCGATTCCTGAAGGGGGCGGGGATGGGGCTGTTGCTGCTGTGCAATGTGGTGGGGACCGCCCGCGACGCCCGGTCCTCTGGCCCGCGCGTGTCCGGGTTGCTGTCGGCCCTCGAGGCACGGGGAATGGCATTCCTCTACACAGATTATTTCGTGGCCTACCCGCTGATTTTCCTTTCGCGGGAGGCCGTCCTGGCTTCTCCCCTCGCAGGTCCGATCAACGTCGAACGTCGTCCGGCCTACACCCAAGCCGTGGAATCTTCCCCCCACCCCGGTTACGTGTTCGAGCGGAACACGGAAGCGAGCGCCGTGTTCGTCCGCGAAATGCAGCTGCGGGGCTATGCGTTCCGTCTTGAACCGGTTGCCGGATTCGATCTCTACATCCCCGCCCGACATGTCCACCCGAATGAGCTCAACCTGCTTCGACGGTTCTGAGCATCGGACCGTCGGGGGACCGTCGCGGTGAGTGTCCGCGTGCTGGCGCGGAACGCGCTCTCCTTACTCTCCGCGAACGTCATCACAAACGTGGTAGGGTTTGCGGTCAACATCCTTCTCGTGCGACACCTGGGCGTAGAGCGGCTCGGCCGGTACACGTACGTCACCACGTACGCCGCGCTGTTCGGGATCGTCTCGAGCTTCGGCCTCTACCTCGTGTTGGCCCGGGACGTGGCCGGTCGCCCGGCTGAGGCCGACATCCAGCTGGGGTCCGTGCTGCGGCTGCAGGGGTTCCTTTCGCCGCTCGCGCTGGCGCTGACGGCGGGCACGGCGCTTCTCTTCCATTCGCTGCCGGATGCGATGCTGATTGCGCTCGCAGGAGTCGGGGTGGTCTTGTCCTCCGTGGGCACGGTGTACGGAGCGGTTGTGACCGGGCAGGAGAGGATCCATCTCAACGCCATGGTGAGCGCCGGGATGGCCGTCCTCTGGGCGCTCTTCGTCCTGGGCCTAGTCGCGTCCTCCCTGGGGGTGACGGCGCTGACCGGGCTCTTCGTGGTCCACAAGCTGGCGAACGCCCTGGTCCTCAGGCGTGTCTGTCGTCGGGCGTGCGGGGTGACCCCACGCCACAACCTCGCCGGGCTTCGGGTGCGGGCGATGCTGGACGCGGCCATGCCGTTTGCCCTCGTGCTCGTGCTGAACGACCTTTATTGGAACGTCGGAATGATCCTTCTTGGGCGGCTCAAGGGGATCGACGCCGTGGGAACGTTTAGCGCGGCGTTCCGCGTGATCTCGGTGCTGGTCGCCCTGGTTGGGACCTTCTCAGGCGTGCTCTACCCACGTTTCTCGCACCTCTACGCGGCTGACCTGAAGGCCTTTATGGCTCTTGTCGGATTGACGCGGAAGTATTCGCTGGCGATCGGGATTCCGCTCGGGCTCGCCCTCTCGTTCCTGTCGCACCCCCTTGTCGGCTTGCTCTTCGGGCGAGAGTTCTCGGCTGCCGGGGGGTCGCTTCAACTCCTGGGCTGGTTCATCACCCTCTTCTGCCTCTACTCCCCCCTGTCCTACGCGATGGTCGCCATGCAGGCAGAGCGGATGTGGTTGGTCCTGTTGGCCGCGGCGACCGCGGTGCTCCTCGGCGGAAGCCTGCTCCTCGTTCCGGTGATGGGACACCTCGGGCTGGCCGCGAGCTTTCTCGCGTCCGGCGTGCTCCTGGTGGTGGCTGTGCCCCTGGCCATCCGCGCGAAGGGGATCCCGGTGTCGCCGACGGTGGCTGACCTGAAAACGGTGGGAGCCTGTGGAGCGATGGGAGTGCTCCTCTGGCTGTTTCAGAGCGCCCCGGCCCTGGCGCTTGCCGCAGCGATCGTGGCCTACGTCGCGATCCTTCACCTGGCCGGGTTCCTGACTGCCGCAGAGCGCCTCTCTCTTCGTGCGGCTCTCCTCATGCCGAGGAAACGGTGATGGAGACCGTCCAGCGCTGCGAACTATGTGGCGGGGAAGCCTTCAGGCCGTTCCTGTATCAGCGGGATCTGCTCTTCGACCGGCCCGCCCCCGTGTTTCAAATCGTCCGCTGCGACCGCTGTGGCTTGCTCTTCACCGACCCCAGGCCATCGCGCGAGGAGATGTCGCGCCACTACCCCGACCAGTACTACCGCCACTCCCAGTTGGATTGCCTTCTGCATCAGTATGAGGGCGCCAAGGGCCCCTCTTGGAGACGCCGCGTGAGAGCCAGGCTACTGGAGCGGTTCTACGACTATCCACCTGCGCGCAGTGAACAGCTCGGGCTGCTCGAACGCGTTCTTCAGGAACCGCTCCTTTTCTCCCTGTATTTCTACCTCCGCCTCTGGCGGGATCCTCTTTTGATCCCTTTCGGCGGCGAGGGGAAGATCTTGGATGTGGGGTGTGGACTGGGATTCACCCTGGCGCGGTATCGGGAATGGGGATGGACGCCTTTCGGAGTGGAGTTGAGCCCCGTCGCGGCGCAGCACGCGCGGGAGATCCTGGGGCTCCCTGTTTCTCAGGGGGAGCTTCTGGATGCCAAGTTCCCTTCGGAGTTTTTCGACGTGGTCCTCTTCCAGCACTCTCTCGAGCACTTTCTGTTCCCGTCCTTCGAACTGCGCGAAGCGCACCGCATCTTGAAGGACCGCGGGTTGCTGGTGGTGATGGTGCCCAACGCCGGTGGCCTGGACACTCGTCTCTTCGGGCGGTGGTGGGTGAATTGGGACCTGCCGCGGCACCTGTTCCATTTCACGCCCGCGACCGCCTCGGCGTTGCTGGGGAAGACGGGTTTTCGGGTGGAACGGATGGTGTTGGATCCAACGTCCACCAATTTCGTCGCGAGCATCCTCTACCTGGCCAAGTACCAGATGGGAATACGTAGTATGCCTGAGCGGGTGTTCCACCGAGTCTTTCATCCCATCAGCGGGCTCCTCGCGCTACTGCGGGTCGCGGGGCACATGGCACTCTTCTGCCGCAAGGCCTGAGGAGGCTGCCACGGCTCGCATCCTCCTCGCCGATTATCCCAACCCTGATGGGCGGGCCCGATTCAGGGCGCTGAAGGAGTTGGGCCATGAGGTCATTTTCTTCAACACACAGGCGCCCACGTTACGCGTGCCGGTCCCGGTCGCCGCGCGAGGGACGGCCCGAGCCCTGCTCCCGTTCTATGATCGACTGTCGAACCTGATCAACACGCGTCTGATGAGCGTTCGACTTTTCGCAGAGTGCCGGAATTTCCGTCCCGACATTCTCCTCGTCATCAAGGGGGCCAATCTGCGGGCCTCCGTCCTGGGGCGGATCAGGCGACGGGTCAAGCTCCTCGTCAACTGGTACGGCGACTCGCTCCTGACTCCCGGCGCGGCGGAGTTCGTCGAGCGGAACTCGGCGATGTACGACTTCTTCTTCGTCATCGACGACAAGCGCGCGCTGGAACGCGTCAAGGTTCGATCCCGGCACGTTGCGACCCTACCGTTTGCATGCGATTCGGAGTTTCACCGCCCCGCCGTTCTGACGACGGAGGAGCGCGTCCGTTACGGGAGCCCGGTCGCGTTCGTGGGCACCATCCTTCCCTCCCGCGAGAGAGTGCTGGGTGCGGTCCGGGACTTCGGTCTCAAGATCTGGGGCCCGCCTCGGAATCCCTGGGGCACTTGGAATCCGGATAGGTCTCCGCTGCGATCCACCTGGCAGGGGCGGCCGGCGTGGGGGGAAGAAGCGGTGAAGATCTATGGCGCTTCCGACATCACCCTCGACATTCATTTCTCAGTCGGCGAGCCTGGGCCGATCTGCAATGTCACCGCTAGGGTCTTTGAGGTTCCGGCGTGCGGGGGGTTTCTGCTCACAAACGCTTGCGATCAACTGGGCCAGCTCTACGAGCTCGGAACGGAGATGGTCACGTATCACTCCGCGGAGGAGCTGCGGAGCCTCACGGCGTACTACCTGGCGCGTCCTGATGCGCGGCGGACGATCGCCGCGCGGGCCCAGAGGCGCGCGCGGACCGAGCACACCTTCAAGCGGCGGCTCGAGGAAATGTTCGGGCACCTGAGGCGCAACGACTAAGGGGTGGAGGAGGGAGTGGGTCATCGAGGGCTCGGGCCTGCAGAACGGAATCACCGAAGAGGTAGAGCACATTGATCACCCCGGCGTGTTCTGGCAGCGCCTCAGGTGACGGACGCGCGCCCATGGCACCCGATCCGGACCTTCCGTCGGTGTCCGTGCTTATCATCACGAAGGACCGTCGGGCGTTGCTCTCACAGGCGCTCAGGTCGATCGGCGCGGTTGACTATCCGAAGCACAAGCTGGAGATCGTGGTCGTCGAAGATACCGGAGAGCCCCTGGCGCCCCCGGGGGTGGTGTACATCACACAGCCGTGTGAGTCCCGCGGTCGCAGCGCTGCGAGGAACGTCTCGGTTCAGGCGTCCACGGCAGAGATTTTGGCGTTCACCGACGATGACTGCGTCGTGGATGGCCAGTGGCTCAGGGAGCTCGTGGGGCCCCTCGTTCTCAACCCGGATGTGGCGGGCGTCGGCGGGGCCGTTTTCCCTCTCAGGCCGGGGCTGATAGGGCTCTGTGAGCACGTCCTCGGGTACCCCGGCGGAGGGTTGCGGTATATCTACGCGGCCCGTGGGGAAATCGTGGAGACGCATCAGCTTAACACGGTGAATTGCGCCTATCGACGTCGGATCTTGCTGGAGGCGGGCGGGTTTCATCCCAAATCCATTTGGAGTGGTGAGGATTATCTCCTGGCGCGGGAAGTCACGGCGCGCCACCGGTGCCTCTTCAACCCGCGGGCGATCGTCTATCACCAAGCTCGCGGGCATCTCCGCGGGGTCTTCGTGCGCTGGTTCAATTTCGGACGCGGAGAGATCGAGATGCTCGGTTTCCTCACGGAACGAGGCTGGCTGTTGCGATTCATAATGAGGGGGTCCGTCGGGCTCAAGTACCTCGGGCTCCTGCTGATCCTTTGGCTGGCTCATCTGAACTTGCTGTGGATCCTCGCAGCCGCGGCTGTCCATTATGGATGCCTGGTCTTCTCCTATCGCTTTGCCAGCCGGTACATTCCGTGGCGGGCTGTGCTCTGGGCCGCCCCGGCGGTTCGCTTCGTGGCCGATCTGGGGTTGGATGCGGGACGAGTGTGGGGCCTCCTCGAGCGCATCCCCCGGAGATGGCGGAGATGAGCCCCACGGTCTCTGTCGTCCTGCCCGTATATAACGGCAGAGCGCTGCTGGAGGTGAATTTGCCCATCCTCTTGAGAGCGACGCGCGGCCGGAATGGACTCGAGGTGATCATCGTGGACGACGGCAGCGTGGATGGCACCGCTGAGTTTCTGAAAGCCCGCTTTCCCGAGATCGTTCTAGTCGCTCTCAGCTCGAACCAGGGAGTCATCAGGGCGCGCAACGCGGGCGTCGCCGCGGCCACGGGAGAAATTCTGTATTTTCTGGATAGCGATGTCCAAGTGCGAGAGGGCTTCTTGGATCCTGTGCGGGAAGCCTTCAGTGACCCCTCCATGTTTGCCGTTGGGTCTCGTGAAGTCTCCTCCCAGACGGGGGGGAAGATCATCGTCGCGACACCCTTCTTTCGCTTTGGGCTCTTCGGGCATCGTTATGTCGTGCGGGAAATCCCACGTCACTCGTTTCTCGCCCCGTTTGTCCCCACCAGCCATGCTGCCTATTCGCGGCACAAGCTTCTCTCGCTAGGAGGGTTCGACGACCTCTACCGCCCAATTTACTGGGAGGACGTTGACCTCTGCTACCGAGCCTGGCAGCACGGATGGCGAGTGATTATCGAGCCAGCGAGCGTCGCGGACCATGCGCTCCAGGGCACCACGCGCCGGCTTTACAGCCCGGTAACTATTCAGAGCATCTACTGGAAGAACCGCTTCCTGTTCATCTGGAAAAACCTCCGGGATCGGGCGCTCCTGGCCGAGCACCTAGTGTGGCTTCCCCTTCTGCTCCTCGGCCTCCCCGTGGTCAGGGGGCGGGCAGTGCTGCGTGGGTTCGCCGGGGCCCTCGGTCAGCTGAGCGAGGCACTCGGGAAGCGCCGGCGGGACGCCGGTAAGCCGGCCGTCTCCGACCGGGAGATCTTGAACATGTTCACGCGACGCGCATGAGGGCCGTGAATGTCCTGCTGCTGTCCGACTCGGAGGAGCTTGTCGGGGGAGGTGAACACAGCCTGCTCGATCTGGTGATCTATCTCGCCGGGTCGCGCTTCCGTCCTTTGGTCGTCTGTCCCGCGCGCGGCGCCCTGGCGGCGCGCCTCGAGGCCGCGGGAATCCCCGTCGCGATCCTTCCCTTCCGGGGCCGCCAGGGTTCGCGGATCGTGCCGCTTGTCCGGTGCCTCGCCGAACTGGGGGCCCTCGTGAGGGCGCAGCGGATCTCGCTTCTGCACGTGAACGCAATGGGTCGCATCGCCCTCTATGCCGGACTGGTGGGGCGCTGGCGACGGGTGCCCGTTGTCTGGCATGTTCGGGTGAAGGAGGCGGAGGGGTGGAAGGACCGCCTCCTGGCCCGGCTGGCGGTGCGGATCGTCGTGAACTCCGACGCCGTGGCCCGGCGTTTTTCCGGCTGTCCCGGCGCCAGGGTGACGCGGATCTACAACGGCATCGACCTCCGCCGCTTCACTCCTGGCCCGCCGCCTGCCGGTCTACGCGAGGCACTCGGCCTCCCGCCGGGCGCCCCCGTCGTCGGCAGCGTCGGCCGCTTCGTCGCCTACAAGGGGTACGACCACCTGCTGGATGCCGCGCGGCTGGTCAGCGAGAAGATTCCCGAGGTGCGCTGGGTCCTAGTGGGTGACGGGGAGCTTCGGGAAACTCTCGAAGCCCAGCGCCGCAGACTCCGGCTGGAAGGGATCGTCAACTTCGCGGGCTGGCAGGAGCGGATCGCCGACTACGTCGCGCTCTTCGACCTGTTCGTCCTCCCGTCACTCGGCGAGCATTTCGGCCGTGTGCTCCTTGAGGCCATGGCGATGGCCAAGCCGGTGGTGGCGACGCGCGCCGGCGGTGTTCCGGAAATCGTCCTCGACGGACAAACTGGCCTCCTAGTTCCTCCCGCCGATCCCGCGGCGCTGGCCGCCGCTGTTATCGCCCTCGTCCAGGATGGAGTCCGGGCGGAACGCATGGGTGCGGCGGGGCGCAGGCGCGTCGTCTCCGAGTTCAGCCTCTCCCGCCATGTCGAGGCCGTTGAGGCCGTCTACCGGGAGCTTCTGCGAGCGGGACATGGCGGTCTGTAACCTCTGCGGCGGGACCGAGTGGGAGACGTTGGAAAAGGTGCGAGAGACACGCGTTGTGCGCTGCCGGTGCGGGCTCGTCTTCGTGACGCCCGAGCCGCCCCGGCCAGCGATCGAGGGGGCTTATGACGCCGGGTACTACGCGCCGTGGGAGGACCAGGGGAAGGCTCGAGAGCGGATCTGGCGGGAGCGGATTCAACGCGTGGAGCGCCTCCGCGTGCCGCCTGGGCGACTCTTGGACGTCGGATGCGGCACGGGGCACTTTCTCCACGTGGCACGCATGCGCGGCTGGCAGGTGAGCGGCACCGAACTCTCCCCCTACGCTGTCAAGGCGGCGGTCGCCGACGGGCTCGAAGTCGTGGGCGGTGAACTCTGGGAAGCCGGCCTGCCGTCGGAGGCCTTCGACGTGGTAACGTGCTGGCACGTTCTCGAGCACGCGGGGGACCCGCGGCGTCTCGTCCGGGAGATGTGCCGCGTGCTCAGGCCTGGTGGCTGGCTGGTCCTGGCCACGCCGAACCTGGACGACCGCATCTTCCGCGCCGCCTATGTGCTCGCCAGAGGTCGCCGGCCGCCGCTCTTCGAGGCCGACGAGCGCGAACTGCACCTCTACCACTTCTCGGCGGAGACGCTCCGGGGGCTGGTCGCGTCCGCCGGGCTCACGGTCGTCGAGGTCGGCTTCGATCGCGGGGCGGCGGCCACGCCAGGGAAGCGTTTCGTCAACAGACTCGCGTACGGGTGGTATCGCCTGACCGGCCTCAACTGGGGGATGGCCCTGGAGCTGGTCGGGCTGAAGCCGGGCAGAAGGGCGGGGCGGTGAGGCTCGGCATGAGCCCGGCGCGGGTGGCCGTGATCCCCGTCGCGCCGGCCGCCGAGCTCGAGCCCACCCCGTGCACCCCTGCTGTCGGCGCGCGTTACGGCATTCCGTCCGCCTACGTCCTCAACGTAGGGAATTTCAGCCCAGACAAGAATCTCCCCGGCTGAGGCGGTGGAGCAGCACGTCCCGAGCACTTCTGAGGGCACCCGGCGCGTGATGCGGCTCGGCGTCGATGGTCGCGAGCTCAAGCGGCACACGCGCACGGGGATCGGGCGCTATCTCACCGAGGTGCTGCGCGCGGCGTCGCACGCAGGATGGACGTGCGTCGTGTACGGGGACGCCGACACGGCGTTCGAGTGGGCACTGCCCGGCGTGAGCTTCCGCGTGCTGCCGGGGGCGTGGACACAGTGGTGGGATCAGGTGAGCCTGCCCCGGGCGCTCGCGGCGGACGGCGTCTCGGTGTTCCTCTCGCCGTACTACAAGGGGCCTCTCCTGGCGCCCTGTCCGGTCGTCCTCACGATCCACGACCTCTTCTTCATCGGCTACGCGGGACGGCGCCGGCCGCTCTACGACGCCACCATGACGCGGGTGGCGCGCCTCTACGCACGACGGGCCGCCGCGATCGTCGCCGACTCCGAGCACAGCAAGCGCGCGATCGTGGCCCGGCTCGGCATCGCGCCGGCGAAGGTGACGGTGATCCCCGTGGCGCTCGGCGCGGAATTCAGGCCGGAGCCCCTGACCGAGGCGGTAAAGCTACGGTACGGCATCGCTTCGTCCTACATTCTCTATGTGGGCAATTTCATGCCGCACAAGAACCTCCCCCGGCTCCTTTCCGCCTATGCGGCGCTCCCGGGAACCCTTAGGGCCGGCCACGCCCTCGTGCTCGCCGGCGGGGACCGCGCCGGCCGGCCCACGCTCGAGGCGCTGGCAGCGAGACTCGGGGTGGCCGACCGCGTGATGTTCCCGGGGCTCGTCCACGACCGGGACCTTCCGGCGCTCTACGCCGGCGCGGCGGTCTTCGTCCTGCCGTCCCTCGAGGAGGGATTCGGGCTGCCCGCCCTCGAGGCGATGGCCTGCGGCGCCCCCGTGGTCGCTTCGAACCGCGGCGCGCTCCCCGAAGTCGTGGGGGACGCGGCCCTCATCGTCGACCCCAACGCGGCGGCCGAGATCGCGCATGCCATGGCCCGCGTGCTGTCGGATGGACCGCTCGCCAGGGATCTCGGGAGCCGCGGCCGAGCCCGCGCACCGCTCTTTGCGCCCGAGCGGACGGCGGAACGGGTCGTCGCGCTTCTCCGCGACGTGACCGAGGGCCGTCGCTGATGTGCGGGATCGCGGGCTGGGTGGGGCAGGCGCCGCCGGAGCTACTGCCCACGATGCTGGATCTGCTCAGACACCGGGGGCCCGACGATTCCGGCACGTGGGTCGACGGCGACGTCGCGCTCGGCATGACGCGGCTCGCGATCATCGATCTGGTCACCGGCCGGCAGCCGATGAGCGATGAGGGCGAGCGCCACTGGATCGTCTTCAACGGCGAGATCTACAACTTCCGCGCGCTCCGCGCCGACCTCGAGGCGAAGGGCCACCGCTTCAGGACGCGGAGCGACACCGAGGTGATCCTACGCGCCTACGCCGAGTACGGCGAGGCGTGTGTCGACCATCTCCGCGGCATGTTCGCCTTCGCCCTTTGGGACCGGGCGCGCTCCACCCTCGTCCTCGCCCGCGACCGGCTGGGCAAGAAGCCGCTCTACTACTGGCACCAGGGCCGCACGTTGCTCTTCGCCTCGGAGCCGAAGGCCCTCCTCCTCCACCCCGCCGTGTCGCGGACGCTCAACTGGGAGGCGTTGCACCACTACCTCGCGTTCGGGTACACGCCGGCGGCGCACTCGATCTTTGCCGGGATCGCGAAGCTCCCGCCGGCCCACACGGCGACGCTCCGCGACGGGCGCCTCACCCTCAGCCGCTACTGGCGGCTCCCGCCGGGCGCGCCGCCCGCGGCGGGCCCGTCCGTCGCGGAGGCCGCCGAGCGGGTGCGTCACGAATTGCGGGAGGCGGTCCGGCTGCGCCTGGAGAGCGACGTGCCGCTCGGCGTCTTTCTGAGCGGGGGCGTCGACTCGAGCGCGGTGGTGGCCAGCATGCGGGAGGTCACGAGCGGCCGCATCGCGACCTTCTCCGTGGGCTTCGGCCGCGCCTTCGCCTCCTACGACGAGCTGCCGTACGCCCGGCTCGTGGCCGAGCGCTTCGGCACCGACCACCACGAGGAGATCCTCGAGCCGAAGGTCGCCGAGCTCCTGCCGACGATCGTCCGTCACTTCGACGAACCCTTCGCCGACTCCTCCGCGATTCCCACGTTCGTCGTCGCCCAGGCGACGGCGCACCACGTGAAGGTCGCGCTGTCGGGGATCGGCGGCGACGAGACCTTCGGCGGCTATCCGCGCTACCTCGGCGTCCGCGCGGCAGAGCGCTACGCCCGGCTGCCGCGCTGGCTCCGCCACTGCGCCGACGCGGCGGCGTCGAAGCTGGTGAGCGACTCCCGCTCGAGCCGGAATCTGGGGGACTGGGTGCGGCGGTTCGTCGCGGGCGCGGAGGCGCCCATGCCCGATCGCTACATCGGCTGGACGCGCTTCTTCGGCGACGGCGACCTCGCGCGGCTGGCGACGCCGGCGCTCCGCGCGTGCCTGCCGCCCGGCGCGGATGCGGCCCAGCGGGAGGCGTATTCCGGGCACGGCCACGGCGATCCGATGGACGGCGCCTTTCGGATCGATCTGGCGACCTATCTCCCCGAGGACCTGCTCGTCATGGCCGACCGCATGAGCATGGCGAACTCGCTCGAGCTGCGCGCGCCGTTCTGCGATCACCGGATCGTCGAGGCGAGCCTCGGGATCCCGCCGGCCGTGAAGGTCCCCGGGCGCCGCCTCAAGGGGCTCCTGAAGGCGGCCTTCGCCTCGGTCCTCCCGGCGGCCGTGCTCTCCCATCCCAAGCAGGGGTTCATGATCCCGCTCGGCGACTGGCTCTGCGCCGAGCTGCGCGGGACGCTGGAGGACCTCCTGGCGCCGGAGCAGGTGAGGGCCCGTGGGCTCTTCGAGCCGGCCGAGGTCGAGCGCCTCGAGCGCGAGCACCTGGCGGGGATCCGCAACCATGCCGACCGGCTGTGGACCCTGATGATGGCGGAGCTGTGGACGCGCGAGTACCTGGACCGCCACGGTCCGTGGTCCCTCCAGTGACGGCGATGAGCCGCCGCCTCAGCGTCCTCGTGATTTCCGACGTCTCTCCCGCGCGCCCCGAGGGCGGCGGCGAGCGGATGCTCTGCGAGCAGGCCTCCCGTCTCGCCGCGCGCGGGCACGAGGTGCGCGTGCTCAGCCGGGCCCACACCGCCGGCGCCGACGCTCGGACCGAGTGGCAGGGGGTGCGCCTCCGCCATTTTCCCGTCGACCGCCGCTCGCTCGTGCGCTTCATCCGGAGCTCGATCCTGGAATCGCGCCGGGCGACATCGGAGGAACTGGAGGCCGCCGGCGCCGACCTCCTGCACCTCCACCAGCCCGTCGCGGGGTACGGCGCGCTCCTGGCGCCGGCGGCCCGGCGGGTCCCGCGCCTCTACAGCTTCTACTCGCCGGCGCCGCTCGAATACCGGTCCCGCCGCGGGATGACGGGGCACCATCGCGGCGGCCGCACCGGCGACCTCGGCGTCGCCCTTTTGTGGATGATCGAGCGCGCGTGCCTCCGGCGCGCCGATCTCATCCACGTCCTCAGCGACTTCTCGGCCGAGCAGCTCTGGAAGCTCTACCGCGTGCCGCGGGACCGCATCGTCAAGATCCCCGGCGCGGCGGCGACCGAGCGCTTCCGCCCGGCAGGGGACCGGGAGGCGGTGAGGCGCGCGCTCGGCCTGCCCGCGGGGCGCCCCGTGCTCCTCACCGTGAGGAATCTCGAGGCGCGCATGGGCCTCGATCTGCTGCTCCGCGCCCTGGCGATCGTGAGGCTGCAGGTCCCCGGGGCGCGGCTCCTCATCGGCGGCGAGGGCTCGCTCCGGCCCGAGCTCGAGGCGCTGAGCCGCGGCCTCGCGCTCGATGAGCACGTGCGGTTCCTCGGTTTCGTTCCCGACGAGTCGCTTCCCCTCTACTATCAGGCGGCGGACCTCTTCGTGCTGCCGACGCGCGAGCTCGAGGGGTTCGGGCTCGTCACCGTCGAGGCGCTGGCCTGCGGGACGCCCGTGCTCGGGACGCCGGTCGGCGCCACACCCGAGATCCTGCTGCCGCTCTCGCCATCGCTCGTCTTCCGCGGCCTGGCCCCCGACGTGATGGCTGAGGACATCCGGCGGTTCCTCGAGGCGAAGGAGCGCGATCCCGAGGCGGCCGTGGCTCTCAGGCGGGCGTGCCGCCGTCACGCGGAAGCCCACTACGGCTGGGACCGTGCGATCGCCTCGCTCGAGCAGGCACTCGCGCGCGTGGCCGAGCGGCGCCCGGCCGTGCCGGAGGCGGCCGTCGCGTGCCCGGCGTGCGGCGGGGCGACCGCGACGAGCGCGCTCCTCTATCGCGGAGCGCGCTACCGGCGCTGCCCGCGCTGCCGGAGCTCGGTCGTCACGACCCCGCCGACCGGCCGCGAGCTTCAGCGCCACTATGAGACCCAGTACCCGCGGCGCTTTCGCCCCGAGCAGCTGACGGGGGAGCGCGCCGAGCTCTTCGGCCTGCTCCTGGACCGGCTCGACTCGCTCGGCGGGCGCTCCGCGGCGCCTTCGCCCCTG
>JACPCG010000081.1 GCA_016179925.1 Candidatus Rokuibacteriota bacterium | reverse complement strand
GACCATTCGCGGCACGCGCTCGACGAGGCCGAGCGTCTTGAGCTCGGTCATGCCCTTCCAGATGCCGAAGAGCCCGTCGCTGTACGCGCTCGGCACGACCACCAGGTCGGGCGGGGTCCACCCGAGGTCCTCGGCGACCTCGTACGCGAGTGTCTTGTACCCCTCGATGCCGTACGGGTTCGAGCCGATCGGCGGCGCCTGGAAGCCGCCCGTCGGGTACCAGCCGAGACGCTCGACGCCCTGACGCATCAGGTTCCAGCGCGCTTCCGGCGTCGGGCACGAGACGACGGCGGCGCCGTACGCCTGCATCAGCGTCTTCATCGTGGCCGGGACCGAGGCGAGCGTGAAGATTACGCACGGGAGCCCCGCGCGCGCCGCGTACGCCGCCGTCGAGGCGCCGTGGTTGCCGGTGGACGCGATCGTCACCACGCGCGCGCCCGTCTCGACGGCGTGGGTCACGGCGACCGAGCAGAGGCGGTCCTTGTACGACCACGTCGGGTTCTGGCTCTCGTCCTTCGCGTAGAGGCGCCCGAGTCCGAGGCGCCGGCCGATGCGCTCGAGGTGGATCAGCGGCGTCGCGCCCTCGCCGAGCGTGACGGGGTGCTCGCCCACGACCGGCAGCAGCGCGCGGAACCGCCAGAGTCCGCGCGGCATCGCCGGGAATCGCTCGGTCCGGAGATGTGCGAGCGGACCGAGGTCGAACTTGACGGTCAGGTTGACCGGAACCTTCTGCTCGTGACAGCGCGGGCAGCCGGTGAACAGGCGCGCGTCCTTGAACAGTGCGCGGCAGCGGGGGCACTCGAGCCCGATCACGTCCTCGCTCTCCTCCGTTCGGATCCTCAGCAGGCGGGTGCGACAGCGGTCGCGTCGGCCGACCAGCGAGGCAACGTCCGCGATTGTGCCACGTGATGCCGGCGCGCGCGACCCGGTCGGGTCTCGGCACACGGTTGAGGCCCGGCGGACCGTGCCTCCCGCCCGAGTCGGAACCGGGCGCCCTTGACTTCGAGCCCACCTCCGGTCTAGAAGGCTCGTAGCCGTCCAGAGCCCCGGTCCGGTTTGTTCCTTCCCGGTAAGGAGGCGCCGCTATGACTTGCATGCCCTTGCATCGGCCTCGGGGCAGCACACGCCGGATGTTCCTCAAGACCTCGGCGGCGGCCGTCGGCCTCGGGCTCGTCGCCGCCCGAGCGCCCGCCGTCCTCGGCCAGGCCAAGGAGTTCAAGGGCGTCACCCTGAACGGCGCCTGCTTCCAGCACGCCTACACCAACGTGCTGAAGGAATTCTTGAAAGAGTTCGAGGAAAAGACGGGGATGCGGGTCAACTTCGAGACCCCGGCCTTCCCAGTCTACAATCAGCGGGCTGACCTCGACCTCTCCACGCGCGGCAGCGCCTGGGACTTCCTCAACATCACCTTCATTTACTCCGGGCGATGGATCGGCGCCGGCTGGATGTCGAGCCTCGAGGAGTTCTTGAGCGACCGGAACGCCACGCCCCCCGACTGGGATGCCGGCGACTTCGTTTCCGGCGCCCAGGCCTCGCTCACTGACGCCAAGGGCACGCGCTACGGCTTCGCCTGGGAGGCGGGCGCCATGATCATGGCGGCCAGCCGTTACGATCTGATCGAGAAGGCCGGCATGAAGATGCCCGAGACCTTCGACCAGCTCCGCCAGGTCTGCGCGGCGGTGGACGGCAAGGACGGGGTCAAGGCCTTCGTCAATGACAACCTGCATCACTGGCACTGGCCGCCGTACCTGATGGGCTGGGGCGGCAAGGTCTTCGCGAATCCGCCCGAGAACCTGACGCCGGCGCTCGACAGCCGCGAGGCCGTCGAGTCCGCCGAGTACTACGCGAACCTGCTGCGCCAGTACTCGCCGAGCGGCGCCCTCTCCTACACGATGGACCAGGGCGCGCTCGCGCAGCGAACCGGACGGGCCAACCTCCGCACCCAGGCCATCGCCTGGCTAGCCCCACTGGCGACCGCCCCCGACAGCACGGTCAAGACCACTGTCCGGTTCGCCTATATGCCGCGCGGGCCCGCCGGCGCCTTTCCGGGGTCCGTCTCCCATGGCTTCGGCATCCCCGTCGGCGCCAAGAACAAGCGAGCGGCGTGGGAGTTCATCAAGTGGGCGCTCAGCAAGGAGATGGTGCGCCGGGCTGCCCTCGAGAAGGGCTACATCGCCGTCTGCCGCAAGTCGGTCATCGACGACCCCCAGTATCGGAAGAACATGACGCTCAACGGGCAGGACCTGGCGGCCCTCTATCTCCGGGTGCTGGAGGAGTCCGGACGGCTGGGCTACATGAAGTACCGCGTGGTCCCCGTCTATCCCCAGGTGGGCGACAAGATGCACAAGGCCATCGAGCGCATCGTCACCAACCAGCAGCCGGCCCGGGAGGCGATGGCCCAGGCCCAGCGCGAGGCCGTGCTCGAGCTGAAGAAGGCGGGCATCAAGATCGACGCGTGAAGCGGGCCCTGGCAGGCCGGCGTGATCGGACATACACGCTCTGCCTGCTGCCCTCGCTCGTCGTCCTCGCCGTCGTCACGCTCGCCCCGACGGTGTACCTCGTCGCCACCAGCCTCACCCCGCTCGATCTGACCCGGCCCGCCACCGCCCTCGACTTCAGCCAGCCGAGCGGCAATTACGCGCTGCTGCTCCACGACGACCGCTTCTGGAACTCCGTCTGGGTGCAGGCGAAGCTCTCGGCCGGCACCGTGGCGTTCCAGCTCGTGGGAGGGCTCGCCCTCGGCCTCCTCCTGGCCGTCCGCTCGGGATTCGTCGAGGCCTGTCGCACCCTCTTCCTGATCCCCATGGTGCTCCCGCCGATCGTGGTCGCCATCATGTGGAAGGTGCTGTACACGCCGGACATCAGCCCGGTCCACTCGGCTCTCGCGGCGCTGGGGCTCCCGATCCCGGCGCTCATCACCCACCCCGACTGGGCGCTGCCGGCGATCGTCATCGCGGACGTGTGGGAGTGGCTGCCGTTTACCGCGCTCATGGTTCTGGCCGCGCTCAAGATGATGCCCGAGGAGGCCCTGGAGGCCGCGCGCATCGATGGGGCCGCGGGCTGGCAGGTCCTGCGCCACGTCGTGTTGCCCTACCTCCGCCCGGCGCTCCTGGTGGCGGGGCTCTTCCGGCTCATCGACAGCGTCAAGGCCTTCCCGCTCATTTACATCCTCACAGACGGCGGCCCGGGCACGGTCACCGAGGTGACGAACTACTACGCCTTCCGCCAGGCCTTCAACTTCTCCTACCTGGGCTTCTCCAGCGCGATCACCCTCGCCCTCGTCGCCGCGGTGTTCCTGCTGAGCTGGTGGCTCGTCCGGGTGGTCGGCGCGCGGGGGGACGTTGAGTAGGGCTCCGCGCTCCCGCCGCGAGCGACGCCGGCGGCGCCTGGCGGCCGCGCTGGTGGCCCTGCTGGCCGCGGTCGTCCTCTTCCCGTTCCTCTGGCTCTTGCAGATGTCGGTCAAGCCCACCGCCGACATCAACGTGTTCCCGCCCCGCCTGCTCTTCACGCCCACCGGCGCGCACTACCGTGCCCTCTGGGAGGGTGCGTTCCCGGTCTCGCTGTGGAACAGCACCGTGGTGAGCGCGACGACGACGCTCCTGGCCCTGTGCGTCGGCGTGCCGGCGGCCTTCGCCCTCTCCCGCGCGCGCTTCCGGCACGAGGGCGCTATCGCGTTCTGGATCTTGGCCACGCGGATGGCGCCGCCGATCGCCTTCACGCTCCCGTACTTCCTCATCTACCGCCACCTCGACCTCCTGGACACGCGACTCGGTCTCGTCGTCATCTATCTGACCTTCAACCTCTCGCTGGTGATCTGGATGATGCGGAGCTTCTTCGACGCCACCCCGCGCTCGCTCGACGAGGCCGCCTGGATCGACGGTGCCAGCGTCTGGCAGGGCTTCGTGCGCGTCACGCTTCCGCTCGCCACCCCGGGCATCACCGCAACGGCCATCCTCTGCTTCCTGTTCTCCTGGAACGACTTCTTCTTCGCGCTGATCCTCACGCGCACCAGGGCCATCACCGCGCCCGTCGCCGTGGTGAACTTCCTGAACTACGAGGGCTGGGAGTGGGGAAAGATCGCCGCCGGAAGCACCTTGGTGCTGCTGCCGGTGCTCGTCTTCTCCCTCCTCGTCCGCAAGTACCTGGTGGGCGGCCTCACTGCGGGCGCCGTGCGCGCGTGAGCGGCCACCTCGAGCGGGATCCACTGCGGACGCGACGGCAGCGTGCCGGTGAGCGAGGCCTACACGTCGCCGTTCTCTTTCACCGGCGCCATCACCCGGGTCGTGGTCGAGCTCGGGAGCGACGCCGGGGCCGACCCGGCGGGCGAGTCCCGGAGCGCCCTCGCCGAGGAGTAACGGGGCCCTCGTTCGAGCGCAGCTTGCAGACGCAGCGTGCCGGGAACTATGATGGCCGCCACGCGGCTCTCGCGACGACCAGCCGAGTCCCCTACTCGCGAGCCCAGGGAACGGCGCTCGCCCTGCGGGAGCCCAATCCGTCCGCGCACCATCACGACAGGAGGGATGGCGGTCACAGTGAGCTGATGGGAACGGCAACCAGCGCGCCGAAGGCGCGGCCGGGGAGGGTTTCATGAACTACGGAGTCGTGCTTCCGATCTGGCAGCTCACGGTCGCCGAAGCGGAATCGCTGGCGGCGCGCGCCGAGGAGTTGGGCCTCGACGGCGTCTTCGTCCCCGATCACATCCTCGCCAAGCCCGCCACGACCCAGCACTACGGCGGCCACTGGCCGGATCCGTTCTCGCTCCTCGCCTATCTCGCCGGCCGCACGCGGCGCATCCGCCTCGGAGCCAGCGTCATCGTGCTCCCCTACCGGAACGCCCTCGTGGCGGCCAAGGCGGCGGCCACCGTCGACCAGGCCTCGGGCGGGCGCTTCATCTTCGGCGTCGGCGTGGGCTGGGACGAGGCCGAGTTCCTCGACCTCCGCTTGCCGTTCCGGGAGCGCGGGCGGCTGAGCGACGACTATCTCCGGGCGATCAAGGCCGCCTGGGCCGCCGATGTCCCGGAGTACAAGGGTGAGTACGCGAGCTTCGCCGGCGCCACGTTTTCCCCCCGCCCCGTGCAACGGCCGCACCCGCCGATCTGGGTCGGTGGCTCGCCCGGCGCCGTGTCCGGACCGGCCGTGCGCCGGTGCGCCGCGCTGGGCGACGCCTGGCATCCATTGGCGCTCAGTCTCGATGACATCGAGAAAGGCTACGCGAGGCTGCGCGACCTCGCCACCCGGAGCGGCCGGCGCGACGCGCTCGGCCTCGCGCCGCGCAACCTGCTCGACCTGACGGACGCGCCCAAGGGCAGCGGCCGTGCGGCGTTTCAGGGCTCCGTGGCCGAGGTGGTGTCCGACATCCGCCGGGTGCGGGCCCTCGGTGCGGGGTGGATGACGTTCGACCTGCCGCGGGCGGGCGTGCCGGCGATGATGCGCGCTATGGAGCGTCTCGTCGGCGAGGTGAAGCCAGCCGCCGCGTAGCGGCGGGATAAGGCCGCGCCGTGCGCTCCGCCCGCGTGGGCCGCGCGCGGCCGCGCGCTCTCGGTCGTCTTCGCGGCCGGCGTCATCGCGGCTTCAGCTCGATCTTGTAGCCGTCCGGGTCGCGCAGGTAGAGGGACGGCCCCTCGCCGTAGGCGCCGTAGCGCTGGACGACCTTGCCCTCGAGCGTCACGCCCTTCTGCTCGAGTTCGCGAACGAGGGTGTTCAGGTCCGCGCAGCGGATCGAGAGGCAGACGTGGTCGAGCCCGCCACCCGGCTCGGTTCCCGTGGCCGGCAGAAGGTCGATCAGCTGCTCGCCGAACCGGAGGTGGACGAGCGAGATCTTCTCGTTTACGCGGTCGAGGGTGCACCCGAGGATGTCCTGGTAGAAGCGCGTCGAGCGGGCCTGGTCGCGCACCCGCAGCACCACGTGATCGAGTCCGAGCGGCGTGAACATGGTCTGCTCCCCCCTTCAATCCTGCCGTAGGACCTCGAGCGGCTTCCGGCCGAGGAGGCGGAACGTCGCGAGGAAGCCCACCGCGAGCGACACCGCCGTCGTCGCCAGCACGCCCGCCACCAGCGGGCCGGGCTCGAGCGCCCACGGGACGTCGAGCACGAACCGCAGCACGACCCACGCGAGCGCCGCGGCCAGGAGGCTCCCGCCCACGCCCGCGGCGGCGCCCAGGCACGCGTACTCGACGGCGAACGCCCGTGCGACGGCGCCGCGCGTCGCGCCGAGCGTCTTGAGGATCACCGACTCGTAGAGGCGCTGGTAGCGGGTCGCCGTGAGCGCTCCCGCCATGACGACGAGCCCGGCGGCGACCGAGAAGAGCGCCATGAAGCGCACGGCGAACGCGATCTGGTCGAGGACCGCCCCCACCCGCGCGAGCACCGCGCGGACCGGGATCGCGGTGACGTTCGGAAACGCCGCGACGACCGTGTCTTGCAGTCCCGTCTCCGCGGCGGCGGGGACGCGGGCCGTCGCCACCCAGGTCGCCGGCGCGCCGTCGAGGGCGCCGGGCGAGAGGATCGCGAAGAAGTTCATCGAGAGGCTCTGCCAGTCCACCTTCCTGAGGCTCATCACTTCCGCCTCGACGGGCACGCCCTGGACGTCGAAGGTGAGCGTCCCGCCCACGCCCACCCCGAGGTAGCGCGCGGCGTCTTCCTCCATGGAGACGCGCGGGCGTCGGGCGGCCTCCGCCGCGGTCCACCAGCGGCCGCGAGTGATCGCGTTCGCGAGCGGCGGCTCCCCGGCGAAGGTGAGCACGTATTCCCGCGTGAGGTACCAGATCTTGTCCGGCGCCTCCGCCTTCCGGCGATCGATGAGTCCGCGCGTCACGGGCGCGCCGTTGATCGCCGCGATCCGCGAGCGGACGACGGGCGTCAGCGCGGGCGCGGTCCCGCCGTTGGCCGCCGAAACGAGCCGGCTGAACGCCTCGCGCTGGTCGTCCTGGACGTCCACGAAGAAGAACGACGGGGCGGCGCGCTTCTGCTCGAAGGCGATCTGCCGCCCGAGGTTCGCCTCGAGGAGCGCGATCGCGACGAGCAGCATCACGCCGAGGCCGAGCGCCGGGACGATGCGCGCGGTGTGGCCGCCGGGCCGGTGGAGGCCCGCGAGCCCGTGGCGCCACGCGAGCCCGCCGGGGCGCGGGAGGGAGCGCGCGAGCGTCACGAGCGCGCGCGCGAGGAGGACGAGCAGCGCGAGGGCGGCCGCCGAGGCGCCGACGAAGATGGCGCCGAGCTTCGGCGAGCCCGCCTGCCAGAACGCGAGGGCCACGAGCCCTGCGGCGATCGGGAGCGCCGCGGCCCACCGCCGGCGCGCCTGCCAGGCGCCCGCCTCCACCTCGCTCCGGAGGACGAGCGCCGGCGGCACGGCGCGGACGGCGAGCAGCGGCCAGAGCGCCGCGAGGAGCGCCGCCAGCGTGCCCATGGCGACCCCGCGCGCGACCGTCCACGCGTCCAGCCTCGCCTCGAGGGCGAAGGGGGCGAACGGCGCCAGCGCGCCGACGAGCGCCGGCTGGATCGCGACGCCGAGCCCCGCCCCCGCGAGGCTCCCGAGGACGCCGAGCGCCTGCATCTGGACGAGGTACGTCGCGAGCAGCATCCGCGCGGTGGCGCCGAGACATTTGAGCACGGCGATCGTCCCGAGCTGGCGCCGGACGAACGTCGCCACCGACGAGGCGACGCCGATCCCGCCGACGAGCAGGCTCGTGAGGCCGACGAGCCCCAGGTACGACGCGAGCTGGGTGAAGAAGCGGCGGAGCCCCGGCTGGGCGTCGTCGAAGACCGCGAGGCGCACCGACGGATCCGCCAGCTCGCGCGCGAGCCGCTCGTGGGCCGCGCGCGCCGGCAGCGCGTCGGGCAGGCGCACGAGCGTGCGGTAGCGGACGCGGCTCCCGACCCGGAGGAGCCCCGTGCGCTCGAGCGCCGACCCGGCGATCAGCACGCGCGGACCCAGCGTGACGAAGCCCGCCGCGCGGTCGGGCTCGCGCGCGATCACGCCCGTGACGGTGAAGCGCGCGGCGCCGATCGCGAGGGCATCGCCGACGGCGAGCCCCAGCCGCTCGAGGAGCTGGGCTTCGACGACCGCGCCCGGCGCGCCGTCGCGCTCGGCGAGGAGGACCTCGAGGGGCGTGCCGGGCCGGGTCTCGACGCGCCCGTAGAGCGGCCAGGCGGCGTCCACCGCCTTCAGCTCGACCAGGAGGGAGGTCCCCCGCGCCGGGTGGAGCGCCATGCCGACCAGCTCGCGGACGGAGGCCGTCGTGGCGCCGGCGCGCCTGAGCCGCGCCAACGCTCCGTCCGCGTCGCGGTCGAGCGGACGGGCGGAGCGCAGCTCGACGGCGCCGCCCATGAGCGCCTTCGCCTCGCGCGCGAGCGTGCCGTCCAGGTTCGCGGCGAGCGTCCCGACCGACACGAGCGCGGCGACCCCGAGCGCGACGCACGCGAAGAAGGCGACGAAGTGGCGCCAGGCGCCGCGCGTCTGGCGCCACGCCATGCGGACCGGAACGCCGAGCGTCACGGTCATCTCACCACTCGGCTCGCACCGCGAGGGCGCTCACCCCGCACGGCCATGGTGCCCGTTGAGGACGCGGCCGTCGCGCAGCCGGACGATGCGGCCCGCGTGCCGGGCGAGCGCCTCGTCGTGGGTCACGAGCACGAGCGTCGAGCCGTGCCGGTACTTCCACCGGAGCAGCAGCTCGATGATCTGGTCGCCCGTGGACGAATCGAGGTTGCCCGTCGGCTCGTCGGCCAGCAGGAGCGGCGGGTCGAGCGCGACCGCCCGCGCGATCGCCACGCGCTGCTGCTCGCCGCCGGAGAGCTGCACGGGGTAGTGATGCGCCCGGTCGGCGAGGCCGACCTCCTCGAGGAGAGTGCGGGCCCGGCCGAGCGCGTCGGCCCGGCCGGCGATCTCGAGCGTCACGGCCACGTTCTCCGCCGCCGTGAGGGTGGGGATCAGGTGGAAGGACTGGAAGACGTAGCCGAGCGTCCGGCGCCGGAAGCGCGCCAGCTCGTCCTCCCCCAGCCGCGTGATCTCGACCCCGGCGACCTGGATCGAGCCCGCGCTCGGCCGATCGAGCCCGGCGATGAGGCCCAGGAGCGTGGATTTGCCGCTGCCCGATGGCCCCGTGATCGCGCAGACCTCGCCCGCCTGGACCGCGAGCGTGACGCCGTCGAGGATCGTGAGCGGCCGCCCGCCGCTCGCAAGCCGCATCACGAGGTCGCGGACATGAAGCATCACGGAACTCATACTACACTGCCCGTGTGAGGACTCCCGCCGCGGCGCTCGCCCTCGGCGTGGTGCTGGCGCTTGCCGCCGCGACCGCGCACGCGGAGCCCGTCATCGTGGCGCTCGGCGACTCGATCACCTCCGGACTCGGCGTCGCGGCGGACGAGGCGTACCCGGCGCTCCTCGAGGCGAGGCTCCGCCGCGACGGCTACGCCTACCGCGTGATCAACGCGGGCGTGAGCGGCGACACGACGGCGGGCGGCCTCCGGCGGGTGGACTGGGTCCTGCGCGCCCGGCCGGAGATCGTCATCCTGGCACTCGGCGCCAATGACGGCCTGCGCGGCCAGTCCCCGCCGACGACGCGCGCGAACCTCGAGGCGATCGTCGCGCGCCTCACCGCGGCGGGAGCGCGCGTGCTGCTCGCGGGTATGCGCCTGCCGCCGAATTACGGCGAGGGGTTCACGCGGCAGTTCGAGGCGATCTTCCCCGCGGTCGCCCGGCGCGCGAACGTGGCCCTGGTGCCGTTCCTGCTCGACGGCGTCGCCGCCGACCCGACCCTCAACCAGGCCGACGGCCTCCACCCGAACGCCGCCGGCCACCGGGTGATTGCCGACCGGCTCTGGCCCCACCTGGCCCCCCTTCTCAAGAAACCGTCCAGGGGTAAATAGTCGCCGGGGGCCGCACGTCTCATCAGGCGAAAGGAGGAGCTGCCATGCGACGCGTCATCGCCGTTTCCGCCCTGGTCGCGACGTTGCTCGGCGTCTCCGCCCCGCCCGCCCAGGCGGGCCAGTCCACGGACATCGCGCTCGGCCTGGCCTCGTTCGCCGTCTTCAACCAGGTGGTCGGGCCCTTCCTCAACCCGCACCGCTACGACGGGGGCTATCACCGGCGCCAGGTCGTCTATAAGACCGTGCCGCAGGAGCCGCGCGTCATCTACTACGAGGCGCCGGCGCCCGTCGTGTACGTGACGCCCGCGCCGCCGCCCGCGTATCCGACGGTCGTGCAGTACCCGCACGGGCGGTACGAGCTCCGGCTGCAAGGCGCTCAGTACGTGTGGGTCTGGATCCCGGCGGTGCCGCCGCCTCCACCGCCGCCCCCGCAGTAAGCGCGCGCGTCGTCGGAGGCTTAGGCCGGCGCGCGCCCGGGCGCGCGCCGCGGGACCACATGGGGCGCGTCCACGCGTTGGGTGTCGTCGCGTGGCGCGCCCCAAGATGTAGTCGCCGCTCACCGCGCGCGATTTTTCGTGTAAGGCTGGTGCGCGTCCCTCCGTAGATTGGTCACCATGCGCCGCTCGCCCGCGCTGCTCCTCGTCCTCACCCTCGCTCTCGGAGCGTGCGCCTCCCATCCCGACGGCGCCTACTACCCGACGCCGAGAGCGTCCGCGACCGTCACGTTCGCCGACACCCTCTATCGCGCCGTGCTCGCGGCCGGTGACGATCCCGCGCACTACTCGTTCGCCCTCGTGGAGACCGACGAGGTCAGCGCGTTCGCCGCCGAGGACGCGACGTTCTACTTCTCCGAAGGCCTCGCGCGCCAGCCCCAGCGCGTGATCGACGCACTCGTCGCCCAGAAGGTGGCGCACGAAGTCCTCGGGCACGCGGGCAAGCGCCGCACGCTCTCGCTCTCGGTCACGGCCGGCTTCGCGGCGCTGGGGATCGCGGTGCCGGGGCTCGGCCTGCTCGACCTCCTGGTGAACCCGCTGGTCGTCCGCGCCTTCACGCGCGATCAGGAGCTCGACGCCGACCAGCGCGCGCTCGAGATCCTGCGCGGGATGGGCCACGAGGCGCCGCGGCGCACGCTCACCGCCGCGCTCCGCGCCGCCGGCGCCGTCAACGGCCCTGTCAAGGGCGGCCTCCTCGCGACCGAGCCCGACCTCGCCGACCGGCTGGCCCGGCTCGAGCCGCTCGAGTCCCCGGGCGAGTTCGCCGCGCGCGCTCCCGCGCCCGACGTCCGCTAGCTTCGTCGGCGGGGGCCTCGACGGCCCCCTCCGAAACCTCCCCCAGAGCCGGTTGCGCCGGCAGAGCCGGCGCTCGAACAGCGGTTACTCCGTCGCCCTCCGACTCAGCTGCCTCCTCGGCGGCTATCGCTGCCCGAAGCCCCGCGCCATCAAGCTGGCGACGAAGACGATGACGACCACGAGCACCAGCTCGAGGTGGTTGAGCCGGTGGAGAACGGCGGCCCGCGAGGTGTCCGGCGCGTGCCCGTTTCGCAGCTGACGTCGCCAGCGGATGAAGGTCACCATCGGCCAGATCTCGAGAGCGAAGACGAGCCCGAACAGGCCCAGCTTCGTCCAGAACAGGCGGGAGCTGAGGTAGAACGGCGCGCCTTTCTCGAGCCCGCCGAACGCGCGCAACAGGCCGGTGACGATCCAGAGCGCGGCGGCGATCCCCCAGACGTTGTCCGCGGCGAAGAGTCGTCGCAGCCGCTCCGCGTCGAGTGGCCCCGCAAGGGCACGTCCGCGCAGGAAGACACTGGGCAGGCCGATGGCCAGGGCAAGGACGTGCACCGCCGCGACGATCGCCGAGATCACCCGGTCAGTGCCCCGCGTAGAGCCGCCGGTACTCGTCCCAGGAGAGGACGACGCGCTTCACGTAATGGCGCGTCTCGTCGTAGGGAATCTGCTCGATGAAGGCCTCGACGTCGTCCGTGCGCCGCGCGCTCCACCACTGGCGCAGCCGCGCGGGGCCGGCGTTGTAGGCGGCGAGCGCCAGGCGCGGGTCGCTGAACTCGCGCAGGAGCGCGGCGAGGAAGCGCGCGCCGAGCTGGAGGTTCAGCGCGGGATCGTCGAGGTCGCCCGCGGGCGCCAGGAGCTTCGCCGTCTGCGGCAGGAGCTGCATGAGCCCGCGCGCGCCCGCGCGCGAGACGGCGCGCGGGTAGTAGCTCGACTCCTCGCGCACGACGGCGGCGACGAGGTAGGGGTCGAGCCCCGCGCGCGCGGCCGCGTCCGTCACCTCGGCGCGCCAGCCGAACGGGTAGAACATCTCCCAGAACGCACGCGGGAGCGCCGGGTCGCCCGTCGCCGCGAGCTGCGCCAGGGAGCGGCGGAAGATCCGGAGCGCCAGGTGATACCGCGCCTCCTTCACGTACGCGCTCGAGAGTCCGTAGAGGCGTACGGGGTCGCCCACCGCCCGCTGCGAGAGCTCCTCCAGCTCCTGGAGCGCGTCCTCGACGAGGCCGATGCGCCGGAGGAGCTCCACGCGCGCGAACCCTGGGTCGGCGGCGACGGCCCGGGAGGGCTCCGCCGGGAGCGCGACGCCGGCCTTCGCGCCGGCGTTGGTCGCCGCGGGGGCGCGGGCGGCGGCGAGGACGCCGTAGTAGGTTCGGGGCGCCTCCGCGAGCACCCGGGCGAAGAGCCCCTCGGCCGCCGCGCGGTCGCCCTGCCGCTCGCGCGCGCGCCCGGCCCAGTAGAGCGCGGGGAGCCGGTAGGCGCGGTCGGCCCCGGGCTCGCCCACGCGCGTCCAGCTCTGCCCGGCCTCGCGCGCGTCGTCCTTCGCCCAGGCGAGCCAGCCGAGGCGCCAGAGCGAGGCGCCCGCGACCTCGCGCGAGGGGTAGCGCGCCGCCACGGCGCGATAGACCTCGGCGGCGGCGGCCCCGCGGTCGACCTCGTCGAGGAGCCGCGCGTAGTGGTAGAGGGCCTCGGAGGCCTCGGCCTCCGCGCCCGCGACGGCGACGAGGTCGAACACCGCCAGCGCCTGCTGCCGCTGGCCCGCGCGCGCCAGGAGCTTCGCGCGCTCGAGCTGGAGGACCGTCTGCTGCTCCGCGGGAGCGCGCGGGATGGCGAGCTCGAGGGCGCGCGCGGCGAACGCGTACCGGCCGAGCGCTCTGGCGCCGTCCGCGACGACGCGCAGCGCGCGCAGCGCGATGGACGGCTCGCGCGTGTCGGCGACGATCCGCTCCGCCTCGTCGGCCGCCTGGGCGGGAACGCCGCCGCGGAGCAGCCGCTCGGCGCGGTCGACGCGCTCGGCGAGCGTGAAGGGCGTCAGGCTGACGCCCGCGGCCTCGAGCGCCGCGAGCCGGTCGGTGGCAGCGTCGGCGTACCCGGTCGTCGGCGCCAGAAGCCGGACCTGGCGGTAGGTCTCCGCCGCGAGGTCGCGCTGGCCGCGCGTCTCCGCGGACAGCCCGAGGAGGTAGAGGGCGACCGGCGCCTCCGCCGCATCCGGGTACCTCGCCACCAGCCGCGCGAGCAGCCCCCGCCCGTCCCGGCCCTCGCCGGATGCGAGGGTCGCGGCGAGCAGGAGCGCCTTCGGGGCGAGGCGGCTCTCGCGGTAGCGGTCGGCGACGCTCACCGCGGCCGCGCGCGCCGCGGCGAGGTCGCCCTGCCGTACCAGCGCCTCGGCGAGGAGATAGCGCACGTGGTCGCCGATCGGGCTCTCCAGCGCCCGGCGACGCCCGAACTCGCGCACGAGCGCGGCGGGCTCACCCCGCTGGTAGGCCTCCACCGCCTGCGCCCACGCGCGCTCCAGGTCGGGCGTCACGCGCGGCGGCGGGCCCGCCGCCGCAGGCGCGGGGACCAGCAGCGCCGCCGCGAGGACGAGCCCGCACTGCGCCGCCCGGTCGCGCGTCGCCCGCCACGTGAAGGCGATCCGCTGGAGGGCCGTGAGGTTCGAGAGGATCGCCAGGACCCAGAGCGCCGGCTCGAGCAGGTCCAGGAGCGCGCCGGCGATGAGGCAGATCATCCGCTCGGGGCGCTCCATCATCCCGACGGTGCACCTGACGCCGATCGACTCGGCGCGCGCTTTCGTGTAGCTCACCATCATCGAGCCGATCAGCCCGGCCGTCGCGACGACCGCGCCGCGCGTGTGCGGCGTCCGCGCGAAGAGCACCACGATGCCGAGGAGGACGAGCAGGTCCGAGTAGCGGTCGATGACGGAGTCGAGGAAGCCGCCGAAGGGCGTCACCTGGCCGGAGACGCGCGCGAGCGCCCCGTCGAAGAAGTCGCACAGTCCGGCGAGGATCAGGAGCAGGCCCGCCGCGCGCACCCGTCCCGCGACGAAGGCGGTCGCGGCCAGGGAGCTGACGCCGAGGCCGATGACGGTCAGGTGGTTCGGGCGCAGGCGCAGCCGGAAGAGAGCGCGGCCCACCGGGTCGGTCCAGGCGCGGACGGGTTCGCGGAAGCGCCCGAGCATGGTCAGATCGGCTGGACGAGCGCCTGCTCGAGCGCCTGCCGCACGCGCTCGAGCACCTCCGGGTCCTCGATCTTCCGACCCTGGTCGTCCTGCACATAGAAGGTGTCAAAGGCCTGGTCGATCTCGGTGGCGATGCGCGCGCTCGCGATGTCCAGCCCCTGCTCGGCGAGCGTGCGTGTGATGAGGTAGAGGAGGCCGAGACGGTCGGGGCACTTGACTTCGAGGACGGTGGAGGCGTCGGACAGCCGGTTGTCCAGCGCGATCTTCGGCGGGCCGGGGGCACTCTGCGCGGCGCGCCCGGCCGCCCGGCGCTTCGCGAGCAGCCCTTCCACGCTCTGCTCGCCGGCGATCACGGCCCGGAGCGCCTCCAGCGTGCGCCCCCAGAGCGCCCCGGACCCCATCACCTCGCCCGTCGGGTCGTTCACCTGGAAGGTGTCGATCGCGATGCCGTCGGCGCGCGTGTGGATCTGCGCCGAGATGATGTTGACGCCGCTGGCGGCGAGGGTGCCGGCGATCAGCGAGAAGAGGCCGGGAAGGTCGCGCGTGACGACGACGAGATCGGACGAGCCGAGGTCCGGGTGGTGGAAGAGCTCCGTCACGACCGGCACCTCGGCGAGGCCCTGGAGCATCCGGAGATGCTCGGCCATCCGCTGCACGCCGGTGGTCTCGAGGTAGCGCTCCGACATCATCGCGAGGTGGGCCTTGATCGCCTGGAGGCCCACCTCGCCCTTGGCCGCGGCCTGCAACCGCTCGGCGAGCTGCGTCCGGTTGGGCTTCTCGACCCGACCACCCGTCAGCGTCGCGAGCGTGAGCGTGTAGAGCTCGTGGAGGATCTGCGCCTGCCAGGGCGTGAGGATGCCCGGGCCGACGGCGCGCATGTCGGCGTACGTGAGGAGGTAGAGCATGCGCAGCCGCTGCGGGTCGCCGACCGTTGCGGTGAAGTCGGCGATGGTCTTCGGGTCGTGGATGTCCCGCCGCTGGGCGATGTGGGACATCGTCAGGTGGTGCGCGACGAGGAACTCGACGGCCGCCGCGTCGCGCGGCGGCAGGCCCATCCGGGTCGTCAGCTCGCGCACGAGCGGGATGCCCTTGGCGACGTGGCCGTGGCCCTTCGCCTTGCCGATGTCGTGCAGCAGCATGCCGAGCATCAGCAGCTCGGGCTTCTCCACCTCGCTGAAGACGCGCGCCGCGCCCTCGGACTCGGCCGACTGCCCCGGCGCCAGCGCCTCGAGGTGCTCGACCCCCAGGAGCGAGTGCTGGTCGGCGGAGAACCGGTGGTAGACGTCGTACTGCACGAGACACGTGAGCGCGCCGAACTCCGGGAGATAGCGTCCGAGGAACCCCAGCTCGTGCATCTCCGAGAAGGTCTGCGCCACCCGCCCCCAGTTCCGGCAGATATCGAGGAACAGCTCGCGCACGGCGTCGGAGCGGCGGAAGGCCTCGTCCACGAGGTGGAGCGAGTCCTCGACCGCCCGCTCGAGGTCGAGCGACAGCTCGCAGCCGAGGCGGTGGAGGTGCCAGAAGACCTTCATGAGGCGCGCCGGGTCGGCCCGGAGCGGCCGCGGGTCGCGGTCCACGAGGTGCAGGCGCCCGTCGAAGAACACGAGCCCGTCGGCGAGCGCCTGCTGGCGCTGGCGCCGCTCGGCCGAGCCGTGGTGCCGGAGCGTCTCCTGGCAGCGCGCGATCAGGCGCTTGGACACGCGGTGGATCACCCGCGCGTGCAGATAGTAGTCGCGCATGAACCGCTCGACGCCGAGCGAGGCGTCGTCGTTCTCGTAGCCGAGGTTCTTGGCGATGCGCGGCTGGACGTCGCGCGCGAGCACGTCGTTCTTGTGGCCCGAGAAGAAGTGCAGCTCGTTGCGCACCCGCCAGAGGAACGTCAGCGCCGCGTCCGCCGCCGCCTGCTCGCGCGGCGTGATGAGCCCCTTGTCCGCCAGCTCGCGCAGCGTGCGCGCGCCGAACTTCGCGGCGCCGAGCCACATGGCCGTGTGCATGTCGCGGAGCCCGCCCGCCGACTCCTTGAGGTTCGGCTCGCCGATGTAGGGCGAGGCGCCGTGCTTGCGGTAGCGCTGGTCGCGCTCGCCGAGCGTCGTCTCGAGGAACTGGCCGAAGTCGCGCCGGAAGACGTTCTCGCGCAGCACGCGCTGGAATTTCGCGAAGAGGCGCCGGTCGCCGGCGAGGAAGCGCGCCTCCTGCATGGAGGTCCGGCTCGGGAAGTCGGTGCGCGCCATCGCGACGCAGTCCTCCAGCGAGCGCAGGCTGTGGCCGATGTGGAGCCCGAGGTCCCAGAGCGAGTAGAGCAGCTCCTGCATCATCCGCTGCACGTGCGGGCTGATCTCGCCCTCGTAGATCACCATGAGGTCGATGTCCGAGAGCGGGTGAAGCTCGCCCCGCCCGTAGCCGCCGAGTGCCATCACGACGAGCGGCGTCCCGGGGAGGCCGTCGGCCGCCGCATCCGCGGCGATCAGGCGCGTGAGCGAGAGGATCACGTCGTCCATCAGACGCGCGTAGGTCCGGACGGACTCCTCGCCCGACGCCCCCTCGGCGTGCCTCACCTTCAGCGAGTCGAATCCCTCGGCAAGGGCCTGACGGAAGAACTCGAGCCGGAGGCGCCGCCGGTCGGGAGCGCGCGCGGCCTTGGCCTCGGCACGCCGGGCCCGGCGATACAGCTCGACGGACATGACGGGGCTGAGCGTAGCAACCGCGCATGAAGACTGTCAAATCGGACGCAGACTTACTAGAATGGTCGGGTGCGACGGCTCTGGCGCCCGGTCCTCGATCCGCTGGTCCCGTACGATGCGGGAAAACCCCTCGAAGTCCTCGCCGAGGAGCTCGGCCTCGCCGAGCTGGTGCGCCTGTCGGCGAACGAGAGCCCGCTCGGCCCCTCGCCGCGCGTCGTCGCCGCCGTCGCGCGCGAGGCGGCGCGCGTCCACCTCTACCCCGACGGCGGCTCCACGGCGCTCCGCGAGGCCCTCGCCCGCCGGCTCGGCGTAATGCCCGGCGAGCTCGTCGTCGGCAACGGCGCCGACGAGCTGATCGGGCTCCTCGCCCGCGCGGCCTTCGAGCCCGGCGACGAGGTGGTCGTGCCGCACCCCTCGTTCGAGCCCTACACCAGCTCGGCCACGATCGCGGGGGCGCGCGTGGTGCCGAGCCCGCTCGCCGGCTACGAGACCGATCTTGAGGACATGCGACGCAAGGTCGGCGAGCGGACCAAGGCGGTGATCATCTGCTCGCCCCACAACCCGGCGGCGACCATCGTCCGCCTGACGCCACTCGTCGCGTTCCTCGACGCGCTCGGCGCCGATCCGCCGCTGGTCGTGCTCGACGAGGCGTACCGCGACTTTGTGGACGAGCCGGACTACCCGGACGGCGTCGCGCTCCTCCGGCGCTACCCGCGGTTGCTCGTGCTCCAGACCTTCTCGAAGATCGCCGGGCTCGCGGGCCTGCGCGTGGGGTACGCCGTGGCGAGCGGCGAGACGATCGGCTGGCTGAATCGCGTCCGCGAGCCCTACAACGTGAACCGCCTCGGCCAAGTTGCCGCGCTCGCCGCGCTCGAGGACCGGGACCACTGGGAGAAGACGCGCCGGGTCGTCCTCGAGGAGCGCGCCTTCCTCTCGGCGGGGCTCCGGGCGCGCGGCTACGCCTTCCCCCCGTCGCAGGCAAACTTCCTGCTCGTGAAGGTCCCCGACGCGCCCGCGCTCAGGGAGAAGCTCCTGCGCGCCGGCATCGTCGTCCGCGACGGCGCCGGCGTCGGGTTCCCCGGCCACCTGCGGATCTCGGTCGGGCTGCGCGCGACCAACGAGAAGCTGCTCGGCCTCCTGTAAGTCGCGCGTGCCGCCCTCTAGGCGGTATGCGCGCGAAGCGATCGAGCGCCTCAAGGAGTTCCGGGCCGCCCTCGTCTCCACCGCGGTGACGGGGAAGATCGATGTCCGGGAGGCTTGAACAGTACCATGAAAATCGAACGCTTGGTTTTCGATTTTCAGGGTAGCCTGGTGGCATGATCGAGCGCCCGCGCTGGCTCGCCGAGATCAGGGCCGCCCTGAAGCGGAGCCGGGTGACCGCTCTTATAGGGCCCCGCCAGTCCGGGAAGACCACGCTGGCCCGGCAGATCGTGCCGCCGGACTCTCGGGCGTACTTCGACCTCGAAGATCCTCGAAGCCTCGCCCGCCTGGCGGAGCCGATGACGGCCCTGGCGCCGCTGCGGGGCGTCGTGGTCATCGACGAGATCCAGCGACGCCCCGACCTCTTCCCGATCCTGCGGGTGCTGGCCGACCGGCGCCCGCCTCCGGCTCGCTTCCTGATTCTCGGGAGCGCCAGTCCGGAGCTGCTCCGCCAGTCCTCGGAGACTCTCGCGGGGAGGCTGGAGACGGTCACGCTGAGCGGATTCGGGCTGGACGAGCTGGGCCCAGCCGCGCTTCGACGGCACTGGAGGCGGGGAGGGTTCCCGCCGGCGTACCTGGCGCGGTCGGAGCAGGCGAGCTTCGTCTGGCGCCAGCAGTTCATCCACACCTACCTCGAGCGCGACCTGCCGCAGCTCGGCATCACGATCCCCGCCGCCACCCTGCTCCGGTTCTGGACGATGCTCGGCCACTACCATGGCGGCATCTGGAACGCGGCCGAGGCGGCCCGTTCTCTCGGTGTCACCGAGCCGACCGCACGGCGCTACCTGGACCTCCTGGCGGGGCTGTTCATGGTCCGGCAGCTCCAGCCCTGGCATGAGAACCTCAAGAAGCGGCAGGTCAAGGCTCCGAAGGTCTACGTGCGGGACAGCGGGCTGCTGCACGCATTGCTCGGCCTCGCCTCGGAGCGGGAGATCCTCTCCCACCCCAAGGTGGGCGCCTCATGGGAGGGCTACGCCATCGAGGAGACCCTGAGGGTGGTCCGGCCAGAGGCCGCGTACTTCTGGGCCACGCATACCGGGGCCGAGCTGGATCTGCTCCTCTTCAAGGGCGGGCACCGGTATGGCGTGGAGGTGAAGTTCCAGGACGCCCCGCGTCTGACGGCCTCCATGCGCATCGCTCTGGCAGACCTCCGTCTGGAACACCTCACGGTCCTCTATCCCGGGGATCTGCGCTACGATCTGGACCGCCGCGTGACGGTCGTCCCTCTGGCGCAGCTCGCGAGCGGCAAAGCCGACATGGTGGCCACGGGCCCGACCAGGCGTAAGCGACGTCGCGTGAGATAGACGATGCCCGAAGTCTCCGAGCGCAGCTTCGAGGACGCGATCGAGTGCGGGCTGCTCAACCAGGGGAAGTTCGGCGGGGCGGGGAATCCGCCCGTGCCGCCCACGCAGACGGGCTACGCCACCGCGTACCTCTGAGACCGGATCTGGGCCCGGGACAGCGTGCTCGACCTCATCCGCCAGTTCATCCACGAAGTGGAAGAGGAGGACAAGAAGGGCCGTAAGACCGGCGAGCGCTCCCTCATCTTCCCGCGCTACCAGCAGCTCGCCGGCGCATCCTCGACAGGCAGCTCCAGGCCGCCATGCGCCAGTTCGAGCAGACGCTCGGCGTGGTGGAGAATATCGACACCACCTCCCGCCAGCTCAAGCAGGCCCTCGAGTCCGGGAAGACGATCATCGTGACGACGCTCCAGAAGCTCCCGGTGATCGCGAAGGAGATTGGCGAGCTTCCGGGCCAGCGCTTCGCCGTCATCGTGGACGAGGCGCACTCCTCGCAGTCGGGCGAGAGCACGAAGAGTCTCAAGTCGGTGCTGGCCTCCGGGAGCCTGGAGGAGGCCCGGGCAGCGTGCGGCTCAGTCCGGAGAGCGCCGCAGAGTACATGCGGACTCGCTTCCCTACGATGTCGAAGCCCTCTGAGACGTCGAAATAGGCGACCGCCTGCGCGATGCGCTTCTTGCTTTTGCTCAGAACGTTGAGTAAAAATACTCAATGCATTGAGTAAAGCGTAGATGGCCTACACGCGCCCCCAATCCGAAACGCTTGGCCGCCGCCTCGCCGAGCCGCGCCGCTTCCTCCGGGCGGTCGCCGGCCCCCGGCAGGTCGGCAAAACGACGCTGGTCCAGCAGGTGACCGAGGCGTCCGGTCTCGCGACGCGTTTCGCGAGTGCCGATGAGCCCACGCTGCGCGGCCGGGACTGGATCGAGCAGCAGTGGGAGGCTGCACGCCTCACCGCGAGGGACGCCGGGAAGCGCGGCGCCGTACTGGTCGTCGACGAGATTCAGAAGATTGCCGGGTGGTCCGAGACGGTCAAGCGCCTCTGGGACGAGGATACCCGTGCCCGGCGCCCGCTCAAGGTCCTGCTGCTCGGTTCGGCGCCGCTGCTGATCGCCCGCGGGCTTACGGAAAGCCTTGCCGGGCGCTTCGAGGTGCTGCATCTACCCCATTGGTCCTTCGCCGAGATGCGGGCGGCCTTCGGCTGGTCGCTCGACCAATACCTTTTCTACGGGGGGTATCCAGGCGCGGCGCCACTCATCCGTGAGCACGAGCGCTGGGCGCGCTACATCATCGATTCGCTGATCGAGACGACGATCTCGCGCGATGTGCTCCTGCTCTCGCGCGTGGACAAGCCGGCGCTCCTGCGGCGCCTGTTTCAGCTCGGGTGCCGCTATTCCGGACAGATCCTCTCCTACACGAAAATGCTCGGCCAACTTCAGGATGCGGGCAACGCGACCACGCTCGCGCATTATCTCGATCTGCTGGCGGGCGCCGGCATGGTGACCGGACTGCAGAAGTTCGCGGGCCAGGCCGTGCGTCAGCGCGGCTCCAGCCCCAAGCTGCAGGTGCTGAATACGGCGCTGATGACGGCACAGACGGGCCTCACCCTCAAGGAGGCGCGGGCCGACCGCGAGTTCTGGGGGCGCCTCACCGAGTCGGCGGTGGGGGCATATCTGGCCAATGCCGCCGCCGCCGGCAGGATGGAGGTGTTCTATTGGCGTGATCGCAACAAGGAAGTGGATTTCATCCTGCGTGCCGGCCGTCGCATCATCGCTATCGAAGTCAAGAGCGGACGCACGCGCGAGGTCCAGCCCGGCCTGGCGGCGTTTGCGGACGCGTTCAAGCCGCAACGAACGCTGCTCGTCGGCGGTGACGGCATCCCGGTCCAGGACTTCCTCTTGCAGCCGGTCGAGCACTGGGTGAAAACGTGAACCGCTTCTCCAAGAGGCGCGCGGCTCTGCTCGGGGCGATCGCGCTGGTCCCTCCGCTCGTCGCCGCCTGCGGGACGGCAGGACCGCAGGCGGCGAGGGCGATCGAGGAGGCGAAGCAGGTGACCGCCGAGTTCACCGCCACGCCGTGGGCCCCGCCGCCACGGACGCTCGGCGACGTCACCGCGATCCTGGACCAGCAGAGGCTCGCGGACCCCGAGGGCGTGGCGCGGGCGCGGGCCCGCGCGGACCAGCGGCCGCCGGCCACCGGCGACGCGGACGCGCTCGCGCGGTTCTACCATCGCACACGATCCACGGGGCGGTCTCCAAGTATGTCCGGGCACTTCCGCTCAGCATGCGGCCCCAGGACGGGTGAGGGACGACGATGATCCGCGGGTGTCCACGGCGCCCAGGAGACGGAGGAGAGAGACGTTGACCTTGGGACTTGCAGCACGACCACGGCCGCGATATAGAGGGCATCGGCCCCGCGGAGACGGCGCTCTATCCGGCGGGGGCGGATCGGCAGGGGCCACGCGTTGCCCGGGGGCCGCCAGGCTCGGAGGGCGAGAGTTCATGGGGACGCGGGGCACGCAGCGGGGGAGCGAGCGCGGAGGGCGTTCGTGTTGCCTACGACTCCCACATCAGAGGAGGTCCACGTGAGACGCTTATCTTTCTTCATACCGGCGCTACTGGTCCTCGCATTCACGCTGGCCGGGTGCGCCCGCCTACCCGGCGGCGGCTGGGTCACGCTGATCGACGGCGAAGCGGGGCTGGACAACTGGAACCGGATCGGCGACGCCAACTGGCGCGCGGAAGGCGGCGCCGTCGTGGCCGACAAGGGCAAGGGCGGCTACCTGGTGTCGAAGAACGCGTACAAGGATTTCGAGATCCGCGCCGAGTTCTGGGCGGAAACCGATACCAACAGCGGCGTCTTCATCCGTTGTTCCGATCCCGCCAAGGTCGGCGCCGCGACCTGCTACGAGGTGAACATCTGGGACATTCGGCCGGAGCCCAAGTACGCCACGGGCGCGATCGTCGACCACGCCGCGGTGCCGGTGCCGCTGGTGCACAAGGCGGGCGGCCGCTGGAACACCTATGAGATCACCGCGAAAGAAACGCAGCTCACCGTCAAGCTGAACGGCGTCCAGACCGTGAGCATCCAGGACGGCAAGCACGCGTCGGGGCCGTTCGCGCTCCAGTACGGCGCCGGCGTGCGAGGCGCTCAGGGCGGCCCAATCAAGTGGCGTAAGGTGCAAATCCGGCCGCTCTGATTCGCGCGAGCGCTAGTCGTTTTGAGCCGCTTGGGCCCATGAAGATGGCGACCCCCTCCCCCGAGCGGTGCGCCGGACTCTCTAGCGTCGGCGGCGCAGGGCCGCCAGCTCGCGCTCGAGGTCTTCCAGGCGCTTGACGAGGGCGTCGCGCTCGGCTTGGAGCGCGGCGAGCTGGCGGTCGCGAAGAGCGTACCGCTGGTCCTGCTGGGCGAGCTTCGTCTGCAGCTCCGCCTCGCGCTTGTAGAGGTCCCGCAGCTCGCGCTCGAGGCCCGCCACCCGCTGCTTCGCCGGCAGGTAGCCGGCGAAGAGGACGTAGAGCACGAGCACGACGAGCAGGACGCTCGCCGCCACGAGCAGCCATGGGAGCTTGGCGCGCGGACGGTCGGCCACGGGCCCGGATTCTAGCAAATTGCGCTATCATCCGATTCGTGGAGCTGCGACGGTTCTTCGGCCGGGCGCTCGGGGCGAGCTTCCACGAGCTGGCGCTCGGTGACGATCCGGCCTCGCCCTACCTCGCCGACCTCCTCACCCGCTTCGCGCGCACCGAGCACCTCTTCCCGCGCGGCGTCGCCGTGCCGCGGCTCGAGACCGTCGTGGACATGCTCCTCGAGACGGAAGCCGCCTGGCAGGCGGACACGGCGTGGTTCGATCCCGAGCGCGAGGTCGCCGTGAAGCGCCACATCGGCGACTTCACGCTCTTCATGACCGGCCTCTTCCCCGAGCGCGTCGAGCGGACGGCCTCCGCCGGCTTCTACATCGCCCAGGGCAAGCGCGCCTACCGGTTCGTCTCGGAGCACGACCGCGCGAGCGCGCGCGCCGGCGCCTCCGCGGGCGCGCCGCTCTACCGCCGGCTCGCCGACCGCTTCGAGCGGTACGTGGCCGTGCTCGACTACACGCGCCGGGCGCACTTCAGCGATCCGCCGCCGCACCCGTTCTTCCGGCTGAATTTCGGATGACCGCGCCGTCGCTGGACGTCGCGGCGCTCTCCGCCCTGCCGGAGGACGCGCTCGACGCGCGGCTCCGCGACTTCGCCCGGGAGCACGGCGCCGAGGCCCTGCCGATCCTGGCGGTGCTCGCCGCCGAGGGCGCCGACCGCGCGGTGCGCCGCGCGGCCAAGCGGGCGCTCTACCGCCTCTCGCAGCGCGGTGTCACCGCGCCGCCTCGGCCCGCGCCCAGGCCCGTCGTCGAGCGCCGGCCGGAGCGCGCCGCGCGCGCGTGGCTCTCCGGCATCGACGGGAGCGGCTCGCGCGCCGCGTGGCTCCTGTTCGAGGGCGGGTTCGGCGGGACCGCACTCTGCTCGCTGATCGTCAACGACACCGTCGGGATCGTGGACGTGGCGGGCGGCGAGATCACGAAGAAGCGCCTCGAGGCGGAGCTGGCCGCGCTCCGTGCCTCCCAGAAGCTCCCGTGGGTGGAGACCGAGCCGGCGCGCGCGGTCGGCCTCGTCGCGGAGGCGCTGGCTCTCCACCGCGCCAGGGGGACTGCGCCACCGGCCGCGTTCGCTCGCTGGCAGCGCCTGTTCGAGGGCGCCGCCGTCGCCGGGTCGCCGGTCCTGCCCGCCGCCGATCCCGCGCTCGTCGAGCGGAGCGCCGGGCTCCTCGAGCTGCCCGAAATGGCCGGCTGGTTCCTCGAGCCCGAGGCCGTGCAGGCCGACGCGGTCGAGCTGCTGGCGGCGCGCGAGAGCCGGCTCGTGGTGTCCGATCAGATCAAGGCCGAGCGCGAGGCGGCGATCGTCGGCCGGGTGATCGAGCGCGAGCTTCCGCCCGAGGCGCGCGGGCGCTGGGCGCGGCGACTTGCCGAGATGGCGCTCGTCTTCGACGCGACCGGGCGGACCGAGCCCGCCGCGCTCGCCCGCGCCGCCGCCGCACGGCTCGCGGACCCGGGCGCGGACGCGCGGCGCCACCCGTTCGCGCAGGGCCTCGCCCGGCGCGCGCTCGACGTCGCCGGCGAGGTCGCGTCCGGACGGATCAAAGCCGCGGACGTCTCGAGAAAACCCGGCGCGTGATCACCGACGTCCCCGGCATCCGCGTCGGCCACGCCACGGACGCGGCCGCGCTCACCGGCGTCACGGTCATCCTGTGCGACCGCCCCGCGACGTGCGGCGTCGAACTGCGCGGCGGCGCCAACGACGTCACCGGACTCGACTACCTCGACCCGCGCCACCTCGTCCCCACCGTGAACGGCGTCGTGCTCGGCGGCGGCAGCCGCTTCGGCGGCGAAGCGATCTGGGGCGTCCTCCGCTACCTGGAGGAGCGCGGCGTCGGCTTCGCCGCGGGGCCGACCGTCGTGCCCCACGTGCCGGGCGCCTTCCTCTTCGACCTCAACGTGGGCGACGGGCGTGTGCGCCCGACGCGCGAGATGGGCTATGAGGCGGCGGCCGCGGCGGCCGCCGGCCCCGTCGCCGAGGGCAACGTGGGCGCCGGCACCGGGGCGAGCGTCGGCAAGCTCCACGGCATCGCGCGCGCGATGCGCGGCGGGATCGGGAGCGCGAGCGCGCGGCTCGGCGACGTCGTGGTGGGGGCGCTCGTCGCGGTCAACGCGCTCGGCGACGTGCGTGACCCGGAGACGGGCGCGCTCCTCGCCGGTGCGCGGGAGGCGCCGGACGGCCGCCGGCTGATCGACACGGCGCAGGCGCTCGCCGCCGGCGACGCCCTCGAGCGCTTCGCCGCGCCCGAGCACACGACCATCGGCGTCATCGCGACGAACGCCCGCCTCGGGAAACCTGACGCCTCGAAGGTCGCCGCGCTCGGGATGCTCGGCTTTGCGCGCGCGCTGTCGCCGCCCCACACGACCTTTGACGGCGACGCGCTCTTCGCGCTCTCGGTCGGCGACCGGCCGGCCGATCTGACCCGTCTGGGCCTCGCCGCCGCCGACGCGGTCGCCCGGGCGATCGTCCGGGGGGTCCGCGCCGCGACCTCGCTCCCGCACCTGCTCGCCGCCCGCGATCTCTAGGAGGCCAACCGCCTGCTTTCAGAGCTCAAGCGGCGCGTGCCCGTGCGCCGGCTCGGGCCCCCCTTGACCGGCGCGAGTTCGCGGTCGGCAGCCTGAAACCCCTCCTGTAGCGGGCGCGGGCGGGGTGCACCATCCTGGTGCACGTTGCACCAAGTTGGTGCAACGGCGCGCCACTTGGTGCAACGGCGCGCCACCCCCGCTCCGCGCGAAGCGCGGAAACCCTTTGCCCGCGGGGACTTCCGCTGACGCGGCCGGCGGCGCGGGTTGGCGTCAGGCTTGCTCTCTCTGGGCCCGCATGAAGTCAACACACCTATCGCTCCCAATCGGCCGCATCCTGGGCCTCGGGCCCGGCGCCGCGACCTAACCGGGGCCCCATGAAGCTCGGGCTCGCGCTCTCGGGTGGCGGGTTCCGCGCGTCGTTCTTCCATCTGGGCGTCCTCGCCCGGATGGCGGAGTGGGGCCTCCTGCGCCACGTCGAGGCGCTCTCCACGGTCTCGGGCGGCTCGATCCTCGGCGCCCTGTACTACGTCCACTTGAAGCGCCTCCTCGAAACGAAGCCCGACGCCGACATCCGCGACGAGGACTACGTGCGCATCGTGGAGCAAGGTCGTGCCGTATTTCGACCAGAACGCGAAGCTCGCGCCGACGCCGCCCGCGGACCCGCCCACGTCAGCGGACTTCGGCGTCGATCCGGAGGTCGAGGAGTGCCTGTCGAGGATCCGCACCGATCTCGATTCGTTCACGGAGATCGAGGCCTGCTCCCTCATGCTGGACAGTGGCTCCTGCACTTCGTGGTCCGCGGACTCCTGCCGGCGCTCGGCGCGGGCTTCGTCTGGCTCCATCTCCAGATCTTCGACCGCCTCTTCCTCAGGCTCGGGCGCTTCGAGCGCTTGCGGTGACGGCCAGATGACACCCCCCGGCGGCAATCCGGATTCGGCCAAAGAGATCAAGATCGCGTTCTGGAACCTGGAGAACCTCTTCGACGTGACGGTGTCGGAGATCGGCGCGGACTTCGACTTCACGCCGGAGAAGGGCTGGGATCACGTGGCCTTCGACGCCAAGGTGACGAACCTCGCGACCATGATCAATCTCATGTTCGACGGCAAGGGCCCCGATCTCCTCGGCGTCTGCGAGATCGAGAACAAGGAGGTCGCGGAGCGGCTGATCCGCGCGACCGGACGGACGGACTACCGCCCGGCACACGTGGACAGCCCCGACATCCGCGGGATCGACGTCTCGCTGATCTACTCGACCAAGGTGTTCAAGCCGCCGACGCACGTCGCGGGCCACCTCGTGCACCTGCGCTACCCGACGCGCGACATCTTCGAGGTGCACCTCCGCGTGAAGGAGAACGACGCGGAGCTCCTCGTCCTCGTCAACCACTGGCCCTCGCGCCGACAGGGCCGGTACGAGACGGAGCCCTACCGCATCACCGTCGCCGAGCACTGCGGCCGGCTCGTGGACGGCCTGCTGAAGCTCCCCCGCGCCGAGTTCATGGCGCTGCCGAACACCGCGGCGAGCCTCGCCAGGCTCAACGAGCGCTGGAACCGTAACGTGCTGGTCATGGGCGATCTGAACGACGAGCCCTACGACCGCAGCGTGCTCCATTACCTCCAGGGCACGAAAGACCTCGATCATCTCGAGGAAGAGGTCAAGGCCGGCCCGGGTCGGCAGATCCCCGAGCCCAGGAGCTACTTCGCGCGGCGCGCCTACCTGCTGAACTGCGCCTGGCCGCTCCTCGCCATGCCGGACCAGGGCACGCTCTACTTCCCGCAGGCGACGAACTCGATGAACGTGCTCGACCAGATCCTCGTCTCGCGCGGCCTCTACTACGGCCAGCAGAAGCTGCGGCTGGTCCTGGGAAGCGTCGAGATCTTCGCCCCGGGCGAGCTCAGGACCCCGAAGGGCCGGCCGCGGCCCTTCGACCGGAAGACGAAGAAGGGCTACAGCGACCACTTCCCCGTGACCGGGATCCTCCGGACGGTGTGACCGGACGCCGGCTCAGAGCCTGTGAACGAACCGCGGCGTCGAGGAGCGCCACGGCTTAGCCGAGGCGCTTCCGAGCGTCGGGGGTGTGGGGGCCATGTCGGGGCCCCCACTCAGAGCCCGCGAACGAACCGCGTTGTCGAAGGGCGCCACGGCTGCGCCGGGGCGCCCTGAGCGCCGGGGGGCTTGGGGGGCGCCCGGAGCCCCCCATGTTCTCAGCGGTAGAGCCACCCCAAGACCGTGTACGCGAGCAGCGCGGCCACCAGCCAGAGGCCGCGGCGCACGGCCGCCCCCCGCTCCGGCGTCAGCGGGCTCAGCACGACGGGATGGAGCCGGCGCGCGATCAGGGCGCCGGCGAGCGCGCCGCCGATGTGCGCGCCGTTGTCGATGAACGGGTCCATGAGGCCCGTCCCGATCGTGTAGAGCGCCCACACCAGGAGCACGAAGCCGACGCGCCGGTCGCGCATCAGGAGCCGGTCGCGGTGCTGGCGGAACAGCACGATGGAGGCGCCCTGGAGCCCGAAGATCGCGCCGGAGGCGCCGACCGACGGACCCGCGCTCGTCACGAGGCTCACCACCGACCCGGCGAGGCCGCTCAGCACGTAGAGCACGACGAACTGGCCGCGACCGAAGGCGTGCTCGCAGATCATGCCGAGGATGAAGAGCGCGATCGCGTTACCGACGAGGTGATCGGGGCCGCCGTGCAGCAGCGTCGCGCTGAGCATGCGCCAGTACTGGCCGGCGGCGACGCCCTCGCGCACGAGCGCGCCCATCGCGATGATCGCCCCACGGGACTGGAGCGCGCCCGCCGCCACCTCGACCACGAAGATCGCGGCGAGGACGCCGATGATCCCGAGGGTGACCGGCGGCAGGCGCCGCATCCGCCGCTCGAAGTCCACGCGGCGGGAGAGCAGCATGTCCGGCGTGATGCGCAGTGGCTGCTCGGGCGCCTCCATGCTAGCGCCGCTCCCCCGTGTCGAGCATCACGCCGAGCGCGAGCGTGATGCGCCGGTCGACCGTGCGGTGGGGGTCGAGCGAGAGGTCGAGCACGTAGCGGTCGAGCAGCGTGAACTTCCGGTTGAACTCGCCGAAGACCTCGTCGGTCGGGCGCAGCAGGATGAAGTTCGTGCGCAGCACGCCGAAGAACGTGCCGAGGATCCGGCGGAGCAGCGAGAGCACGATCGAGTCCTCGAGCGCCATGCCGAGCCGCTGGCCGTCCGGCGCCTCCACGTACCAGCGCTTGCGGACGATGTTGTCGAGGTACGTCTTGCGCAGCCGCGCGATCGGCTCGCCCGTCTTCGCGAGCACCGTGTAGGTGCGGGTCAGGAACGCCACGCGCTGGTCCTGCAGCACGCGCAGCAGCGGCTCCGTGCGCGACTCGTCGCGATAGACGGTGACGTGGCGGAGCGGCCGCAGGGACATGGACACCACGACGAACGCGAAGAAGGCGAGCGGAACGGCGAGCACGACCATCAGCGGCCCGGCGAACGGGCCCGTCGCCTCCGCCGCGCGCCCGAGCCACCCGAACGCCACGAGCCCGACGACGATGCCGAGCACGTAGGCGAGGAGCGTGCGGACGGGATACGTCGGGCGCTCGACGTAGAGAATCGGCGTGCCGTCCTCGGCCCACACCTCGTACTTCGACCTGATGGTGAGGACGCGCTCGCGCAGGAGGAACACGTCGCGGTCGAAGGCGGGGTCGACGCCGACGGCAGGCAGCCGCGGCGCGCCGGGGACTCCGCCCGCGCGCAGGCGGCGGCGGCACACGGGGCACTCGAGCAGGCGGCCCGCGTACTCGGCCCGCACCTCGTACACCTCCCCGCACGGGCAGGCGACGACGATGCCCGCGGAGGTCAGGGGCGCTGCCCGTCGACGACGGGCTCCCGAAGGCGATTAAATTCTTTGCGATGAGCAATTCGTAGGGTCGTTGCTTCGCATAGAGCCGGGTTCGGACGTAGCGGTCCATCGCAATTTTGGCTTCGGCGGTGGCGCGCTCGAAGCTGTCGGCGCAGTACGCGTGGAGCCCGAACGACACGGTCGCATCCGTCGGGTCGCCGCCGGCGTCCACGAACGCGCCGCGGAACGCGGCGACCGTCTCGGCGAGCTCCGCGAGCTTCTCCGTCGTCGCGTAGGGGATCATCATCATCGGGAAGCCCCGCTTCCCAACGTGCGCGGCGGCCTCGTTCCGGAGGACGGCGATCCACACCGGCGGCCGGGGCCGCTGGAGCGGCACCACGTTCAGCTTCACCTCGCGCACCGTGTGGAAGCGGCCGTCGTACGTGAAGCGCTCTCCGGTCCACGCCCGCAGCACGATGTCGAGCGCTTCGTCGAAGCGGTCGCGCTTCTCCTCGAGGCTCACGCCGAAGCCCTCGAACTCGTGGCGGAGGTAGCCCGAGCCGGCCCCGAGGTTGAGCCGGCCGCCCGAGAGGACGTCCACCATCGCGTAGTCCTCAGCGACCTGGAGCGGATTCCTGAACGGCAGCACGACGACCGCGCAGCCCAGACGGATCCGCTTCGTGCGCTGCGCCGCCGCCGCGAGCCAGATCGGCGGCGACGGGATCGCGCCGTACTCGTGGAAGTGGTGCTCGGCGACCCAGAAGGAGTCGAAGCCGAGCTGCTCGGCGGCGGCGACCTGCTCGAGGAGCTCGCCGAAGAACTGGCCCGAGGTGCGCGGCAGCTCCGCCGGGTAATGGTCCACGACCGAGAAGATCCCGAAGCGCAGCACTAGGGTGCCCTGCGCGAACTCATGTTCACGGTCGCCGCACGCCGGGCCACGGGCGCTTCACATGACTTCGATCACGGACCACTAGGCGCCCTCCCCCTCGGGCTCCTTCGGCGCGAGCTCGTCGCGCGCGTCGGTGAACTGCTCGGCGAGCGCGCGCACCTCCGCGAGGCGGGTCGCGCTCCACGTGAAGCGCGGGTCGGTCGTGTATGCGGCCCAGCTCTTCATGTAGTCGGGCGCGGACAAGCCCAGCGCGAATTCCGAGACCTGAGCCGGGTTGGCGAGGTCCGCCATGATCGCGACCTCCTGGTGGACGTCCGGGTCGCGCCGGTCCATGAACGCCGTGAGCGCTTTGGGCTTCGGCCCGTGCGGGAGCCCGACGGGATGGAGCGTCACCATTCCCTGCGTGACCACGCCACCCCCGCTGAAGAAGTCGCCGAAGTGGTAGCCGATCGTCTCCAGATAGTCGAGGTTCTTGTGGAAGAACGGGAGCCACATCCCTTCCTTCTCGACGGAGCGCACGGTGAAGACGCAGAGGTAGCACCCCGGGAGCTTGAAGATCGTGTGGCCCGAGGGCGGGACGTGCGAGCGGTCCGCCACGAGCGGCCGCACGTCCTCGACGGCGAACTTGTACGGAAGGTAATCGCCGCGCCAGCCGACCACGTCGAAGGGATGCGTCGGATGGACCCGGCGGGTGTAGACGCCGTCGACCTTCGAGACGATCTCGAAGCGCCCCGCTTCGTTTCGCGTGTCGAGCGTGCGCGGATACTTGTAGTCGCTCCGGCTGTGCGTGATGAACTGCCCGGTGGTCGGCGCCTCGGCCTTCTCCGGATCGCCCGCGAACGACTCGTACACCCAGTAGTACTGCGGCCCGGGCGCGAGGTCGAAGCGGTGGGTGATCCCCTTCGGGACGATGAGGAAGTCGCCTTTCCGGAACTCGATCGGGCCGAACGTCGTCTCGAGCGTGCCTGCGCCCTGGTGGACGAAGTAGACGAGCGTCGCCCCATGGTGCTCGAAGAAGTAGTCCATCGGCGCGGCGGGCGCGGTGACGTTCATCGCGACGGTGGCGTTCGCGACGAGCCGCGCCATGCCGCGGTAGACATCGCGCGGCTCGGCGGGGGTCATGACGTCGAGCGCGTGGTGGGTGCCGCCGAGGGGCCGGAGCGGCGACTCCCAGTGGGGCGCCCAGGCGCGGCCGTCGAGCACACGCGTCTCGCCGGGCAGCCAGTTGGTCGCCGGGTAGAGGTGGTAGGTGTGGGTGACCTTGCCGGCGAAGCCGCCGCGGCCGTGCTCCTGCTCGTAGACGTGGCGGATCAGCGGGCCCGCGTGCGGCGCGCGGGGGACGATCCCAACCTCGGGCGTGCCGCGGAGGTACTCGAATTTCTCCATGGCCCCCTCCTGGGTGATCCCGATTGTACTGCACCCCGGCCGGACCGTCAGGCGGCGAGGAGCGGGCGTATACTGCCGGGTACCGATGGAGCGCCGCGGGAAGGTGATCAGATTTCCGAAGCTCCCGTCCGAGCCACGCGACGATCGCGGGCTCGTGGAAGTCTGCCGCTGCGATCAGGCCGAGGCGGTCGTCGTGCGGAGCCTGCTGGAGAGCGAGGGAATTCCGACGCTCCTCCGCTCGCGCCTCGCGCATTCCGTGCACCCCTTCACCGTCGGCGACCAGGGCGAGGTCGTGATCCTGGTGCCCGCGAGCGAGGCCGAACGTGCTCGCCGGCTGCTCGTCCGCATGGGCTAGCGTCGCGTCAGCGAATCATGTGAACGCTCGCGCGGCAGGGCCGACGGGCCCGCACGACAGGGGTCGCGGGCCCACGCGGCACGCGTCCGCTGCGCCGGTGCGGTGGGGCTCCATCCGGGCGCGCCCGGGTCCGCGACCGCCGGCGCGGGAACGGGTGCCCGCGAGCGCTGTCGCACGCGCCCGTCGGCCAGGCGCGCGTGGCGGCCGTTGTTAACACGATTTCAACGACGGGACACTAGCCCGCCCGCCACACGCGACGACCGTTCGTGAATAATGCGCGCTAGCGTGCGTCGGCGATGACGGCCTCGAGGGCGCGCGCGGTCCGCTCGAGCGCCTCGGGCTCGAGCGTGGCGCCGGTGTCACGCGCCGTGTGGTAGGTGTCGAACGGCGGGGGGCGTCGGAGCCCGAAGCGGGCCGCGCCGCGGATGGGGTGGAAGACGAACTCCCTGAGCGCTTCCGCCTGCGTCGCCGGCACCATCGTGAGGCCGTACGCCGGGATGCCGGCCGCGGCGAACGCGCGGTGGTCGCTGCCGAAGAGCGGGATGCGCCCGACGACGTGATAGCCCGCGTCGCGCTCGAGGCCGAGCCCCTGGAACGCCCCGCTCACGCGCTCGAGGAACGGGGTCCGGTCCACCGCGTCCCAGACGACGAGGCTGTCGCCGATCCCGCAGAGCTCGAGGCTCAGCACGCCGGCGACGTCCCCGAGCGCCGCGCCGCCGACGTACGCACGCGCCCCCAGGTAGCCGAGCTCCTCGGCACCGGTGAAGAGAACCCTCACCCGCGCGCGCGACGGCGGCGCCTGCGCCACGCGCTCCAGCAGGTGCAGCAGGATCCCGACGGCCGCCGCGTTGTCGTTGGCGCCGGGGCTCCCGGGCACCGCGTCGTGGTGGGCGACGAGGACCAGCACGCGGTCTCCCGTGCCCACGTCCACGCTCAAGTTCTCGCCGCGCGCCTCGAAGTCGGCGAAGGGGTGGCGCGCGAACGGGACGCCGCGGGACTCCAGATAACGCGCCAGGGCCGCCTCGCGCTCGGCGTTCGTCCGGCCTTCGAGCAGCCGCGCCAGCGCGAGCGGCGAGGTCACAGGCCGAAGAGCTTCGCGGCGTTCTCCGACGTGCGGGCGGCGAGCGTCTCGAGCGATTCGCCGCGCAGCTCGGCGACACGCGCCGCCGTGACCGCGAGGTACGCGGGCTCGTTGCGCTTGCCGCGCCAGGGTTGGGGCGGGAGGAACGGGCAGTCGGTCTCGACGACGAGCCGGTCCCCGGGCACGAACGCCGCGACGTCGGCCAGGGCGCGCGCCTTCGGATAGGTCACGGGGCCCGCGAGCGAGATCAGCAGCCCGAGGTCGAGACACCGCCGCGCGATCGCCGTGCCGCCCGAGAAGCAGTGCATGGCCCCGCCGGTCTCGCCCACGCGCTCCTCCGCGAGGATCGCCAGCGTCTCCTCGTGGGCGTCCCGGCAGTGGACGATCACGGGCTTGCCCGCGCGGCGCGCCAGCGCGAGCTGGGCGCGGAAGACGCGCTCCTGGGCGTCGCGCGGCGAGAGGTTGCGGAAGAAATCGAGGCCGGTCTCGCCGATCGCGACGACGCGCGGCTCCGCGGCAAGCTCCTCGATCTCCGCGAGCGCCGTCGCCCCGGCATCGCCCGCCTCGTGGGGATGGACGCCGACGGAGGCCCAGACGTCAGGCTCGCGCGCGGCCAGGGCGACCGCCGCGCGCGAGGTCTCGACGTTCGTGCCGATCGTGAGCATGCGCCGTACCCCCGCCGCCCGCGCGCGCTCCAGCACCGCCCCGAGATCGTCCGCGAACTCGGGGAAGTGCAGGTGCGCGTGCGTGTCGAAGAGGTCGGGCGTCATTGTAGCGGGGCCCGCGAGCCCGCGGCGACCGTGGGTGGCCTGCCGCAGGTGCGGGTCGGCTTCATACAGCTCCGAGGATCGCCGCGGCCTTCTTCACGTCGCGGGGCTTGACCCAGAGGATCGCGCCATACCGGCCGCCGCCCGCCGCCACGGCGTCCATCGCCGTCACGTTGACCTTCGCCGCCGCCAGCCGGTCCAGCACCGCCGCGCACGCGCCGATCCGGTCGTCGCCCTCGATGATGAACGCGCGCTTCGGGCCCTTCACCTTCCACTTCTTCTGCTTGGCGACCGCCTTGAACGCCGTCGAGTCGGCGGGGACGAAGTCGAGCTGCGCCCCCCGCCCGCTCGGGAAGCCCGAGTAGGCGACCAGGTTGACGCCGGCGCCCCGGAGCTCGTCCAGGATGCGCGCGCCCTCGCCCGGCTTGTCGGGCACCGTCAGGTAGTAGTAGTCCATGGTACGCACGGTCTCCGATGAGCTGCCCCGAGCCCGTCATCACGTCGACCGTCCAGCGGCCGGCGGGATCGGCCGGAAACGCCGTCTTGCGCGAATAGGTCCGGAACCCCTCGGGCCGGCCGCCCTGGACGGGGGAGAGGTTCACCACCGCCACCACCTGGCCCTCCCGCCGCCACACGTGACTCACGGGCTGGCGCAGCCCGGCCGGCGCGTAGATCGCAGTGTACGCCACCAGGCCCCGCTCTTTCAGTTCGCTCGCGTCGATGGCATCGGTCACGGGCTCGATCGAGTCGAGCGCCGCCACGTCCCACGCGATCGCGCTCCGCGCCAGGAACAGCGGTGCCGGCGGGATCCAGGCCCGGCCGAGCGTGGCGAGCGTGGCGGCGACGATGCCGGTGGCGACCGTCACGCGGAGGGCGGCGGGCCACGTGCCGCCGCGCGCGCGGCGCACCGCCGGCGTCAACGCGACCGCCGCGACGAACGCGCTCGCGACGAGCGCGGGGAACGGCGGCAGGCCGACGAGCGGCAGCGCCACGTTGAGCGCCGCGAAGATCGAGACGACGAAGAAGAGATAGCCGAGCCACGGGCGCGGGTGGACCAGCGCCCCGTACCAGGGATCGAACGTGGCGAGCAGCGCGAGCGCCACGAGGAGCCCGAGGAAGACCGCGTTCGGCGAGGTGAGCGTGGCGGCGGCGTAGTACGCGGGTAGCACGAAGAGGAGCAGGCCGTGGTAGAGGGTCTGGATCGTGTAGTCCGCCGCGGCGACGATCAGCCGGCGCGACCGGCGGCCGGACGCCTCGAGCGACTGGCGGACCTGGGCGAGGACGGCGAAGAGGAGCCAGAGGAGCAGGAGGTCGCCGACGATCCACGCGACGTGGGGGAGGCCGCGGCGGAAGACGAACAGCGCCGCCACGCCGCCGGCGAGCGACGCGAGCGAGATCCCCCAGCGGCCGAGCCACGCCAGGACCTGACGCACGGGGCCGACCCGTCCGGCGCTAGTGTCGCGTCTGCGAAATCATGTGAACGATCGCGCGGCGGGGTCGACGGGCCCGGGCGACAGGGGTCGCGGGGACCCGTTCCCGCCCCGTGGCAGCGGACCGGGCGCGCCCGGCTGGCACCCAGCCGCCCCGGGGCAGCGGACGCGTGCCGCGTGGTCCCGCGACCCCTGTCGCCCGGGCCCGTCGACCCCGGGCCCGCGTGGCGGCGATTCTCAACATGATTTCAGCGACGGAACTCTACGCCGGGCCGAGGCGTTCGCCGAGCCGCCGCGCGATCTCGTCGCGCTTGAGCGCCTCGACGGTGTCGAGGATGTCGCCCGCGGCCGAGTGGATGCGGAGGTGCGCGCCGACCAGGTCGAGCGCGCTCGAGCGGACCGCCGCCTCCAGGCCCACGATCTCGCGCAGCACGCGGGCGACCGACGGGTCGCGCTCGCACACCTGGACGATGGCGTCCACGTACTCGTCGTCGCTCAGCCTGGCGAGCGGGGTCATGTGATCTTCGCCCCCGGCGGGAGGTCCCGGTCGAGCGTCAACACGGCGAGCCTGTCTGCCGCGGTGCCCGCCAGCACCATGCCGTCCGACTCCACGCCCATGAGCGTCGCCGGCTCCAGGTTCGCCACGACGACGACCTTCTTGCCGACGAGGTCCGCGGGCGCATACTGCTCGGCGACGCCGGCGACCAGCGTGCGCTGCTCGGTGCCGAGCGACACGGTGAGCTTCAGGAGCTTCTTCGACTTGGGCACCGGCTCCGCCGCGAGCACCTCCGCTACGCGCAGGTCGACCTTGCCGAAATCGGCGAGGCTGATTCGCGCGCTGGCAGGCGCGGGAGCCCCGGGGGCGGCCGCGGCCGCCTTCTTGTCCTCCACGCGGGGGAAGAGGCCCGACAGCTTCTGCACGCGCGTGCCCGCGGCGAGGCGCCCCCACTCGGCGTCCGAGAGCTTCGGCTCGCCCGTCTGGCCGAGCGCGGCGCGGATCTTCGCGGCCGCGTCCGGCAGGAACGGGGCGAGCAGGATCCCGAGGCAGCGGAGCGACTCGGCGAGCGTGTAGAGGACGCCGTCGAGCATCGCGCGCTGGGTCGAGTCCCTGGCGAGCGCCCAGGGCTGGCTCGCGTCCACGTAGCGGTTCACGGCGCCGACGAACGCACAGAGCGCCGCGAGCGCCCGCTGGAAGGCGAACTCCTCCATCGCCGCGGCGACCTCGCCTCGCGTCTTCTCGAGCGCGTCGGGCACGTCGGTGCCGAAGGCGGCGAAGGACGGCGGGGCGGGCACGAGGCCACCGACGAAGTTCACGATCAGGGTCGTCGCCCGCGAGACGAGGTTGCCGAGGTCGTTGGCGAGGTCGGCGTTGAGGCGGCCGACGAACGCCTTCTCCGAGAAGTCGGCGTCGAGCCCGAAGACCATCTCGCGCATGACGAAATAGCGGAAGGCGTCGTTGCCGTACTTCCCGGTGAACGCGGACGGTTCGACGACGTTGCCGATGGACTTCGACATCTTCTGGCCGTCGACGGTCCAGTACGCGTGGACGTTCAGATGTCGGTAGATCGGGAGCCCCGCGGCCTTGAGCATGCAGGGCCAGTAGACCGCGTGCGGTTTCAGGATGTCCTTGCCGATCAGATGCTGGACCTGGGGCCAGTACTTCGCGAACCGCGGGTCGCCGGGACCGCCGAGCGCCGACACGTAGTTGATGAGCGCGTCGAACCAGACGTAGGTGACGTACCGGTCGTCGAAGGGCAGCGGGATCCCCCACTCGAGCCGCGTGCGGGGCCGGCTGATCGAGAGGTCCTGGAGCGGCTCCCGCAGAAATCCCAGGATCTCGTTCCGGTAGCGCTCGGGACGGATGAAGTCGGGCTGGCGCTCGATGTGCTCGATCAGCCATCCCTGATACTTCGACATCTTGAAGAAGTAGTTCTCCTCCTCGATCCACGTGAACGGCGTCTGGTGGTCGGGGCACTTGCCGCCGACGATCTCCTTCTCGGTGTAGAAGCGTTCGCAGCCGAAGCAGTAGTGGCCGCCGTACGTCCCGAGGTAGATCTCGCCCGCGTCCCGGAGCTTCTGGAGGATCGCCTGGACGACCGTCTGGTGGCGCGGCTCGGTCGTGCGGATGAAGTCGTCGTTCCTGATCCCGAGCCCCGTCCACGCCGCGCGGAAGACGCCCGAGATCCTGTCGGCGTACGTCTGCGGCGAGACGCCGGCGCTCGCCGCCGCCCGGGCGATATTGTCGCCGTGCTCGTCGGTGCCCGTGAGGAACCAGACGTCGTCGCCCGCGAGCCGCCGGTAGCGCGCCATCGCGTCGGCGATGATCGTCGTGTACGCGTGGCCGAGGTGTGGCGTCGCGTTGACGTAGTAGATCGGCGTCGTCAGGTAGAATGTCGTCGCGGCGCTCACGAGTCCCCGGTCTTCCCCTTCATGTGGTCGCGCCCCTCCCAGGTGAGCTGGTCGAGCGGCACCTCCGCCTCGGTGCCGTCGGGAAACCCGACCACGACCGTCTGCTTGAGCACGCGGATGGACTTCACCTTGCCCGCCATGCAGCCGCCGCCGCAGCTCGCCTCGCAGGGCGCGTTGGCCTTCGGCAGGTAGGAGCGCAACTCCTGGTACGTCGAGAACTCGTAGAGCAGGCAGCACTTGAGCCTGCCGCAATTCCCCAACAGTCTGTTGTCGGTCAGCGGCATGTCCTGGGCCTTCGCCATCTTCACCGAGATCGGCTCGAAGCGGCGGAGGTAGGACGAGCAGCAGAGCTGGCGCCCGCACGGCCCGATCCCGTCCATGACCTTCGTGGTGTCGCGCGCGCCGATCTGCCGCATCTCGATCCGCGAGTGGAACTCGCGCGCGAGATCGCGGACGAGCTCCCGGAAGTCCACACGCTCGTCGGCGTTGAAGTAGACGGTGACGCGCCGGGCGGCCGGCTGCATCTCCACGTCCACCACCTTCATCACGAGCCCGCGGCCCCGCGCGATCCCCTGGCAGGTGACGACGGCGCGCTCCTCGCGCCCGCGGCGCTCGCGGTACTCCCGCGCCTCGGCCTCGTCGGCGAGCCGCGCGACGCGCGGGTACGCGCGGTCCTTCTTCGCCTCGGGCAGCGCGCGCCTGGGCCGGCGGACCTCGCCGACCGCCGTGCCGTTCGCCGCCGTCTCCACGACGACCAGATCGCCCACGTGCAGGTCGAGGTCCGTCATCCGATAGTCATCGGCCTGCGCCGTGTCGCGGAGCCGCACGCCGATCAAGTACTCGCCCACCGGTTCCGTCCGCACGCCGGCGTCCATCGTCAGGCCGCCCGCAGGGCGAGGCGGCTCAGAATGATCTCGAGCGTCAGCCTCGGCGTGACGTTGAAGATGAGCGCCTCCCGCGCCTCGCGGCAGAGCGCGATCGTCCTCAGGATTTCGTCCAGCGTCCACGTCCGGGCCTCGCGGGCGAGCGCCTCCGCGCGGTCGCCGTTCAGCAGGAGTGCCGGCGGCGCCCCCGCCTTCGCCAGCAGGAGATCGCGGCAGAGGAGCCAGTAGGCGTCCACGAGCCCCTCCACCTTCTCGCGGTCCACCCGCTCGCTGCGCCGGAACAGCGCCTCGACGCCCTGCGCCCTGACCTCGTCGAGCAGCTCGAGCGCCTGGGCGCGCATCGCCGCGGCGGCCTCGTCGCCGCGCGGCTCGAACCGCACGACCTGGCAGCGCGAGAGCACCGTGGCCGGCACGGCGCGCGCCCGCGGCAGGATCAGGATCATCACCGTCGCGGCGGGCGGCTCCTCGAGCGTCTTGAGGAACGCCTGGGGGGCCTCGCCCGTCATGCGCTCGGCCTCGTCGAGGATAAAGACCTTGCGGCGCGCCAGCACGGGCCGGAGCGCGGCCTCGCGCGAGAGCTCGCGGATCGCCCCGATCCGGATCGCCCGCGCGCCCTTCGGGTTCGTCTCCGGCGGCGTCGGGGCGATCACGTGGAGGTCCGGAGGCTGGCGCGAGGGACTCCCGAGGAGCTCCGCCGCGAACGCGAGCGCCGTCGTCATTCGCCCCGACCCTCGCGGCCCGACGAACGCGTACGCGTGCGCGACGCGCCCGGCCTCGAGCGCGCGGCGCAGCAGCGCGATGGCGCGCGGCTGGTCCTGGATCTGCTCAAGCCCCACGGAGGAACTCCTCGACCACCGCCTGCACCTCGGCGGCGACCTTCGCCGGCGCCGGCGCCGCGTCGATCAACCGCACGCGCTTGGGCTCGGCGCGGAGGATCTCGAGGTAGCCCCGGCGGACGCGCCGGTGGAAGGCGAGCGTCTCGCGCTCGAAGGCATCCCGCCGGCGCCGGCCCATGCGCCGGAAGCCCTCCGCGGGGTCGAGATCGAAGAGCAGCGTGAGGTCGGGGAGCACGCCGCCCGTCGCGCGCACGTTCAGCTCGCGGATCAGGTCGGGGTCGACGCCGCGCCCGTAGCCCTGGTAGGCCACGGTCGCGTCGGCGTAGCGGTCGGAGAGCACGATGCGCCCGCGCTCGAGCCAGGGCCGGATCTTCTCGGCGACGTGCTGGTGGCGCGCGGCCAGGAAGAGGAAGACCTCGACGAGCGGCTCGGGCTCGAGCTCGAAGAGCCGGCGCACGGCCCGGCCGAGCCGCGTGCCGTCGGGCTCACGCGTCGACGAGACGCGGTGCCCCTTCGCGCGAAGCCAGCGCTCGAGGCGGGCCATCTGGGTCGTCTTGCCCGACCCTTCGACCCCCTCGAACGTGATGAGTAGCCCACTCACGTCCAGAACCTCCGGGTGCTGCGATACGTCACTCTAGCACGGCGGCGAAACCGGCACCAACACAGGCGATTTTCACCGCGGCGGAGGGTAAGATCGAGAAGATGCTGGTGCTCGGCGACCTGCGCCGGGTCGTGGCGCGATTCAACGAAGACCAGGGCTTCCTGCTCGCGGCGGCCCTGTCGTTCGTGCTCCTCCTGTGCCTGGCCCCGTTCGCGCTGATCCTCTTTTCGATCGCCGGCTTCCTCATGGAGTCCGACGAGATCGCCGAGCACCTCTTCGACGCGGCGATGCTCCTCTTCCCGGCGTACGGCTACGAGCTGGCGGAGTTCCTGACTGTCCTCGCGCGGGAGCGGCTCGTGACGGGTTTTCTCGGCGTCGCGAGCTGGGCGCTCTTCGCGACGCAGCTCTTCTCGCTCGCCCGCACGGTGCTGAACCGGGCGTTCCGCGTGGCGGCAAGGCGCGGGTTTCTGCACGGCTTCGTCGTAGACCTCTTCGCCGTCACGATCGTCGGCGCGCTCGCCGTCGCGTTCGCCGTCGCGATCATCGTCGCCGTCGCCCTCGGGGACGTCGCTGCACGCCTGATCCCCGGGGCGCCGCTGACGGCCGAGGCGCTGCGACGGCTGCTCGCGCTGCCCCTCATGTACGCGGCGGGCCTCGGGCTGCTCTTCTTCGTCTACCGCGCGCTGCCCAACATGCCCGTGCCCGCGCGGGCGGCCGCGATCACGACGCTCGCGGTGGCGGTCGCGTGGGAGCTGGCCCGGTGGGCGTTCACGGCCTACGTCGGGATGTTCGGCACGTACGGCAAGCTCTACGGGTCGTTCGGATTCAGCGTCGCCGCGCTCGTCTGGATCTACTACTCGGCGACGATCTTCGTCCTCGGCGCAGAGCTCGCCGCACTCCTCACGAGGCGGAGCCCGGCTCCCTCGCCAGGGACGGCGAGCTGAACGGCCGCTGACTGGGCGGAGCAGCTCCGGGAGATCGGCGAGCCCGTGCGCCGCGAGCCGCTCGCGCACCGCGGCCTCGCCGATTGCCTCTCAGGTTCTAAAAGAGTGCCGTTCGATGACGCTCAGCTGCTGGCGAATACGTCCAAACGCGTGGCCAGGCCCCGGCGGCGGAGCTTGCACAGTACCCTGACCTCGATCTGCCTGATGCGCTCCCGCGTGAGCGCGAAGCGCGCCTGGAGGACGATCACGTCCTCCGGCGCAATCTCGCAGCTGCCCGGCCTCGATGCGTCGTCCGATCTCCGCTTCCTGCTTCGCGGTCAGGACAGGAAAGCGTCCGATCTCCTTGAGGTAGCGTCGGACTGCGTCCGCGCCTCGAGCCGGCCAGGCGCTCATACCGTCGCGGGGCAGCGGCGACGGCGTCTCGTCGAAGGCGCTCTCGGCTGGCCCGGGCCTCAGGCGGGCCGCCCTGGGCCGCCCAGGAGCCAGAGGGTCGTCGCGAGCAGAACAGCCTGGACCACCCAGCCGATCGCGCTGACGCCGAGCGCCCGCCACGTGCTCTCGTAGTCGAGCGCCTGCCTGACCGCGATCACCGTCGCCACCAGCATCCAGAGCCCGGCGACGAGGAAGACGAGACCCTGCAGGGGCCCGATCACACCGAGCACGCGGAGCATGCCCGGGGCGCTCGCGAAGCCGACCGCGCGCAGGAGCTCTCCGTGGTTCGCCCGCGTGGCGGGCTCGGGCAACAGTCGGGTGCCGATCCAGTAGGCGAGATACGCCCAGACGAACCAGCTGACGAGCGCCGCCACCGTCCCCAGGAGGATCTCGCCGAATCCCCGGGCGCCGGAGCCGACCCCGGCGGCGACAGCCGCGAGCACGACGACGCCGCCCGCCTGCACGGTCGCGCGCGGGTCGTTCTCGACCTCCTCGAAGAGCTGAGCGTCCAGCCTGGCCGCGCGCAGCGCGCGGCGGGCGAAGTCCGCGTCCATCGATCCCTCCGTGCTAGCGGGCCGGGGCCGGCCCGGCCGCGTCCTTCAGGTACCGGTAGTAGTCGCTGTCCGTCGTGAGGATCAGCACCGAGTTCTTGTTCTGCGTCTCCTTGTAGGCCTCGAGGGTCCGCGAGAACGCGTAGAACGCGGGATGGCGATTGTAGGCATCGCCATAGACTCTGTCACGTGCACCATGTAGCACCTCCTTTCGTGGAGCGGGACGGAGGCTTGGGCCGCGGTTCTGTGGAGAAGCAACCGCGATGCCAGGCCCGGGTCTCGCGCGCGAGAGCCAAGCGCGGCGCGCAGTTGGAGCGGAACCGCGTGCGGAGCTCACACGCGGCCGCCACGACACTCTGTCGAGGACGCGACTCGATGTCGCCCCGCCGGCTGCCTGGCGAAAGCATTCGTCTCTACAGGGACGGCGTGCCGACGGTGCGGAAGAAATCCTTGACCCGATCCCGACACGGGCGGAGACTGGCGTCGTGCGGCGCTCGACGGTCGCGATGTTCCCCGGTCGGGTTGCAGAGACACCGTGCCGCCCCGTTGATTGCGACGACGGCCAGCGGGGGCACGCGTCCCCGCGTCCGCACGCGTTCCGTCTCCTCGGGCGCGGCGTCTTCAGATCGCTTCCCACTCTCTCCTACTAGGCTCTCGGCCAGCGGCGGCGCACGTCGCCGCAGACGTTCTTCAGATCGCTCGCGGTGGCTGCCGGACGCTTCCAGCCAAGCGCGGGTTCCGACTGGGGGAGAAATGATCCACGTGACCGAACGGGCGTGCGAGATGCTCAAGGAAACGCTTGACGACATGGTCGAGGAGTCGGACCTGGTCCTGCGGCTCGGACCGACCGATACGGGCTTAGGCGTCTGTCTCGACAGACAGAACGAAGACGACGAGGTGATCGAGCACGAAGGGCGGGCGGTACTCCTGCTCAGCCGCGAGCTTTCCCTGGCGCTCGGCGGCAGGACAATCGATGTCGAGGAGGCCGCTGACGGCTCCCACATCGTGCTCCGGAGGTAGCCGGACGATGTCTCCTGGTCGCCCGGCCAGCAGAAACGAGCGCGCGACGGTCGAGACGACGGAGTCGGCGAGACTCGACGCAATGGCCCGCCAGCTTGCTCGCCTCGAGCAGGCGAACCGATGGTGGAGGCGTGCGGCCCTCCTTGCATTTCTCGTACTGCCCACCGTCGGCCTCATGGGGCAAGTCGTGCCGCCGCCGCGGATGCTCGAGGCCGAGCAGCTCCTCCTGCGGGACGTCACCGGCCGGATCCGGGTATCGCTCGGCGCACTCGACGACGATGCGGTCGTGCTCACGTTCAGAGACCGGCTCGAACGGGATCGGCTCGCCATCGGCGTGCTCCCCGATGGCACACCCCTGGTGAGCCTCTACGACGAGCATCGCCGGCGGCGCGCCGCCTTCGGGATAATCGAAGCCGATGGCCCGGGGCTGTCTCTCTACGGCAAGGATGGCGCGAGCCGGGTCCGTCTCTCGCTCGACGACGAGCCGAGGTTCGTGGGAGTGTCGCGCGACGGGACCGTTCTGTGGAAGGAGCCATCGAGCGGGGCGCAGCCGTGACGGGCATCGGCCCGGGCCGTCGCGCCAACGCAAACGCGGCCCCGGTTCGCGGACCAATGCGGTCGACGCACCTGACGGGCGGGGGCGGGGCCGTGGACATCTCCAAACGGCAGCTCTCAGAGCTGGAGATCGACTGGCTGCGCACGGTCCTCCAGCGTCTGACCGCCGACTCGCTCATCCACGAGATCGAGGAGTTCAACGAGCCACACTTCCACGTGCTGGTGCGCCGACGGTACGGCGCCTACTCGCGCACGCGCCCGTCGCCCCTCCTCATCCGCGGCTGCTGAGCCCCATGGCCCAGCACCCTACAGCGCCGTGAGGACTGGCCGCGCTCTTCACGAGGCGGAGTCCGGCTCCGCCGGAGGCGCCGGCGGCCCGAACCGCCGCTGCAGCGTCCGGACGCTGATCCCGAGGATCTTCGCCGCCGCCGCCTTGTCGCCGTTCGTCTCCTCGAGCACCCGGCGGATGTACTGCTCCTCCAGCTCGGCCAGCGTCGGCCGGAGGCTCAGGCCGGCGGCGCCCTCCGGCGCGAACTCGATGCCCAGGTCGGCGCGGGTGACCCGCGGGCCGCGCGCCAGCGTCACCGCGCGCTCGATGACGTTTTCGAGCTCGCGGACGTTCCCCGGCCAGCGATGGGCGAGCAGCCAGGCCGTCGCGTCCTCGTCGAAGCCCTCCAGGCGCTTGCCGAGCCCGGCCGAGGCGCGCGCCAGGAAGTGGTTCGCCAGCAGCAGGAGGTCATCGGGCCGCTCCCTGAGGCTCGGCAGCCGGATCGGGATCACGGCGAGGCGATAGTAGAGATCGTCTCGGAACCGCCCCTCCCCCACGAGGGCGAGGAGATCGCGGTGCGTCGCGCTCACCAGGCGAACATCGAGCTGGATCTCCTGGCTGCCGCCGACCGGCCGGATCGTCTTGTCCTGCAGGGCGCGAAGCAGTTTCGCCTGGATCGGCAGGGGAATGTCGCCGACCTCGTCGAGGAACAGCGTCCCGCCGTGGGCGTCCGCGAAGAGTCCCGCGCGCCGGCGCACCGCGCCCGTGAAAGCGCCCTTCTCGTGGCCGAACAGCTCGGACTCGAGCAGCGTCTCGGGGATCGCGGCGCAGTTCACGGGAACGAACGGGCCGCCCCGCCGCGCGCTGTTGTGGTGGATGGCCCGGGCGACCAGCTCCTTGCCGGTGCCGCTCTCGCCGAGGAGGAGGACCGTCGCGTCCGTGTCCGCCACGGCACGGATCTTCTCGAAGACGGCTTGCATCGCCCCCGACCGGCCGATCAGGTTGTCGAAGCTGAAGCGCCGCTCGACCTCGGCGCGCAGGCGGCGATTCTCCTCGCGCAGGCGCCGGTCGTCGAGCGCCCGGTCCACGGCCATGCCGACCTCGGCGAGCTTGAACGGCTTGGTGAGGTAGTCGTACGCGCCCTGGCGCACAGCCTCGATCGCGGTCTCGAGGCTCGCGAACGCCGTCATCAGGACGACGCGGGCCTGGGGTTGGACCCGCTGGGCCTCCCGGAGCACCCCCCACCCGTCGACGCCGTCCATGACGAGGTCTGTGAGGATGACGTCGAACTCGTCACGCCCGAGGGCCGCGACGGCCTCGGCTCCGCTCGCCACCGCCGTGACAGTCCGCCCCTCGCTCTCCAGGCTCCGCTGGAGCAG
>JACPCG010000080.1 GCA_016179925.1 Candidatus Rokuibacteriota bacterium | reverse complement strand
GACTGGTAGGGGTTCTTTTTTTGGGGTGCGTGGCCCGTCCCGGGGGAGGACGCATCATGGCGGAGCAGGAGCGCAGGACCACCAAGCGTGCGGCGCCGAAGGACGAGCCGAAGACTACGGCGAAGAGGCACCTTTTCGACCGCACACTCCCGAAGTGGGAGGACTTGAGGAAAGACCTCGACCGGTTCATCTGGAAGCACGACTACCGGAACACAGAACCGTTCACGGACCCTGAAGCGTCCTCGTACCGGCGCGCCTTCGAGATGCTGGCCGGCCGCCGTGAGCTATGGGGCAGCGACGTGCACGGGCCGGCGCCGGCGCGCGCAGCAGCGTGGTCGCCCCGGCGCCGCGCGCCGGCTCCCACAGGCCCCGAGCCGGATGCCGTCGACGACGCCTTCGAGCGTGGCAGGCTCGAGCTTCGCGTGAGGGAGCTGACCGAGCAGGTCAACGAGACGATGAGCCGGGCCGCGGCGCTCCACTACCGGCTGTCGCGCGTCGCCGAGGACCGGGATGCGCTCGAGCTGAACCTCAGCGGCGAGCGCGGGGCGAACGAGCTGGCGATGCGGACGCTCGAGGATCTCCGGGTGGAGAACGAGCGGCTGCGCGCCGAGCTGGATGCCGCGCGTAGGGCCCGCCTCGCGAGCCGCCCGCGGGAGGACTGAATGGAGAACGTCTGGTTCCTGGCGGCGGTGTGGGTCGGGCTCGCGCTGATCGCGACGCTCCTCGCGATCTGGTTCAAGATCTCGACGGCGCTCTCGGAGATCGTCGTCGGCACCGTCGCCCAGTTCATCATCGGGGCCATCGTCGGGCCGGCCGCCCTGGGCTCGTCGAGCGCGTGGGTGAGCTTTCTCGCCGGGACCGGCGCCATCGTCCTCACGTTCCTCGCCGGTGCCGAGCTGGACCCCGACGTGTTCAGGGTCAAGTGGAAGGAGTCGCTCGTGGTCGGGCTCGCGAGCTTCGGGGCGCCGTTCCTGGGCGCGGCCGCGGCGGCCCGCTGGCTGCTCGGCTGGGAGGTCGGGGCGAGCTGGCTCGCCGGCGTGGCACTCTCGACGACCTCCGTCGCCGTCGTCTACGCCGTGATGCTCGAGCTGGGCTTCAACACGACCGAGTACGGGAAGGCCATGCTCGCCGCGTGCTTCGTCACCGACCTCGGCACCGTGCTGGCGCTCGGGCTGATCTTCTCGCCGTTCACGTTGAGAACACTCATCTTCGTGGTGACGTGCGGTGCGCTGTTCGCGATCCTCCCCATCGTCACGCCGCGTTTCTTCCGCCGGTACGGCGGTCGCGTCTCCGAGCTCGAGACGAAGTTCATCCTGCTGGCGCTCTTTGCGATGGGCGGGCTCGCGATCTGGGCGGGCAGCGAGGCGGTGCTCCCGGCGTACGTCATCGGCATGCTCCTGGCGGGCAGCGTCGGCCGGGACCACCGCCTGATCCGTCGCCTGCGCACGCTCACGTTCGGGCTCCTGACGCCGTTCTACTTCATCCGCGCGGGCTCTTTCGTCTCCCTGCCGGCGCTGGCGGCGGCGCCGATGGTGTTCGTCGTCCTCTTCTTCGCGAAGATGGTCAGCAAGCTGGCGGGCGTGTTCCCGGCGGTGCGGGCGTTCCGCTACGCGCCGCAGGAGGGGCTCTACTACACGTTGATGATGTCCACCGGCCTCACCTTCGGCACGATCTCCGCCCTGTTCGGGCTCGGTCACGGCATCATCGACGCCGGCCAGTATTCGCATCTCGTCGCGACGGTGATCGGGAGCGCGGTGATCCCGACGCTCATCGCCAATGCGTTCTTCATGCCCGTGCATCTGCGTCCGTCGGAGCTGCCCGAGGCCGAGCCCGTGCGGGAGGTGCCAGCCGCCGCGGGAAAGGAGGCCGAGAATGTTTAGGCGCATCCTCGTGGCATATGACGGGTCGGAGGGCGCGCGGGCGGCGCTCCGGCGGGGCATCGAGCTGGCGAAGGCGCTCGGCGCCGAGCTGTACACCATTTCCGTGGAGGAGCACTTGCCGCACTACGCCGCCTCGATCAGCGAGGTGAAGGCGGCCAAGGAGGAGATCGACGACTACTTCCACACCCTGACCAAGCAGGCGCGCGACCAGGCGGCGATGAACGGCGTGGAGCTCGAGACGGTGATCCGGCAGGGGCACGAGGTCGAGACGATCGTCACGATGGCGAAGGAGGGATCGTTCGACCTGCTCGTCATCGGCTATCACGGTCACAGCCGGATCTTCGAACGCACGATGGGCAGTACGGCGCAGTCGATCGTCCGGCTGGCGCCCTGCCCGGTCCTGGTGGCAAAGTAGCCGCCGGGAGGTGATCCCGGCTCTCGCCCGCCTCGCGACCGAGATCGGCCGACCGCCACACGGAGGCGGAGCGCCGGGAAGCCCTCCGGTTCACCGAGCGGGTGCTCGCGGACACGCTGCGCCGGCCCGTCGGCACGATCCTCCACGTCAGCTCGACCGAGCGCATCGCGGGCGCGGGGCCGCCGCGAGACTGGGACGCGCTCGTCGCGGCGCTCGTGTCGCTTGCCCGGAACTCGGGCGCCGAGCTGGTGCGGGCTGCCGAACACCGCGGGGTCGCGTCGCTCGTCGAGCGCCTGCTCGGCGAGCTCGACGAGCAGGAAGCGGCGCTCCTGCGTCCCATCGCGATCCAGCCGATCCAGGAGCGAGTGAAGAGGAAGTCAAGAGTGCGTGCTAGAATGGGCGACGGTTGCAGGGCCAGACGGGATGGGAACGTTCCGGGTCGAAGTGACGCTCAAGAACGTCTACGAATCGGCGCGCCGTCAAACACTGGCGCTTCTCGTGGACACCGAGGCGACCTACACCACACTGCCCCGCGACGTGGCCGAGTCGCTCGGCTGCACACCGATCGGTACGCGACGCGTGTTGCTCGCCAACGGCCGTGAGGAGGAGTGGCCGATCGGCTTGGTCCTGATGACGCTGGAGAATCAGGAGCTGCCCACGATCTGCCTCATCGGCCCGAACGGGGGACATGCCCTCCTTGGCGCCGTGACCCTGGAGGAGTTTGCTCTCTCTGTGGACCCGGTCGCCAGACGCCTCGTTCCGGTTCGAAGCTATCTGACCTGACCCTCACCGCCGACGGCGCCCGAAGGCCAGAAGTCGGGCGGCCGCTTCTCAGGCTGCCAGGTGCTGGCAAGCCCTACGCTGTCGCCGCCGACGCCGTTCATGTGCGGATAGACGCCGCGACCGTCGCCGCGGCGGCGATGGCGGCGTCCACGGCGTTGCCGCCGCGCCGGAGGATCGCGAGACCGGCCTCGGAGGCGAGCACATGGGGCGAGGCGACCATCCCGCGCGTTGCGCGCGCCTCGGGCCAGCGGGTGGCGGCGGTCACGCGGGCCATGATACATAAGTCCGAGAGCTCTTGAGCTCCCAGAGCCACACCCTGCGACGGGACCCTCGTCTCGCGCGATCGGCGTTCGTGAATAGTCCGGGTTAACGTCGCACGGGGACCTGCGACGCGAAGCGCGCGAGATATTTCGCCAGCGCGGCGCCCTCGCGCTCGCGCAGGCTCACCGCGGCGTGGAGCTGCTCGAGATATTGCTCCCGCGTCTTGCCGCCGAAGTCGATCTTCCGTTCCGTGAAGAACGCGTGGACGTCCCGCTCGAGCGCGGGCGTGGCGAGCCCGGTCACGCCCTCGGCCATGCGCCGCAGGCTGTGCTTCGGGTACTGGCGATCCATCGTGTCCCAGTTCGCCTTCACGAACTCCCAGGCGAGCTCGCGCCCGTCGACGCTCATGAGGAGCGCGCGGACGACGAACGGCGCGTCCTGGGTGCGGATCGCGCCGTCGATCGTGCGCGCGAGCGTCTGCCCGAGGAGCTCGCGCGACCGGAAGCCGGCGAGCGCGTAGAGGTAGCGCTGCTCCTCCTGCGGCGTGGACGCGGACCGGAAGCGCGTCAGGAATTCCTCGTAGCGCGCGCCGTCGCCCGCGTGGGCGAGGACCGCGATGAGGGCGGGCAGGACGTTCGGGTCCACGGCGTCCGCCGATCGGGCGTAGAGCCGGGAGGCCTCCCCCTGGAGCGTGGAGTCGTCGCCGAGCGTGCCGAGGGCGCGCGCGAGGTCGCCGCGGAGCTGGCGCGTCAGCTCGTCCTCGCCGGGTCGCACTGACCAGCCGAGCGCGGCGAACGCCGGCGTCGCGCGGTCGCGCACCAGGGCCGCGAGCCGCGGCCGGTCGGCAGCCTCGACGATGCGGTTGAGCGCGTGGAATGACCCGAGCAGGGCCGACCACACGTTCCGGTCGCGCTCGTCGCGAAAGCGCGCCGTCAGCTCGAGGTACTCGGTGAGCCCCATGAGCCCGGCCGCCGCCACCGCCCACGCGTCGTTGACCAGATTGAAGCGCTCGATCGGGGCCAGCTCGGGCAGGCGGCGCAGCAGGCGCTCGAGCAGCTCGCCCTCGTAGCGCACGCGGTAGAAGCCGTGGCCGCCCTCGTTCACGACGACGGCGTCGTCGCCCGCCGGGAGCGGGATTCGCGTCTCGGCCTCCGACAGGAGGCGCCGCTCGGTGGACGCGCGCCCGCCCGCGCTGATCCGGACCTGGACCGGCACCCGCCAGCGCTGGTCGGGCGCGGCTGGGGCGGTCGCGCCGGGGGGCGGCTCGGGCAGATAGGTGAAGCGGCGCTGGCTCAGCACCAGCGCCCGGCCCTCGAGCCGGGCGCTCACGAGCGGGTAACCCGGCGTGAAGATCCAGCCGTCCATCACCTCGGGGATCGGCTGGCGCGCGGCGCGGCCGAGGGCCTGCCAGAGGTCGCCGGTGTCGGCGTTGGCGTAGGCGTGCCGGCGGAGGTACTCGCGTACGCCCTCGCGGAACACCTCGGGCCCGAGGTACTGCTCGAGCATGCGGAGCACGGAGGCGCCCTTCTCGTAGGTGAGCACGTCGAACATGGCGTCCGCGTCGCGCGGCGCGCGCACGGGGAACTCGACGGGCCGCGTCGCGTGCAGCCCGTCCACCGAGAGCGCGGCGGCGCGCGACACGCCGAAGGTCGTCCAGCGCCGCCACTCGGGCTTCCACGCGTCCACCGCGAGCATCTCCAGGAAGGTCGCGAACGCCTCGTTGAGCCAGATGCCGTTCCACCAGCTCATCGTGACCAGGTCCCCGAACCACATGTGCGCGTTCTCGTGGGCGACGACGTCGGCCACGCGCTCGAGCTCGGTGTGGGAGGCGGCGGCCGCGTCCACGAGGAGGGCCGTCTCGCGGAACGTGATCGCGCCGAGGTTCTCCATGGCGCCCGCGGCGAAGTCCGGGATCGCGAGGAGGTCGAGCTTGTCCCCGGGGTAGGGCCGGCCGTAGTACTCCTCGAAGAACCGCAGCGAGGCGACCGCGATCTCGTGGCCGAAGGCCGCGAGCCGCCGCTTGCCCGGCACGCACCAGACTCGCACCGGCGTGTCGCCCACCATCACGGGCTCCGTCGCCTCGAGCTCGCCGACGACGAAGGCCAGGGGGTACGTGGACATCGTGATCGTGTCGGCGAAGCGGACGAGTTTCTTCCCGCCCTCGAACCGCTCCCCGACGATGCGCGTGTTCGACACGGCGGTGAGCGCCGGGTCGATCGCGAGCGTCACCGCGAAGACGGCCTTGAACGCGGGTTCGTCCCAACACGGGAAGGCGCGGCGCGCGTCCGTCGCCTCGAACTGGGTCGCGGCCAGGAGGCGGACCGCGCCGGCCGCGTCCTTGTAGCTCGAGCGGTAGAAGCCGCGGAGCTTGTCGTTGAGGACGCCGGTGAAGCTCAGGCGCAGGCGCCACGCGCCCGGCGCGAGCGGGGATGGGAAGCCGAGACGGCAGCGCTCGGTGGCCTCGTCCATGGACGCGGAGCCGCGGAGGGCCTCGCCGCGGTCGTTCTCGATCGTCGCCTCGGAGATCGCGAGCTCCACGGCGTTCAGCACGATCTCGTCGGTCGGCTCGGCGACGGCGAGCGTGATGGTCTCCTCGCCGCGGAAGGTGAGCGTCGTCAGGTCGGGCTCGAGGCTCAGATCATAGCGGCTCGGCACCGCGTGGCGCGGCAGACGATACGGATCCACTCGAACGCCTCCAGGGTCGGGATGGGTGCGAGGCTCCAACTCTACATCATCGCCGCGGTGGTCGCGAGCGGCCGTCCGCCGCGCCCGCTCGACGGTCGTGTCTTATTTAGTATGAAGAGGTGATGGTCCTCTATGGGTGCTTGCATGGGGACTCGCGCGGAGTTATTTCACACCCGGTGCCGCGAGTCAAGGAAGACGGAGGCGGCGGAGCGCCCGCTGAGCCGCCCGCGCCTCCTTCGACAGGCGCCGCGGATTCCCGCGCTTGTCCGGACGGTTCCGTTGGTCGTCATCGTCATCGTCCCGCTCCGGCTCCGACTCCGCTGACAACGCTCGGAGGAATTCGTCGGCGCTGATGACGGCGCAGCCGGCACGGCCCGCCGCGTCCCTCACCGCCCGGTCCGACGTCACGAGGGCGGCGCCCGCGCCGAGCTGGCGGGCCTGGCGCACCAGGACGTCGTCGGCCGTTTCGGGCGGGCGCGAGAAGGTCACCGCCACCTGACCGCTCGCGGGCCCCGGCCCGGAGCCGGGAGCGCCGTCGAAGACCACCGTGAAGCGGTCGCCCGTTGCCCGCGCGGCGCGCGTGACGAGGCGGAGCAGCGCCGTCCGCCCGGCCTCGAGGCTCTCCGCCTCGTGGGCCCGCAGGTCGGCGTCGCGACGGATGACGTTGTAACCGTCGATGAGCCAGCGCATCAGCGGCGCCGGGCGCGGGCCAACGCGCCCTCGAGGTAGGTCTCCAGCGCCGGCTCGGCGCCGAGCTCGGGCGTCGTGTCGACCCGGATGATCGTGCCGCCGTTCATGACCGCAATCCGATCCGAGATCGCCATCGCCTCGTCTTGATCGTGCGTGACGTAGACCGCGGTGATCGCGAGCCGTTCCTGGAGTTGCCGGCCCACCCAGAGCCGCTGGAGCAGGTAGACGGCGAACGCGGGCACGAGGAGCGCGAAGGAGAGGACGGCGCCGCCCTTGAAGTCGAAGAGCCCGGTAATTTGAGGAACTTGTTGTTCGACATGAAGACGAGCGGGTCGTCGGCGATCGCGACCCACTGCGCCTACGGGTGTTTGAAGCGCGCGGAGAGCGCGGGGAACGCCGGCGGCCTGTGGGGCTCGAAGATGCCCTCCTTGATGCCGGCGGCGTGGGTCTTCACCGGACCGCCGAAGAGCACGTCCACGCGCGGGTTCCCCTTCTCCGCGATGACGCGCGCCAGCGCCTCGCCGGAGGAGAAGCGGACGAAGTTCACGTGGACCCCGGTCGCCTTCTCGAACTCTTCGAACATGGGCTTGGCCCAGTTCTCGGGCCAGATCGAGTAGGCGTGGAGCGTGTCGGCGGCCCGGGCCGGGACCGCGACGACGAGGAGCAACGACGTCAGCGCGAGGGTGAGTCGCCGCATACGGACCTCCTGGGTCTCGTGCTGGCGGAATTATACGCCCCTCACGCGATCCGGATGACGCCGGAGCTCGCGTGGCGTCAGGAGAGTAGCGCGACCACGCCCTTCAGGCTCTCCCACGATAGCCGGCACACCCGCCGGACGTAGGCGGGGCCAAGCTGACGTCGCCGCGTCAGCCCGTAGTGTGTCAGCATGAACGCTGGAGAGGGGAACAGGAGGGCGAAGGCGTAGCGCAGCTTCGCGCGGAGCCCCTTGAGCGCGAAGAAGACCAGGAAGCTCTCCTTCCCGTCGACTCGCGACTGCTGTCCCAGGAGCCGGACCCAGCGTCCCTCGCTCGATGAGGGGGGCGCGAGCGCCGAGCGCTCAAGGACGTCGGCGGGGACGGGCGTCACGAAGAGCGCCTGCACCTGTCGCAAGACCCGAAGGATGAGGGGCTCGAGCTTCGCCTGCCGAGCGAACGACACGAACTGCTGCCAGTCGAAGGCCTCCGCCTCCCGACGAAGGAGGCGGTCGAGCTCATAAAGCCAGAGGAGCGGCGCAGCCCCGTTCCGATGGGCGACGTGCAGGCAGAGATGGAGAACGAGCTCTTCCGTCCTCAGGACCCAGGTGTCTACACCGACGACGCGCCCGCGCGTGCAGCGCCGCCAGATCGCGCGCATATCGATCGTGTCGACGAACGGAGGGTATGTGATGGTCCAGTGCGGCTCGACGATGACGGAGCCGCCGGGCTCCTTCAGGAACTCGAGCGTGTAGGAGAACGCCTCGGCGAAGCCAGGGCGGCGGTCCATCGCGCGAAAGCCCCGTTCCCGGAGGATCGTCGCCACGTGGGCCAGATCCTCCTTCTGCACGAGGAGGTCCAGGTCCCCCATCGGTCGTGCCGTGATATCGCCGTAGAGCTGCTCGGCGAGCGCGAGACCCCGCAACGGCGCGCACGACACCTGGCGATCTTCGAACGCTCGAAGGATCACTCGCAGCTCGGAGAAGAGCATCAGGTTGCGGGCCGCCACGACGACCGCGCCCCCTCTGAGCCGATCCACGACCCACGGTGGAAGCGCTGGGACCAAATCCGACCGCTGGAGCGCTCGATACACAAGGGGTAACACGCCGTGAGTGGCTGCGTCCCTAGTGACCTCCTCCCACTCTCCATCCTCGGGAGCCAGCCTGAGGAGGTGGTCGCGATCGGCCTCGCGGAGGACGCTCATCAGGAACGGGTGAACCGCTGGAGCCGTCATCGACGCAGGTCCGCGCAGATGACGCTGTGAACTGCGGGAAGAAGGGACAAGTCCCGGGGATACGTGAGACGACGGACCGGGATGCGCGAGACCACCGTCCCCAAGAAGAGGAACTCGCGCGTGAGCATCCGATGGTCCTCTATGTCGAGGCGGAACGTGTATCGCACGAGCTCCATCACACTGTCGCGGCCCGAGAGCGGCTCGATCCTGATCGCCGCCTCCCCACCGTGCTCGATCGGCGGAGCCAGGACGTAGATACGCCCCAGGGGGACGGGCGCGGAACACCACTCCTTAGGGAAAGCGACCCGTACCTTCTTCGTGTAATGGGCGACCGCGGGCAGGGGCCGGATATCGGCGCAGAACGTCGCGGCCGCGTCCGACCATAGGCGCAGCCCCGGATAGCTCGGCACCCCCACGATATCTCCCTCGGTCTCTGCCAGCGCGAGACAGTCGTCGCTCAGCGGGGTGAAGCCGGACCCGGCGAAGCTCGCGGCCAGGGTGGATTTCCCCCATCCCGCCTCACCGATGAAGGCCCACGCCCCGTAGGGCGTCCGGACGGCGCTCGCGTGCAGGGCTTCTATCCCGCGGGCGTTGAGGACCAGGGGGATCACCTGGTCGAGGAAGAGGTGGCGGACGGTCGCGTCCGGCGTGTCGGGTAGCGCGTAGCAGGCGATCCGTTTCCCACCCCGTGAGATCAGGAAGTCGGCCAGTTCCTCGAACCGCAGGAGATACTGCGCGTCTCGCTTTGCGCAGGAGAGCCAACGCTCTCCGTTCGGAAGACGCCAGTGGTAGAGCCAGCGGCCGGGGGTGCGCAGAGACCGGTGCGCGCGAACGAGCCGAAACGAGCAATCCGGCCCCCGCCCGTCCGCCGAACCGAGCTCAGGGAAGGGGATGTCGCTCTCGACGTTCAGACCAGAGACGCAGTACATGTCCTAGCGGATCCTGTCCCAAAATATTTCGTAACCGTGGAGTGTCTTGCGGTGCGCGTACAGACTGGGCAGCCCGAGCGCCTCGACCCTATGGTCGTCTGCCCCAATCACGACGGTTGCAAAGCGTCCGGCCGCGAGCCACTCCTCCAACCGAGCGCCTGGGACGACATGCAGGGAGGCTGCGAGAGTCGGCGGCAACTGCAGAAACGACGAATAGAAGTTTTCCATGCCTGACGGTGGCACGCGACGGGCCGCAAAATATGTGCACCCGTCGGCCCAAACGAGCTCATCCTTCGGCGTGACCCGGTTGATTTCTCGACCGATGGCCTCGTAGGCGCGCCAGTACCACTGATAGCGGTGATCACGGAAGTCCTTAGCCGTTTCGTACACCGGTCTCGCCAATCCGGAGGCGAAAAGCGTGACGATGAGCAGCACCAGCCAGCCTGGTCGGAGACGACCGCCGATCGTGGAACCGATCGCGTAGACCCCGAGCGACGCCAGAATGGCGAGAAACGGAATCACCAGAACAAAGTAATTGGCGACCGTCGAAGGAATGGCAGCCAGATAGACGGCCAAGCCGCCCGCCAACCAGGTGCACGACCCAAACTCCGGCCGTCGGGGTGCCTCCCATGCAGGCCGCGCGCGCAGAAACAGCAGCCCCGCCGCAGTGAGCAGCACGAGCAACACACCCTGGGCGGAGTCGAGCAGTCCGACGAGTTCCCTGACATTCCACCACACGATGGACAGGATGACCTGTCCAAACGGGGGCGATGAGGCATGGGCGACGGACCACCGGTAGAAGCCATGATATTCGACGACGTCGAACAGCGCCTGACGGGGCGCCTGCACTGTCAGCCAAAGCAAGGGGAGAAACGGAATCGCGGCTCCCGCCAGAAAGCAAATGCCTTTGATCAACCGATCGCCCGTCCGGGTATGTCGCGCCATCCACAACGACAGAATCGGCACGACGGGCGCCGTCAGCAGCGAGGAGGCGGCGGCGCCACCGGCGCACAGGCCTGCCAAGGCCGGAACCCACCCTGTGGGCCGATCGACCGCTTCGATCACCAGGCGAAACGCTGCGACGATCAGAAACAGGCACAGCCCGTAGGGCTGTGCGATCGTGCCATACAGAATCACCCTCTCATCGAGACCCACCAGCAGCGCGGTGGTCATCGCCGCCGCCAGCCGCCAGCTCCGCTCGGGTATTCGGGCGAAGACAAACCCGGCGACCAGCAGGACGCTCGCGCCGGTCAAGAGCGCCGATGAGGCACGCAGACCGCGCCAGCTCTGGCCGAACACGCCCAACAATCCAGCGTTGAAGTATGCAGACAGCGGCACCTGTGGATAGAAAAAATCGAGGTAGGGACGCTTGCCGCCCTGGATCAACTGCGTGGCGACTAGGTGGTAGCCTTCATCGGCGACACAGGCCCAGATTTGGGACGATACGAGGAGCCCGGCTGTTATCGCGGCCCCCACAGTCCAGAGGAGGATGCGGGAGGCACGAGGCTTCGCGGTCAGCGTCGGCAGGCCCCTTTGGGCACCTCCCCAACCCGGGGGTTAGCCGCCCAGCTTCTTGTGGCCACCGGTGCCGTCCATCGTGGTGAGGCCGCCGGTCAAGGTGAGCTTGGCGACATCGCCATATTCGATGAGCTCTGGAGACGTATAGACCTTCTTGACGGATGTCGCGGTCGCCTTCTCCGTTTGTGCCATCGCTCAACCTCCTCTTGCCGATGACATGATGCAGTGCCGACACCACAGCTCCAGCCCGACGAACGTCGAAACCACGGACGTCCGGGCCGCGCCACGCAGCCCCGCGCGGTACTCCGCAACGAACCGCCGGAAGCGCTCGCCGTCAATGACTCCGAGGCGCTCGAGAGCCGAACGACAGAGGAGCGCTTCCACCTTGTCCGCCTGCCGCTCCGCCATCTCGCGGTCGAAGGCCGGCGTGAATTCCGCCTTGCCGCGTCGATTCCCGACCGCTTCCGGCAGGATCCCAGCGAGTGCCCGGCGAAGAATGGCCTTGGGTCGGTCCATCCACCAGCGTTGCTCGTCAGGGATCGCCATGAGGAACTCGACGAGCCGCCGGTCGAAAAATGGATACCGGCACTCGGTCGAAAAGGCGGCGTGTGAGCTATCGAGCATTCCGAGGGAGAAGTTCGCATTCCACGTGAAGTGAAGCCCCTCGTACAGGGCCTGCTGCGCGCGCGTGCAAAATTTCTTGACCTTGACTCCGCGTCGCCAATGTCCCTCGAGCCTTGCTCGCTCCAGGAACCCCGGGGCGAACCAGCCGTGAACCCGCTTGTCGCGCAACCGCATGATCGCCGGCTTGAGAAGGGTTTTGATCGGTGAGGGGATCAGCGGCTTGACGCAGTAGTTCCAGAGCAGATGTTTCCGGGAGACCGCGTAGTTCACGGCGTCGTAGTCGAGCTGTTCCATCAGCGCGCGAATGCGCCCGCGGTAGAGTAGGTCGGTCAGGTGCTCGAAGCCGCACGCTAGGAGCTCGTCCCCGCCTACGCCGGAGAGGAAAACCTTGATCCCTTTCTGCCGGGCGTCGTCGAGTGCGACGTGAGACATGAATGTCATGGGATCGTAAATGACGTCCGGATACTGCCAGGACTCCTCGAGGTTCACTGCGGATTCGTGCTGCTCGAACCCGACGTAGTTCGCGCGGAATCCCCATTTGCGCACGACCTCGTCGATATACCGTCTCTCGTCGCAGCGCAGCGTGTCGAAGACGATGGAGTAGGTCTCGAAGCCGTTGTTGGTCACCTCGCCGTCGCCGTAGAGCTTCTGCGCCATGGAGACGACCGACGAGGAATCGAGGCCGCCGCTCAGGAAGGCCCCCACCGGCCCGCCACTCCGCAGGTGGCTTCGGACTGCTCGGCTGAAGAGATTCAGGAAATGCTCAGCGTATTGCGCGTCCGTGTGGTAACGGACTTCACGTGACTCGTCCACATCCCAGTACTGGCTCTTCCGGATCCCAGTGTCTCCGACGACGAGGCAGTGCGCCTGCGGCAGCCGGTAGATCCCACGGTACAGGGTCTCCTCACGCTCCGAGCCATCATCGAGGAGGTAGCGGCCGATCAGCGAAAGATTGGGCTCGGGCGAAACCGACCGGTCCTCCAGGATCTGTTTCGGCTCGGACGCCCAGATGAACCGCTTCCCGTCGAAGTGATAGTGGAACGGCTTGATGCCGATGGGATCCCTGGCGCAAAAGAGTCGCCGCGCGCGTCGATCCCAGATGGCGAAGGCAAAGTCACCGATGAGTCGGCCCGGGCACGCCTCGCCCCACTTCTCGTACGCCTTGAGGATCAGCTCGGCGTCGGTGATCTTCCCCGGCCCGTCGCCGCAGAGCTCGAGCGTGGCGATGAGCTCATCGCGATTGTCGATCCTGGCATCGGCCGTGATGACCCATCGCCGCGTCCCATCGAGCATCGGCTGCGTTTCCTGGAGAGATGCCGGCGTCGTTTGGAGAAGGCGGTGGCCGAGCCCCACCGAGCCCTCGATCCAGTGTCCTTCCCCGTCGGGTCCGCGGCGAGCGATGACGTCAGTCATCCGCTTCAACAGTGCGGCGGCCACGGGACGATCCTCGCGGTCGTAGATTCCGGCGATCCCGCTCATGGGTCCGGAGAGAACAGCGGGCGCGCGCCGCCCATCTCCATGGCAACGAGCGGCTCGTACCCGCCGCTCGCCGGCAGGCCGATGGTCGCCTGCCCCTCGTGGTCGAGCCACGCATGGGCCTTGGGAGATCCTCCTTCGCGCGATACGCCGATTCGAAGCGTCGTCGCGACTCCGCGTTTCCGGAGGAGCCACGACAGGACTAGGGCCTTCTTGAGGCAAGTGACGTTCCCCGGGGCGCAGTGACCTGCGACCTCCACCAACCAGGCGAGACGGGAAAGAGAAGCCGGCGAAGCCAGTGCTGGGTCATTGTGCCACTTCCGAGGCCGTTGGCAGAGCGCCAAGACATGCTTGAACCGGAGGAGCCGCAGCGCGAGCTCGACGAAGAGGAAGAGGGCCCAGGCCTGACCGAGGACGACGCGGTCACGCCGCGAGAGCCGCAAGAACTTGCGGAACCGCTCACCGAGAGACTTCAATCAGCTCCTTCTCCCGCAAGCGCGTTACGAACGTCAGAAGGTCCGCCTGACACCGGGCCCTCGCCACCTCGTACTCCCCGACCAGCGCGTCAAGGATCTCCTGAAGCGACCGAGGCTCTTGCATCAGATGCCAGATCCTCGTCCCGACCGGGTCCAAGCCGAAGTAGACCCCGGTCTTCAGATTGAGGAGGACCATTTCCCCCTGCAGCTCGCGAAAGACGACGTCTTCTCTGATGCGAACGTGCGACCCGAGGGTGATTGCGTCCTCGGCCGGACCCATCATGGCCTGCGAAGCAGCATAGCAGAAATCATCACGACCCCCGCGGACTTCTCATGACGGCGAAGTATCATAGGCGGCGTGAATGTCCCGACCCGCTGGCCAGAGGCAAGCTCACGACGCGGGCTCGTGGCCTCGCCGCACGTCCTCGCCTCGGAAGCCGGCTTGGCGATGCTGCGGCGCGGCGGAAACGCGGTCGACGCGGCCACCGCCGCCGGGGCGACGATGGCGGTCGTCGATCCGCACATGAACGGCGTGGGCGGCGACAGCATGTGGCTGATCTACGACGCGTCGCACGGCCAACTGCGCGGGCTCAACGCTGCAGGCCGTTCGGCCGCGGGTGTCGATCCCGACGGCTACTGCGCCCGCTACGGTCGGACAAGGCCGCTCCGTTCGTTGTCGAGGCGACGAAGCTCGCCCTCGAGGACCGGGACCCCTGGAGTGACCTCATGGGTCACGCGCAAGTGATCGAGAACGGCCACGACGGACCACGCGGCGGATCCGACCCGCGAGCAGACGGCGCGGCCCTCGGATGGTAGTCACTGTGCGTGGCTGGCGTAAGGCTGTCTTCGCCCTCCTCTGGGGCGTGGCCCAGGCGTTCGACCTGGGCGCGCATGCCTCGAGGTATCTGGCCGTCGGAACCCTGCGGCTTGGGGAGCTCAGAGACGCGATCGCCAACGCCTGGGAGCAGCACGGTACGAGAGAGAGCGAGATCCTCTCGGGCCTGACGCCGCTGGAGCGGGCACTGTACGATCGTTTTCTCAAGCCCGGCGATCGGATTCTGCTCGCCGGATGTGGCTCCGGCCGTGACCTGATCGCGTTACTCAAGCTCGGATACGATGTGGACGGCCTTGACATCGCGCCTCGCTCCGTCGTCGTCGCGCGCCAGATGCTCGAACGACAGGGCCTTGTCGCCAACGTTTATACGGCCCCGATCGAAGCGTTCGCGCTTCCGGGACGCTACGACGTCGTCGTCTTTTCCTGGTGCTGCTACGGTTACATCCCCCAGTCGGAGAGCCGCATCGGTGTGCTGCGGACGGTCAAGGACCACCTAAACCCCGGCGGCCGCATCCTGATCGCCTACACGCCTGCCGGCCGGCCACCGCGAGCGCTGCGGCTTGGACTGATGCGGTTCTCGGCCTGGATGGCGCGTTCCGATTGGAACCCGGAATTGGGTGACGACGTCTGGCCTGGAGTCGACGGTATCCATTATGAGCACCGCTTCTCGGCGGGCGAGTTCGAGGCCGAGGCCCGCGCCGCCGGTCTCGCGGTCACGTTTCACGAGATGGAAGAAGGCGTGGCCGTCCTCACCATGTGAGGCGTCACGTCAGCGGCAGCTCCCGCACGAACACGTGAGCGGCGGGTCGCGGCGACCGCCTCGCGAATCTGGCCTTGCCTAGGCCTTGCCTCCGTGTCCCGGGCCCTGGGCGAGGAGGCTTCCGAAAAAGCCGGTTAGAAGGCGTCGGGATAGACGACCACGCTGAGTCGCAGGCGCAGGCCCGCCTGATCGACGCGTCGCCGGTAGCCACCATCTCGGGATCGTGGATCCCGCGCCGCAGGTGTCGGCGGTCGGGCATGTGGCGGCCCTGGCACTGGACGCCCGCGCGCGCGAAGCGGCTCGCCCTCCACTCGTCGTGGGTGTTCTCGAGGAGCTTGCCGTTCAGCGCGAAGCCGTCGGGCGTGAACTGGTGGCAGCTCTGGCAGAGCTCGGAGGCGAGGAACGCCCAAGTGCGCGTCACGCCGTTGTGCGAGCCTCTCGCGCGGCGCGGTTGGGGCGAGCGAGCTGTCGCGGCGCGGCGGGCCGAACCGCTGGTGGGCCCGGACGTGGCAGCCGGCGCACACGAGCCCTCTGGCGCCGAGCGCCCCGTCGTAGACGGGGTTCGCGCGGACGCGCGGGCCGTCGGCGACGCGCCGCGTCTACTCGGCGAGCGGCGCGTGGCATGTGACGCAGATTCGCCGCGCGTGGTAGCGTGGGCGCGTGATCCCGTTGACGGCGCTCGGCTGGAAGGCGGCGGCGGCGCTCGCGCACACCGGGGGCGCCGCGTGCGTCCTCGCGGCACTCAGTGAATCGGTCTACCTCACCGCGGGTGACGAGATCGTCTGGCTCGGCCGCGCGGGCGCGCCGATGCACCCCCGCGCGATGCTGACGGCGGCCCCGCTTTCCGCCGCGACCGGCTGGATCGAGATCGGCCGCGGCACGACGCGTCCGTGGAGGCCACCCGCGGTGTCGTGCGACGCGGGGACGGCGCGGGCGCTCGGCGCCGGCTGCCGCGGTCTTGTCGCGGCGCTCGCGGCGATCGGCAGGCCCGACGGCTTCGGCGCGCTGCTCGCCGACCTCACGCCGCCGTTCCCGCTCGACGCCGCCGCGGGCCGCGCCCGCGCGCTCGCGAGCGCTTGTGCGGCCGGCGACCCTACTGCCGTCGCCGCAGCGGCGACGGAGCTCCTCGGCCTCGGCGCCGGGCTCACCCCGTCGGGCGACGACTACGTCGGCGGCGCGTTCTTCGCGCGCGCGCTGCTCGCCCGCGCCGGCGCATGTGACGGCGCGGCCTGGGGGGCCGCCGGCGCTCGCGTGCTCGAGCGCGCCCGGGAGCGCACGCACCCGATCAGCGTCGCGCTGCTCGGCGACATGCTCGACGGCCAGGCGCACGCGCCGCTCCACGACCTCGCCCGCGCGCTCGCGGCGGGCGCGCCCCGCGACGTGGCCCTCCGCGCCGTGCGGCGTCTCGTCCGGATCGGCCACTCGTCGGGCTGGGACATGCTCGCGGGCTTCGTCGCCGGTGTCCTCGGCGCGGACGGCCTTAACGGTGCCCGGTAGTTGGGGTACAGTAGGGGTCTGTCGCTGTCACTCTGACCTCTCCGGAGAGAACACCGTGGACCCGTGCCTGCGACGGGAGCCGGGCCCGCGGCCGACTTCGTTCCCGACGTGCTCTCGAAGAAGGCGCGCCTCGCCCAGCGGGCGCTCCCGCGCCTCCGTCACTTCTTGACGCGCGGGTCCACCTGTGAAATAAATTGCCCAGCCGCATGAGCCGCCACCTGTTCATCATCGCGCGGGACGAGTCCGACCTCTGCGCCTATCTCCGGCGGGAGTTCTCCGGCGAGGAAAACGTGGTGGTCTTCCTGGACCGGCGCAAAGGCGGGGATCGGCGCTCGGGGCGCGACCGCCGGAGTGCGCCGCGGACCTCCGGCACCCAGGACCGCCGGCGCGCCGAGCGCCGCGTCCGGAAGTTCGTGGACACCCAACTGCGGTCCACCGGCTACGCGATGCTGCAGATCAGCTAACCGCCGGCTGAACGTCTACCTCGCCGCCCCCCTCTTCACCGACGCCGAGCGCACCTTCAACCAGGAGCTCTGCCGCGCCCTCGAGGGGCGCGGCCATCGGGTCTATCTTCCACAGCGCGCCGCGCCCGCCGCGGCGGGCCCGGGCCGGACCCGCCGGCTGTTCGAGGCCAATCTGGCCGGCCTCGCGCGGGCGGGTGCGGTCGTCGCGGTCCTCGACGGCGCCCAGGTGGACGAGGGCACGGCGTGGGAGATCGGCTGGGCCCACGCGCGTGGGATCCTGGTTTACGGGCTTCGCACGGATCAGCGGGTTTCGCAGCAGCCTGACGAGCCCGTGAATCTCATGATTCTCGAGAGTCTCCGCCGCCTTTCCACGTCCATCGAGGAGCTGCTCGCCGCCCTCGCCGTCAGTCCGGAGTGACCGGAGCGTTAATGCTACACACAGAGGATGCCCCTGGTCGAAGGGACCGGGACAGTTCGCGGGCTCGCCGCTCCTATCGTGGAGGCTGCTGACCGACCCCCGGCTGCTGTCGCACGGAGAATCCGACTTCGTCGGCGAGCTCGCCGTCGATGAATGCCTTGACGACGTAGTGCCGGCCGGCCTGAAGTGGAAGCGGGACGATGTTGATGGCGATGGGGAGGTTGAAGGAGCGCCCGGGTGCCACACCCGGCGGGCGGCCTACGTCGAAGTCGGCCTGGAACTTTACGAGCTGATCGCCGGCCGGCGTCGCCACAACCAGGGGCTGGCCGTCCTCATCTTCGATCGGAATCTCGAGCTTTCGTCTCCAGTTCGTTTCGTCCCACGGGACCTCGATGATACCCGCAATCGCGAACGGGGAAGGTGCAGGCCCGATCTCCGTCCAGCCAGTGCCGAGCATGTAAAGCATGCCAGCCTGGACTTCGGCTGCGTGGGCCAGCATCAGGCGCAGCTTCATCGGTTCAGCCGATTGTCGCCGCCTTCAGTCGGGTGTCCGAACTGGATCTTCGGGCTGCTCAGGAGCGGAGAGCCGTACATGCTCCGCGTCAGGGCTTCGGGCGGCATGACCGCCGAGCCCGCCGTCACGAGCATGACGAACGGCGATGGGTGAATCGTGACGCGCGGTTCCTGGTTCATGGGTCGTGCCTCCTGGAGTCACGCTCTGGTGCGCGCGGTAGTACGCTGCCCACCTTGTCCCGGTCAAGGCCCAAGCCTAGCACCCGGGGATCGGACGAGCAAAAAGCGCGCCCGGCGCGCCGGCCGGTCATTTCAATGCCTTCCTGGAAGTTCGGGGAGCCTCCTCGGCACAGGGTGCCGCCTCACGTGGGCAGTCTGCCCTGACACTCGGGGGACAAAACGTTTCCCCAACCCTTGCCACCGGGTTTCGTGGACTCGCCCTCGACGTCTGATTTCCCAGACGTCTCTGATTCAGACGTCTCTGATTCTTGACACCGGGAGGACCAAGGTGACACCGTGGACACATGGCGGTCGCGCGTTGGCTTCTGCTTTCGCTCCTCCCGCTCCTCGCCGCGCTCCCCGCCTGGCCGGCGCAGGGTGGTTTCGAGGGCACGGTCGTGCGCGTCGTGGACGGCGACACGATCCACGTCCGAATCGGCGACCGCGTCGAGAAGGTCCGCTATATCGGTGTGAACACGCCCGAGGTCCATCACCCGACGAAGGGTGAGGAGCTCGGCGGCCGCGAGGCGTCTGAGATCAACCGGCGGCTCGTCGCCGGCAGGCACGTTCGCCTCGAGCTCGACGTCCAGGAGCGCGACCGCTACGGCCGGCTCCTCGCCTACGTCTGGGCGGGCGAGACGATGGTGAACGCGGAGCTCGTGAGGCTCGGCTACGCCCAGGTCATGACGATCCCGCCGAACGTCCGCTACCAGGAGATGTTCGTGAAGCTGCAGCGCGAGGCACGCGAGGCCGGCCGCGGCCTCTGGCGCCGCGCTTAGATCCGCTTCGCGTTCGCCAGCGCCTCGTCGATCCCGCCCGTGAAGGAAGGAGCAAAGGGGAGGGGGTCAAGCCAGAGGGAAGCGGGACGGTTCGAGCCCCAATCCCTCGAGCGCATGGGCTCCGAGGAGCGTCAGGCCGTTGTCTCCACCGAAGAGGACCAGCGTGAAGGCCGTGAGATTGCGATAGCGAATTTCGACCCACGCCGCAGGCTGGTCTCTTCTGGCGCCGTCAGGCAGGACCACTGGCACCTGTCGGTCCGGAGAAATTCCGAGGCTGGCCAGAAGAGGGGTTGGAAACTGGCAGAATGCGGCTCCGGTGTCCACCAAACATTTCACAGGAGCCGGCGGCTTATCACTGGCTCCGGCTGGACGGACATGGACCTCAACTGAAAACGTGCCCATGACGAACCGAGTTTACCATGCGGTTTCGGATGCCACGGTATGGGCCAGGCGCTGCCAGCGCTCCCACGTGAGCCCTTCCTGGCCTTCGATCATGATGCGGACGCTCAGCGTTATCGCGCCTCCAGGTCGTGGCGCCCGCGGCGGGGCCGCGGGATTTGCGCCCGTGGGGGCGTCCCCGTATCATACGTCCAGCCACTCGAGGGGAGAGCCATGGCGATCAAGGGTGACTACACGCTGGACGCGAAATACCGTCAGGAAGAGGGCGTCATCTTCCTCTCGGGCATCCAGGCGCTCGTCCGGCTGCCGCTCGACCAGCACCGGGCGGACCGGCGCCGCGGGCTCAATACCGCGACGCTGATCTCCGGCTACCGCGGCTCGCCGCTCGGCGGGCTCGACCTCACGCTCGAGCGGAACCCGGACCTCCTCCGCGAGCACAACGTGGTCTTCATCTCCGGCGTCAACGAGGACCTCGGAGCGACGGCCGTCTACGGCAGCCAGCTCGTCAACCTCTTCCCCCAGCCGAAGTACGACGGTGTCCTCGGCATGTGGTACGGCAAGGGCCCCGGCGTGGACCGGACGGGCGACCTCTTCAAGCACGCGAACTTCGCCGGCGTCTCGCGCTACGGCGGCGTCCTGGCGCTCGCCGGCGACGACCCGCTCTCCAAGTCGTCCACGATCCCGTCGCACTCGGAGGTCGCGTTCTACGACGCGTTGTTCCCGGTGGTCTTCCCGGGGACCATCCAGGAGGTTCTCGATCTCGGCCGGCTCGGCTTCGAGCTGTCGCGCTACTCCGGGCTCTGGGTCGGCTTCAAGATCGTGACGAACGTCGCCGACGAAATCGGGACGGCAGAGGTGGCCCCCGATCGGGTCGTCATCGCCAATCCCGGCTTCATGGTCGACGGCCGGCCGTGGCAGCAGCGGCAGAACCCGCTCCTGTTGCCGCCGTGGGGGCTCGAGACCGAGCGCGAGATCCACTACGGACGGCTCGAGGCGGCGAAGGCCTTCGCCCGGGCGAACGGGCTCAACCGGATCACGGTCCCGACGCCCGAGGCCTGGCTCGGGATCGCGGCGCCCGGCAAGACCTACTACGACCTCCGCGAGGCCCTCGCCGAGCTCGGCCTGGACGACGCGGCGCTCCGGCGCTACGGCGTCCGCCTCATGAAGCTCGGCATGCTCTTCCCGATGGAGCCCGGGATCGTCCGCGAGTTCGCGCGGGGCCTCGAGGAGCTGCTGGTCGTCGAGGAAAAGCGCGCCTTCTGCGAGCTCTTCATCCGCGACATCCTCTACAACCAATCCGAGCGGCCCCGCGTCGTCGGGAAATACGATCTCGAGGGCCGGCCGCTCGTCCCCGCGGATGCCGAGCTGGACGCCGACCGCATCGCCCAGATCGTCGCGACGCGGCTCGAGCGGAAGATCCCCCTCGAGTCCATCACGGCCCGGGTCGCCCTCCTGCAAGCGTTGCGCGAGCGCCCCCAGTCGCTGACGCTCGCGCGCCAGCCCTACTTCTGCTCGGGCTGCCCGCCGCTGACGCTCGCGCGCCAGCCCTACTTCTGCTCGGGCTGCCCGCACAACCGCTCGACGGTGCTGCCGGAGGGCTCGATCGCGGCCGCCGGCATCGGCTGCCACGGCATGACGCTCCTGATGGACCGGCGGACGATGGGGCTCACCCACATGGGCGGCGAGGGGGGCCAGTGGGTCGGCATGGCGCCCTTCTCCAACATGAAGCACATCTTCCAGAACCTGGGCGACGGGACCTTTTTCCATTCGGGCTCGCTCGCGATCCGCCAGGCGGTCGCCGCCTCCACCAACATCACCTACAAGATCCTCTACAACTCGGCGGTCGCGATGACCGGCGGCCAGGACGCGGCCGGCGCGATGCCCGTCCCCGAGCTGACGCGCTCGCTCCACGCCGAGGGCGTCAAGCGCATCATCGTCATGACCGACGAGCCGGACAAATACCCGAAGGGCGTCCGGTGGGCGCCCGGCGTGGAGGTGTGGCACCGCGACAGGCTCGACGAGGCTCAGCGCGTCCTCCGCGACATCCCGGGCGTCACCGCGCTCGTCTACGACCAGCGGTGCGCGGCGGAAAAGCGGCGGCTCAGGAAGCGCGGCAAACTCGAGGACCCCGCCATGCGCGTCTTCATCAACGAGGCCGTCTGCGAGGGGTGCGGGGACTGTGGCGTGAAGAGTAACTGCCTCTCCGTGCATCCGGTGGAGACCGAGTTCGGGCGGAAGACCCAGATCCACCAGTCATCGTGCAACAAGGATTATTCGTGCCTGCAGGGGGATTGTCCGTCGTTCCTGACGGTCGTGCCACTCGGCGAGCCCCGGAAGAAGGAGCGCAGGATCTTCAAGGTCGAGCGGGCGCTGCCCGAGCCGGCGCTTCGGGTCCCGCGCGACGCCAACGTCTTCATGATGGGGATCGGCGGCACCGGCGTCGTGACCGTCAACCAGATCCTCGGCACGGCCGCGCTCCTCGACGGCCGGCGGATCCGCGGTCTCGACCAGACCGGGCTCAGCCAGAAGGGCGGCCCGGTGGTCTCGCACCTGAAGCTCGTCGACGCGGTAGCGGAGGTCTCGAACAAGATCGCCGCCGGCGGGGCGGACTGCTACCTGGGCTGCGACATCCTCGTCGCGACCGCCTCGCAGAACCTCGGCCACGCGCGGCCGGAGCGGACGATCGCGATCGTCTCCACGAGCGAGGTGCCGACGGGCGCGATGGTCACGCACACGGACGTCGAGTTTCCCGAGGCGAACGAGCTCATCACGTCCATCAACCGCGTCACGCGCAAGGACGAGAACGTCTACCTCGACGCCCTCGGCCTCGCCGAGCTGCTCTTCGACGACCACATGGCGTCGAACATGATCGTGCTCGGCGCGGCCTACCAGGCGGGCGCGATCCCCGTGAGCGCCGCGGCGATCGAGGACGCGGTCGTGCTGAACGGCGTGTCGGTGGCGATGAACACGCACGCGTTCCGCGCCGGCCGGCTCCTCGTCGCCGACCCCGCGTGGGTCGGGACCCTCAAGAAGCAGCGGGTCGGCGCGGTCGAGGTCCGGCCCGCGCTCACCGCCGACGCCCGGCGGCTCGTCGACAGCGTCGGGGCCGCGGGCGAGCTGGCGCGGCTCCTCGAGCTCCGCGTCCCCGAGCTCGGCGCCTACCAGAACGCGGCCTACGCGCGGGAGTACGTGGACTTCGTCAAGCGCGTGTCCGAGGCGGAGCGGAGCGCGGCGCCGGGCGAGACGCGGCTCAGCGAGGGCGTCGCGCGCCACCTCTTCAAGCTCATGGCTTACAAGGACGAGTACGAGGTGGCGCGGCTCCACCTCAAGAACGACGTCGCGAAGGCGCTCGCGGCCGAGTTCGCCGGCGGCGTCAGGCTCCAGTACAACCTCCACCCGCCGATCTTGAGAGCGCTCGGCTGGACGAAGAAGATCCGGCTCGGCACGTGGTTCGACGGGGTCTTCCGGCTCCTCGCCGCGATGAAGGGGCTGCGCGGCGGAGCCCTCGATCCGTTCGGCCGGGCTGAGGTCCGCCGTGTGGAACGCCAGCTCATCGGCGAGTACCGGACGCTGATCGAGAAGGCGCTAGTGGGCCTCGCCCCCGAGAGCTACGAGCGCGCGGTGAAGCTCGCGAACCTGCCGGACCTGATCCGTGGCTACGAGGACGTCAAGCTCAAGAACGTCCAACGCTTCCGCGACGAGGTCCGGGGGCTCGGGTTCTGACGATGGCAGGCGTCAAGCGGAAGTTGAAGAAGCGCGTGAAGCGCCTCGAGCGGAAGACGCGCGTGACGGCCGAGCGCGCGCGCCGGAAGGTCGAGCCGAAGGTCCGGGACGCGGTCGCCTCGGCGCGCGCGCTGGGCCGCGGGCTCCGCGCCGGCCTCAAGGCGGGAGCCGCCGCCTACCGCGAAGGGCGCCCGCCGAAGGCCTGATCACCAGCGCTCGGGCCGCGCGCGCTCGCGCTTGAGCGCCGCGCGGTGCTTCTTCGCCTCGAGCCGCCGCTCCTTCGCGACCGCGGGGGGCCGCGACGTCTTCCGCCGCCGCGGCTCCCGGAGCGCCGCGCCGACGAGCGCCCGCACCTTCTCCCGCGCGTCCTCGAGGTTGCGCGCCTGGTTGCGCGTGCGCTGGCTCGTGACCATGAGCCGCCCGTCGGCGTCCACGCGGTGGCGGCAGAGGGCGGCGAGCCGCGCGCGGGCGGCCTCGGCGAGCCCCTCGACCGCCTGGAGGTCCACGCGGAGGTCTACCTTCGTCGCCACCTTCTGGACGTGCTGGCCCCCGGGACCGGAAGCGCGCACGGCGTGCATGGTGATCGCGTGCGCCGGGACGCGCACCGCGTCGGTGACGACGATCGTCTGGCTCATGCCGTGATTGTATCGGGACTTGACGCGAGTGGCCCGTGGAGCGAGGATGTGGCCACGGAGGTGGTCACTTGAGAACGGCGACGGTGCGCGAGTTCCGGGACCGCGCGACCACCCTGCTGCGGGGCACAGAGCCGATCCTCGTCACCCGCCGGGGGAAGATCGTCGGGTTCTTCGTGCCGGCCGCAGGCGCCGTGGTTCCCCTCGACATCAAGCGGGAGCTCTTCTACACGCTCTCCTCGGAAGTCCGCCGCATGGTCAAAGAGCGCGGGCTCAGCGAGAAGGCGATCGTTGCGGATTTCGAGAAGACCCGAAAAGCTCGTCGTCGACGCTAACCCGATTCTCGCGACGCTCCTGGGCGGCAGCGCCCGGCGGATCTTCTTCGAAGCCGGGATTGTGGAGTTCGCCGTCCCAGGAGCCGTGCTCGACGAGGTGAGGGCCTACCTGCCGGCACTGGCGGAGAAGCTGGGGGCGAGTCCGGCCCTTCTCGAGTTCGAGCTCGACCTGCTTCCATTGCGCGTGTACGCCCCGCGCGCGTATGCGCCCGCGATTCCCGAAGCCCGGCGGCGTATCGCGTGGCGGGACCCGGACGACGTGGACGTGCTGGCGCTGACGCTCCGGCTCGGGGTGCCGTTGTGGTCGAATGACCACGACTTCACGGACACGGGCATCGAGCGCTTCACCACGGCCCAGCTCCTGCGCGTCCTCTTCGGATCGTCCCGGCGATGACGGTCCGCGTTTATAATCTCTGTTCGTGACGCTCGCCGAGCGGAAGCGCCTCACCGACGTCGCCCGCGGCGCGGCCCAGGCCGATCTCTACGTCCGTGGCGGCACGCTGCTGAACGTCTACACGGGGGAGGTCTACCCGGCGAACGTCGCCGTCCGGGGCGAGCGGATCGCGTACGTCGGCGCCCGCGAGGACATGGTCGGCCCGCGGACGAAGATCCTGGAGGCCTCGGGCAAGACGCTCGTGCCGGGCTACATCGATCCGCACGTCCATCCCGGGCACCTGACGACGCCGGCCGCGCTTGCGCGCTTCGCCCTGCCGCTCGGCACGACGAGCGTGTTCGCCGACACGCTCCAGCTCTGGGAGCTGGGTGGCCTGCGGGCCTTCCGCGCGGTCGCCGACGCGCTCGCCCGCTCGCCGCTCAAGTTCTACTGGATGATCCGGCCTCACGCCCAGTCCCGGAGCGCCGACGAGCCGCGGCGGTTCAAGCTGGCGGATCTCGCGAGCGCCATGGCGCATCCCTGCGCCGTCGCGATCGGCGAGGTGACGCGCTGGCCCGAGGCCTGGGGCGGGAGCCTCGATCTCCTCCGAAGGCTCGCGCTCGCCCACGGGCGGCTGCCGCGCGTCGAGGGCCACACGGCGGGCGCCTCGGGCGAGAAGGTGCCCGGGATCGCGGCGGCGGGCTTCACCTCCGACCACGAGCCGATCACCGCGCGCGAGGTGCTCGAGCGCGCGCGCCAGGGGATCGCGGTGATGCTCCGCGAGTCCTCGCTGCGCCCCGACCTCTCCGGCCTCCTCGATGCGCTGAAGGAAGCTCCGGCGCTCGTCTCCCGCCTCATGCTCACCGCCGACGGCTCGATGCCGGCGTTCGTGCGCGCCCACGGCTTCGTGGACCACCTGATCCGCGTGGCGCTCGAGCGCGGCGTCGCCCCGGTGGACGCCTACCGCATGGCGACGCTGAACCCGGCGACGTACTACGGGCTCGACGGGGACCTCGGCGGGCTCGCGCCCGGCCGCTACGCGGACCTCTGCCTGCTCGACGATCTCGCCGAGCCGCGGCCGGCCGCCGTCGTCGCGCGCGGCCGGATCGCTGCCGTGGAGGGCCGGCTGCTCGCGCGCGTTCCCGAGCCGCCGTGGCGGCGCGTGTTCACCTCCCCGGAGGCGCGGCTCGCCGTCCGGTGGCGCGCTCGCGCGGCGGACTTTGCGCTTCCCGCGCGCGAGCGCTACCCGGTCGTCACGCTCGTGAGCGCCGTGATCAGCCGGCTCGAGGAGCGGCCGCTCGCTGCCGGCGATCTCCACGCGGCGCTGGTGGACCGCGGCGGGCGCTGGGTGGCCCCGGGCGTCGTCGCGGGCTTCGCCGAGCGACTCGACGGCTTCGCGGCGACGATCAGCACGGACCTGAACATCCTCGTCCTCGGACGGCGCCCGGAGGCCATGGCGCGCGCCGTCAACCGGCTCCTCGCGCTCCATGGCGGGATCGTGCTCGTGGCCGGCGGCGCCGTCGCGTACGAGCTGGCGCTCCCCATCGGCGGGATCATGACGCGCGGCTCCGTGGAGGACTCCGCCGGCTGGGAGGACGAGATCCGCGCGGCGCTCGTCGCCCGCGGCTACCCGCACCACGATCCGCTGTTCACGCTCTTCTTCCTCTCCGCCGACTTCCTGCCTGCCGTCCGGCTCACGCCGCGAGGCGTCTGGGACGTGAAGCGAGGCCGCGTGCTCCTCCCGTCGCGCCGGCGGGGTGGTGCGAGGTGAGCGCCGTCGCGGCGCGAGCCGAGCGGTGAAATGGGTCGGGATCGTGCGCGCTGAGCCGCGTCGCGCGGCGAGGCGAGCGGTGACACGCATCGCTGTCGCGCTTCTGCTGCTCGCCGCGGCAGCCCACGCCGCCGCCGAGGGCGCGTTCAAGCAGGGGGCGGTCGGCACCCGCGCCTACCGCCTCTACGTGCCGGAGCGCGCCGCCGCCGGGCCGCTGCCGCTGGTCATCGCGCTCCACGGCTGCTTCCAGACGCCCGAGGACTTCGCGCTCGGCACGCGCCTGAACGGTGCGGCGGAGCGCCGCGGGCTCCTCGTGCTCTACCCCGCGCAGCGCCCGCGCGACAACGCGAGCCGCTGCTGGAACTGGTTCGAGCGCGATCACCAGTCCAGAACCGGCGGCGGCGAGGTCGCCGAGATCCTGGCGATCGTCCAGGAAGTCGCGCGCCAGCACCCGGTGGCGCCGGAGCGCACGATCGCACTCGGGCTCTCGGCGGGCGGCTTCATGGCGGTGAATCTCCTCTGCGCGGCGCCCGACGTCGTCTCGGGCGTCGGCGTCGCCGCGGGCGGGCCGTACCGGTGCGGGCTCGGCGCCGACGGCGCGCTCAGGTGCCTGCGCGGCCTCGGCCTCGACGGCGCGGCCTCCGCCGCCGCGTGCCTCGCCGCGTCGGGGAGGCGCTCGCTCTCCGTGCGCGCCTCGCTCTGGCACGGCGCCCTCGACACCGTCGTCGCGCCGACGAATCTCACCGCGCTCGAGACCATGTTCGCCTGGCTCGCGGGGATGGCGTCGGGCACGACCGAGCGGCGGGAGGGCGCCGTCCACGCCCTCTACCGCGACGGGGCGGGGCGGCCCGTGATCGAGGCGTGGCTCGTGGCCGGCCTCGGCCACGCGTGGAGCGGCGGCGACCCGCGCGGCACCCACGCGGTTCCGTGGGGACCGAGCGCGACCGACCGCATGCTGGATTTCCTCCTCCCGTGACCGGAACACCTCCCCGACGCCAGCGGCGGCTCGCGCTCGGCGTCCTCCTCGCCGCCGTGGCGCTCGCGGCGGTCGCGTTCCCGTTCAGCGCCACGTGGTGGGGCGGCTGGATCCTCGCCGTCGCGGAGGCGGGGATCATTCGTTGTCGCGCGCGGGGTTTTCACGTACACTCGGCCCGGCAATCGCCGAATCTGACGGGAGGTCGCTCATGCCACGTCTCCGCAGCCTCGCGGTTCTGATCGCCGTCACCCTGGTCGCCGTCGCCCTCGCGACGCCGGCCACGAGCCAGACGCCCCAGGTGTCGCAAACTCCAAAGGCGGGTGGCGTGCTGAACATCATGCTCCGTGAGGACCTGGCGCAGGGCTTCGCCATCCACGAGACCGCCACGATCTCGGTTGTGTGGCCGGCGATGCCCTGCCTCAACAACCTCGTGCTCTTCGACCCCCTCAGGAAGACGGAGAGCGTGGACACGATCATCGGCGAGCTCGCCGAGAAGTGGTCCTGGCAGGACAACTACCGGAACCTCGTCTTCTTCCTCCGCAAGGGCGTCAAGTGGCACGACGGCCGCCCCTTCACCTCGAAGGACGTCAAGTTCACCTTCGACATGCTCCGCGAGGCCCCCGACGCGCCCGCCAAGCTCCGGATCAACCCGCGCAAGGACTGGTACGCGAACGTCGAGGCGATCGAGACTCCCGACCCGTACACGGCGGTCTTCCGCCTCAAGAAGCCGCAGCCCTCACTGCTCATGCTGCTCGCGTCTGGCTACACCCCGGTCTATGCCGCGCACGTGCCGCCCGCGAGCTACCGGACGGGCTGCGTCGGCACGGGCCCCTTCAGGGTCAAGGAGTGGCGGAAGGGCGAGTACGTCGAGTACGTGAAGAACCCGGACTACTTCGTCCAGGGGCGTCCGTACCTCGACGGGCTCAAGTACTTCGTCATCGTCGAGCGCGGGACGCGGCAGGCGGCGCTCCAGGCGGGCAAGCTCGACGTGTCGTTCCCGGGCGAGACCAGCAAGACGGCGGCCGAGCAGCTCAAGAAGGCGGTGCCGCAGCTCGTGATCACGCCGTTCAGCGCGAACGTCTCCGACAACATCATCATGAACATCAAGAAGCCGCCCTTCGACAACGTGAAGGTGCGGCTGGCCGTGAGCCACGCGATCGACCGTCGCGCGCTCGTCCGGGCCGTGCACCAGGACGGCGCCGTCGTCGGGGCCTCGCTGGCGCCGAAGCCGTGGGGGTTCTGGGGGCTCGGGGAGAAGGATCTCGCGGCGCTGCCGGGCTACGGCAAGCCCGCCGACGAGAAGGCGAAGGCGAAGAAGCTCATGGCCGAGGTCGGCTTCAGCCCGGAGAAGCCGCTCCGCGTCGAGATGGTCACGCGCGCCATCGCCATCTACGTGGACATGGCGTCGTTCGTCATCAACGAGCTGAAGCAGGTCGGCATCGAGGCGACCCTGAAGCAGATCGAGACCGCGCAGTGGCACGCGATGGCGACGCGGGGCGACTACCAGATCGGGGCGAATCTCACGGGCATCGGGCCGGACGACCCCGACGCGAACTTCCTGGAGAACTACGGCTGCGGGTCACCGCGCAACTACAGCCAGTACTGCAGCGAAGAGATCATGAAGCTGATCGACCGGCAGTCGCAGGAGCTGGATGTGAAGAAGCGCCTCGCGATGGTCGCCGCGATCCAGAAGAAGCTCGAGGCGGACGCGGCGCGGCCCATCCTCGCCTGGCGTCTCGACTACTTCACGGTCTGGCCGCACGTGAAGAACCTCGTGCCGCACCAGTCCATCTACAATTTCGGCCGCATGCAGGAAGCGTGGAGCGCCAAGTAAGCACCGGGCCGTGACAGGGGCGTGAAGACCTACATCGCGCAGCGCCTGGCGATCGCCGTCCTGACGCTGCTGGGCATGTCGCTCGTGATCTTCACGCTCCTGCGCCTGGCTCCAGGCGACATCGTGGACATCCTGTTCTCGACCGCCGGGTACGTGAGCCCCTCCGAGAAGCAGGGGATCATGCAGGAGCTGGGGATGGACCGGCCGTACTGGGTCCAGTACCTCGACTGGCTCCGGCAGATCGTCACCTTCGACCTCGGCAAGTCGTACCGCTACGACCTGCCCGCCTGGCAGATCATCAGGCCGCTCCTGCCGGTGACGATCGAGCTGGCCGCGCTCTCGATGGTGGTCGCCGTGTTCCTGGGCGTGCCGACCGGCGTGATCAGCGCCGTCCGCCAGGACTCCGCGCTCGACTACGTGCTGCGCGTGATCAGTCTCGCCGGGCTCTCGATGCCGGCCTTCTGGCTCGGCATGGTGATCATCCTGACGCTCGTCACGTGGCTCCGGTGGATCCCGCCGCTCACCTACGTCCCGCCGACGGAGGACTTCAAGCTCCACGCCGTCCAGTTCGCGCTGCCCGCGCTCGCCGTCGGCTACCGCTCCTCGGCCCTGATCATGCGCATCACGCGCTCGTCGCTGCTCGAGGTGCTGCGCGAGGACTACATCCGCACCGCATGGGCCAAGGGCCAGAGCGGGCGCATCGTCATCTGGCGCCACGCGCTGAAGAACGCGATGCTCCCGGTCGTGACGGTCATCGGGATCGAGTTCGCGTTCCTCATCGGCGGCCTCGTCGTCACCGAGACCGTCTTCAACCTCCCCGGCGTCGCCCGGTTCCTCGTCCAGGCGATCCTCTGGCGCGACTACCCGATCGTGCAGAACCTCGTCATGTTCATCGCGATCGTGGTGATCCTCTCGAACCTCCTGGTGGACATGCTCTACGGCGTCCTCGACCCAAGGGTGCGGTATGGCGGTTAGGTCCGCCGAGCTCGCCGTTCCCGCCGCGGCCGCCTCCCGGTCCGGCGCGTGGACCGTCCTCGCGCGGTTCCTCCGGAAGAAGCCCCTCGGCGCCGCCGGGGGCGCGCTGATGCTGGTGATGTTCCTGACCGCGGTCTTCGCCGACTTCTTACAGTCCCACGACCCGATCGCGACCGACGCGGCCTACACGCTCGGGCGGCCCACGGCTGAGCACTGGTTCGGCACGGACCACCTCGGACGCGACATCTACTCGCGCATCGTCCACGGCGCGCGCGTCTCGCTCGTCGTCGGCCTCGCCTCCACGCTGCTCGGCTCGGTGCTGGGCGGGCTCGTGGGGCTCCTCTCGGGCTACATCGGCGGCAAGACCGACCTCGTCACCCAGCGGGTCCTCGACATCCTCCAGGGGCTCCCGCTGCTCGTCCTGGCGCTCGTCATGTCGGCCGCGCTCGGCCCCGCGGTCCACAACGTGGTCATCGCGATCTCGATCCCGATCATCCCGCGCGCGGCGCGCGTGATCCGGTCGAGCGTGCTCTCGATCCGCGAGATGCAATACGTGGAGGCCGCGCGCGCGCTGGGCGTCCGGCATCTCCGGATCGCGTTCCGGCACATCCTGCCGAACACCGTGGGGCCGTTCATCGTCCTCTGCACGGCCCAGCTCGGGAGCGCCGTCCTCGTCGAGGCGACGCTGTCGTTCCTCGGCCTCGTCTTCCCGGGCGTGGCGATCAGCCTCGCCGTGTTTGGCTCGAACCTGATGGGCGACGCGCTCCGCGACGTCCTCGACCCGCGCCTGCGGGGGGCATGACCATGAGGGACGATCCGTTCACGTTCCCGTTCAACATGACCGGCCAGCCGGCCGCCTCGGTGCCGTGCGGCTTCACGACGGACGGCCTGCCGATCGGCCTGCAGATCGTCGGCCGCCGCTTCGACGACGCGACCGTCCTGCGCGCCTCGGCGGCGTTCGAGCGCGTCCGGCCCTGGGCCCAGGATCGGCCCCCGCTCGAGTAGGGTGGGGCAAGGAGGAGGACCCATGGAGGGGCTCTTGTTCATCGTGTCGCAGGAGCGGCGGGACCTGTACGAGGCTCTCCGGCAGCTCCTCGTCAACGAGAAGGCCGTGGAGGTGGTCCTCGACCGCCGGGTCATGAAGCGCCGGCAGCGCCAAGAGCCGCCCGCCGCCGAGCGCCGCCGCTTCGGCCGGCGGACCCGCCCGCGCGAAGAGGCGGAGGTCCACGCGCGCGGCTGGACGGTCGTCCGTCTGCCCTAAGAACTGTATCGAATTCCGGGCATTGACGCGGGCGGCGTCGGCGGCGACGCTCACCCGCGTGAACCTCGCCGAACTCCTCACGGTGACGGCCCTCGTCGGCCTCACCCTCTCGGGAACGCTCGCCGCGCTCCAGCAGGGCCTGCAGGCCTACCTGACGCGCGAGATCCGGGGCGCCGGTGCGGGCGGCGCCGCGTTCGACGCGATCGCCGTCGCCGAGCGGGAACGCATCGTCCTCCAGTTCGATCTCGACCGCGACGGGGCGATCACCCGCCGCGGCGAGACGGTCACCTGGCGCCTCGCCGACACGGTCCTCCGCCGCGACGCCGGCGGCGGTGCCCAGCCCGTGGTCAACGGCGTGCGGCGGCTCGTGCTCCAGTACCTCGACGCCCGGGACCAGCCCGCACGGGCGCCGGGCGAGGTCAGAACCGTCGCGATCACGCTCGTGACCGAGGGCGAGGGCGGCACCGGTCTCACGACGCTCACCACCCGGGTGCGGTCGAGGAACCGCTGAGGTACCCTCGAGCGCGTGAGACGCGCGGTGCTCCCGGCGCTTGCGATCCTCCTGATCGCCTGCGCGACCGTCCCGATCACGGGCCGCAGCCAGCTCCTGCTCCTTTCCGAGAGCGCCGAGCAGCAGATGGGGCTCGACGCCTACCGGCAGGTGCTCCGCAAGGCGAAGCTCTCGACGGACGCGGCGGCGACCGAGCAGGTGCAGCGCGTCGGCCGCAGGATCGCCGAGGCGACGGGCCGCACCGACTACCAGTGGGAGTTCAACCTCATCGAGGACAAGCAGGCGAACGCCTTCTGCCTGCCCGGCGGAAAGGTCGCCGTCTACACGGGGATCCTGCCGGTGACCCGGGACGACGCCGGGCTCGCCGCCGTCCTCGCCCACGAGGTCGCCCACGCCATCGCCCGCCACGGCGGTGAGCGGGTGAGCGAGGTCCTCCTGGTCCAGGTCGGGCTCGCCGCCACCCAGGTGGGCCTCTCGCGCAACGATCCGGCCACGGTCCGGCAGGTCACGGCCCTGCTCGGCGCCGGCGCGACGGTCGGGCTCCTCCTGCCGTGGAGCCGCAGCCAGGAGTCGGAGGCCGATTACCTGGGCCTGATCTACATGGCCAAGGCGGGCTACCATCCCGCGGCCGCGCGCGACCTGTGGATGCGGATGGAGGAGGCGGCCCGGGGTAGGGGATCGCCGCCCGAGTTCCTCTCCACCCATCCCTCGGCGGCGACGCGGATCAGGCAAATCGACGCCTGGATCCCGGAAGCCCTGCAGTACTACCAGCCCCGCTGAGCGGGCCCGGAAGACCTCGCCAGCCCCATCCAGTGGGTGGGAGTGGGATAGGCCACACCACCCCTCGCCCGTTCAGGCTCGGGCCAGAATCATCCGAAAAATCACATGTTTTTCCTTGACACGACCTTCAGGGTAACGTTAATGTGGCCAAGCAAGTGGGGCAAAGTGGGATGAAGTTCCAACTGAGTCCCATCTGTCCCCCACTGAACGGACATGTTTATAGGGCGCTATCAGCACACGATCGACCCGAAAGGCCGCGTGAGCATTCCGGCGAAATACCGCAACGCGCTCGCGAGCTACGACGGCAACTTGATCGTCGTGCCGAACGCGATGTCTCTCGACGTCTACCCGTTTCAGGAGTGGGAGCGGCTCATCGGGACGATCAACGAGCAGTCGCGGTTCGATCCCGAGGTGCGGCGCCTCGGCCGTCTGTGGATCTCGCGCGCGAAGGACGTCGAGCTCGACGGCGCGGGGCGCATCCTGCTCCCGGCGGACAGCCGCCAACAGGCGGGCCTGGTGAAGGACGTGATGCTCGTCGGGATCGGGCGCGAGTTCTTCGAGATCTGGGACCGCACGCGGTTCGAGGAGTACGAGCGGACGAACAGCGACGAGCTGGCCTCGGGCTTCGAGCGGCTCTCGCAACTGGGAGTGAAGTAGTTCACGTTCCGGTGCTCGTCGACGAGGTCGTGTTTCTCCTGCGACCGCGCGGCGAGGGATGGGTGATCGATGGCACGGTCGGGATGGGCGGTCACGCGGAGGCGCTCTTGAGCGCGAGCGACGCGTCGGTGCGGCTCCTCGGCCTCGACGTGGACCCCGAGGCGCTGGCGCGCGCGGAGGTCCGGCTCCGTCCGTTCGGCGCCCGCGTCCGCCTCGCCCGCGCGAGCTTCCGCACGCTCCGGGCCGCCGCGGAGGCGAACGGCGTCGCCGAGGCGCGCTCGATCCTCCTGGATCTCGGCGTGTCCTCCTGGCAGCTCGAGGCCTCGGGGCGCGGCTTCACGTTCCAGGCCGACGAGTCCCTCGACATGCGCCTCGATCCCACGACCGTCGAGACGGCCGCCGGGCTCCTCAACCGGCTGACGGAGGCCGAGCTCGCGCGGATCATCTTCGAGTACGGTGAGGAGCCGCACGCGCGGCGCATCGCGCGCGCCATCGTGCGCCGGCGCCCGCTCGCGACGACCGGCGACCTCGTCGCCGCCGTGCGGAGCGGCGTGCCGCGCGCGGCCTGGCCGAAGCGCCTCCACGTCGCGACGCGCACCTTCCAGGCGGTGCGGATGGCCGTCAACGACGAGCCCGGAGCGCTCCGCCAGGCGCTCGCCGAGGCGCCCGCGCTCTTGACGCCGGGCGGCCGGCTTGGCGTGATCTCCTTCCACTCGGGCGAAGATCGCATCGTGAAGCAGACGTTCCGAGCGCTCGAGCCGGCGGGCTTCGCCGAGCTGGAGCCGTCGCCCCTCGGCCCCGGGGACGACGAGGTGCGGGCCAATCCCCGCGCCAGGAGTGCGAAGCTGCGCGTGCTGGAGCGGCTCCCGTGACGAACGAACAGCGACTCCGACGTGACCACGACCCGCGCGCGCGGCGGATTCTCGTCCTGGCCCTCGCCTCGGCCGCGCTCCTGGTCGGCGGCGCCCTCGTGGTGGTCGGCATGCGCGTGCAGCAGGTGCACTTCGCCTACCGGCTCGACCAGGTCCGCGCCCAGCGCGCGCGCGCGGAGGGCAACGTCCGCCAGCTCGAGATCGAGGTGGCCACGCTCCGCTCGCCCGGGCGCGTCGAGGCGCGCGCGCGGCAGCTCGGCATGGTGGCGCCCGCGCGCGACCAGATCCGCCTGGCGCGTGAATACGTGACGGGGAGCACGGGTTTGGCGGGCGAGCGGAGCCACACCGCATCTCTCTCAGGCCACCTACGGCCTGAGCCGGCCTCGCGGACCCCGCTACAACCATCCCCGTTACAACAGCCCTCGCCACACCAGTGACCTCGCCGGCCCTCCGGACGCGGGTCCTGATCCTGGCGGCGATGCTCGCCGTCGCGTTCGGAGGCCTCACGGGCCGCCTCGCCTGGCTGCCGCGGCGAGCTCGGGCAGCTCGCCGAGCGCCAGTACTCGCGCACCGTCGTCCTTCACGCCCAGCGCGGCCCGATCGTGGACCGCCAGGGCGCTCCGCTCGCGACCTCGACGCCGACCGAGTCGCTGTTCGTCCAGCCGCGGAGCGTGGGCGACCCCGTGCGGGTCGCCGCCCGCCTGGCGCCGCTCATCGGCGTGCCGCAGAGCGAGATCCACGCCGCGCTGACGAGCTCGCGCGCGTTCGTGTGGCTCCGGCGGAAGCTCCCGCCCGCCATGGCCGCCGAAGTGCGCGCGCTGCGCGAGCCCAGCCTCGGCTTCCTCCCCGAGCCGCTGCGCCTCTATCCGAACCGCGAGCTCGCCGCGCACGTCGTGGGCTTCGAGGGCGTGGACGGCGGCCTCGAGGGGATCGAGCGCGCCTGGGAGGCCGAGCTGGCGGGCACGCCAGGCCGAGCTCTCGTCGGGCGCGACGCGCTCGGCCGCGACGTCACCGCCCAGCATGTGCTCCAGGCCCCAGCCCCCGGCCACGGCGTCATGCTGACGCTCGACCGCACCATCCAGTACATCGCCGAGCGCGAGATCGACGCCGCCTACCGGCGGACGGGCGCCAGGGCCGCCATGGCCGTCGTGCTCGAGCCGCGCACCGGCGACGTCCTGGCGATCGCGATCCGCCCGACGTTCAACCCGAATACCTTTCTCGAGGCCCCGTCAAAGGACCATTGGCGCAACCGCGCCGTGACCGACCCCTTCGAGCCCGGCTCGACGTTCAAGGTGATCCTCGCCGCGGCGGCGCTGGAGGAGGGCGTGGTCCGGCCCGACGACCGCATCTACGGCGAGAACGGCGCCTTCACGATCGCGAAGACGACGATCCACGACTGGAAGAGGTACGGCTGGCTCACCTTCGGCGAGGTGCTGCAGAACTCGTCGAACGTCGGGTCCATCAAGGTGGGCCTGGCGCTCGGCCGGGATCGCTACCACCGTTACATGGGGGCGTTCGGCTTCGGCGCGCCGACGGGCGTCGGCCTGCCCGGCGAGAGTCGGGGCGTCTTGCGCGAACCCGGGCGGTGGTCGCTCCTGTCCCTGCCGACGATGGCGATCGGCCAGGAGGTCTCGGTCACCGCGCTCCAGCTGGTCGCCGCGTTCGGCGCGGTGGCCAACGGCGGGACGCTCGTGCAGCCGCGCCTGGTGCGGGCGACGTTCGACGCCGAGGGCCGGGAGCTCCGGCGCTTCGAGCCGCGCGCGGTCCGGCAGGTCATCTCGCCGGAGACGGCGCGCACGCTGACCCGGCTCCTCGTCCTCGTCGTGGAGCGGGGCACCGGCCACAACGCGGCGATCCCGGGGTACGAGGTCGCCGGCAAGACGGGGACCGCCCAGAAGCTCGACCCGGCGGCCCGGCGCTACTCGCGCGCCCCGGGTGTGCTCTCGTTCGTCGGCTGGGCCCCCGCGGACGAGCCGCGCTTCGTCATGCTGGTCATGCTCGACGAGCCGAAGAACGAGCAGTGGGGCAGCGGGGCGGCGGCGCCGATCTTCAGCGTGATCGGGCGGGACATCCTGCGCTACCTCGAGGTCCCGCCGCGCGACGCTCAGCCGCTCCAGATCGTCACGGGGCCGACCGCGGAGCGGAAGACGGACGGTGGCGGGCACGCGTCCGTCAGGCTCGTGAGCACGGGGGCTCCCGCCGCCGGCGACGGGCCGCGCGTCATGCCCGATCTCACAGGCCGGACCCTCAGGAGCGCGCTCGGCGCCCTGGCGCCGCTCGGCCTCGAGGTGGAGATCGTGGGACGGGGGCGCGTCGTCGCCCAGGCGCCGCGGCCGGGCCGACCGCTCGAGCCCGGCATGACGGCTCGCGTGACCCTGGCGGGTGGCAGTGCGAGCGACGCGGCGCCGCGCCGCGAGGCGAGCGGTCAAGCGGCAGTGCGGACCTCTGGAATTCGCGGGGCTGGGGCCCCGCCGTCCGAGGCGAGCGGTGAAATGATCGAAGGTCGCCGATGAGATGGGTGGCGGGGTCAGCCGAGCTGGCAGGGCGAAGTGGGCGCCGAGGCGCGCGCCGAGCGGTCAAATGGTCGGAAGAGACATGCCGGTGAGCGAGCTGCTCGCGGCGCTGCCGGAGAAGACGGTCGTCGGCGAGCCGCCGCGCACCGTCACCGCCATCGCCGACGACTCGCGGCGCGTCGAGCCGGGCGGCTGCTTCGTCGCCGTCCCCGGGCTCCGGCAGGACGCGCGGCGCTTCATCCGCGAGGCCGTCGCGCGGGGCGCGGCGCTCGTCGTCACGGAGGGCGCGCCGGTTCGCGACGTCGCCGTCGCTCAGGTGCTCGTGCCGTCGGCGCGCGCGTCGCTCGCGCGCCTGGCGGGCGCCTGGTACGGCCATCCCTCGCGCGCGCTCACGCTCGTGGGGATCACGGGGACGAACGGCAAGACGACGACGTCGTATCTCGTCGAGGCGCTCCTGCGCGCCCGAGGGCTCACCACCGGCGTGATCGGCACGGTCCAGTACGTGCTCGGCGACGAACGGCGTCCGGCAAGCCAGACGACGCCCGAGGCGCTCGAGCTCCAGGCGATGCTGGCGCTCATGCGCGAGCGCGGCGTGGGCGGCGTCGCCATGGAGGTCTCCTCCCACGCGCTCGCCCTCTCCCGGGCGGACGGGCTCGCGTTCGACGTCGCCGTGTTCACGAACCTGACCCAGGACCACCTCGACTTCCACGGCACGCTCGACCGCTACCGGGCGGCCAAGCGCCGGCTCTTCGAGCTCCTCGCCGAATCGCCCAAGCCCGTGCGCGCGGCCGTCGTCAACGGCGACGACCCGTCGGGGGCGGCGATGGTGGCGGGCCTCGGCCTGCCCGTGCTCACGTTCGGGCTCGGCGCGGGCGCTGGCGTCCGCGCGACCGAGTATGCCTCCTCACTGGAGGGCGTCCGGATGACGGTGGAGGCGCCGGGCGGCCGCCTGGCCCTGGCCTCGTCGCTGATCGGCGAGCACAACGTCATGAATCTCCTCGGGGCCATCGCGACGGGCCTGGCGCTCGGCCTTCCGCTCGGCGCGATCGGCGGCGCGCTTCCCGCCGTGGGCGCCGTGCCGGGCCGGTTCGAGCAGGTCGCGGCGGGCCAGCCGTTCCTCGTCGTCGTGGACTACGCCCACACGCCCGACGCGCTCGAGCGCGTGCTCGCGACGGCGCGCAAGCTCACGCCGGGACGCCTCGGCGTCGTCTTCGGCTGCGGGGGCGACCGCGACCGCGGCAAGCGCCCGATCATGGGCGAGATCGCCGCGCGCCTCTCGGACCGCGTCTGGGTGACCTCCGACAACCCGCGCTCGGAGCGGCCGGAGGCGATCGTCGACGAGATCGTCGCCGGGATCCGGCGGGCCGGGGCCGACCCCGGCCGCTACGCTGCGCAGCCGGACCGCGGTGGAGCGATCCGGGCCGCGCTGGACTGGGCGAAAAGCGGTGATACCGTGGTGATTGCGGGGAAGGGCCACGAGGCGTACCAGATCGTGGGGTCCGACGTGCTCCCGTTCGACGATCGAGAGGTCGCCCGCACCATCCTGTCGGAGCGTTGGCCATAGGAACACGCATGCCGCTGTTCACCGTGCAAGACATCGTGCGCGCGACGCAGGGCGCCCTGGTGACGGGCGACCTCGCGGTCCCCGTCACGGGCGTGTCCATCGACTCGCGGACCCTCGGGGTGGGCGAGGCCTTCTTCGCGATCCGCGGGTACCGCCTCGACGGCCACGCGTTCCTCGGCGAGGCGGCGGGGCGCGGCGCGGCCTGCCTCGTCGTCCACTCGCTGCACGACGACGTGCCGGCGAACGTCCCGCTCGTCCTCGTCGAGGACACGACGAAATCCCTCGGCCTCCTCGCCGCATATCATCGAGCGAGGTTTTCGATTCCTGTTGTGGCGGTGACGGGCTCCAACGGCAAGACGACGACGAAGGAGCTGATCGCGGGCGTCCTCGGCACGCGCTGGCAGGTGCTCAAGCCGTCGGCGAGCTTCAACAACCAGTGGGGACTCCCGCTCACGCTCCTCAAGTGGGCGCCCGAGCATGAGGCCGTCGTGGTGGAGCTCGGGACCAACCGGCCCGGGGAGATCGCGCACCTGGCCGGGCTCGCCTGTCCCACGGTCGGCGTCATCACGAACGTCACGGCCGTGCACACGGAGTTCCTCGGCTCGCTCGACGGCGTCCGCGAGGAGAAGGCGGGCCTCGTCCGCGCCGTTCCCGCCGACGGCTGGGTCGTCCTGAACGCGGACGACGCCCGGGTCGCCGGCATGACGCGGGACGCCGCGGCGCGCGTCATCACGTACGGGCGTGCCGCCACGGCGCAGGTGCGCGCGGTCGGGGAGGCCGTCGAGACTGCGCGCGGGGTCACGTTCGCGCTGGAGGCAGGCGGCGCGCGCGTGAGCGTCACGCTCGCCCTCGCCGGGCGGCACAACGTGGTCAACGCGCTGGCGGCCGCGGCGGTGGGCGTGGCCCTCGGCGTCCCCCTGGACGCGATCGCGCGCGGCCTGGCGGAGGCACCGCCGGTGGCGGGCCGCTGCGTGTGGCGGGCCGCGGGCGACGTCCACATCCTCGACGACACGTACAACGCCAACCCGGTCTCCCTGCGGGCCGCCCTCGAGACCGTCGCGGCGCGGCGCGGGACCGGGCGTCTGGTCGTCGTGCTCGGCGACATGCTCGAGCTCGGCGCCATCACCGAGGAGGCGCACCGCGACGCCGGGCGCGCGGCGGTCGCCGCGGGCGCCGACGAGCTCGTCGGCGTGGGGCGGGCGGCGCTCTGGGCCGTCGAGGCCGCCCGCGAAGCCGGCCTCGCGGAGGCCCATCACGCGACGACGTTCGAGGACACCGTGGCGCACCTCCTGAAGCGTCTGATCCCCGGCGACACGGTCCTGGTCAAGGGTTCGAGGGGGATGCGCCTGGAGCGGGTCGTGGACGCGCTCGTCGCGCGTCTGGCCCGCGAATGAGGACGGCGGATGCTTTACCACTTCCTCGTTCCGCTCGCCAAGGACCACATCGTCTTCAACGTCTTCCGCTACCTGACGTTCCGGTCCTTCATGGCCCTGATCACGGCGCTCGTGATCTCGCTCCTGATCGGTCCCCCGCTGATCCGGAAGCTCCGCGCCTGGCAGCATGGCGGCGAGACGATCCGCGAGGACACGCCGGAGCGCCACCGCACGAAGCAGGGCACGCCGACGATGGGCGGCCTCGTGATCCTCGCCGCCATCCTCTCGACGACGCTCCTCTGGGCGAATCTGAGAAATCGGTACGTGTGGGTCGTCATGCTGGCGACCCTCGGATTCGGGCTCATCGGCATCTGGGACGATGTCCGAAAGCTCCGCACGCGGAAGGGGCTCTCGATGCGCGTGAAGTTCGGTGCGCAGCTCCTCCTGACGTTCGCGGTGCTCCAGATCGTCTTCTGGCAGCCGCCGAGCGCGTGGCTGCCGGTGCTCGCGATCCCCTTCTTCAAGGGCTGGCTGGTGGACCTCGGCTGGATCTGGATCCCGTTCGCGATGCTCGTCGTGGTCGGCGCCGTGAACGCGGTGAACCTGACGGACGGCCTCGACGGCTTGGCGATCGGCCCGGTCATCATGGCCGGCGGCGCCTTCGGCGTCATCGCCTACCTGACGGGCAACTTCAAGGCGGCGGACTATCTCAAGATCCTGAACGTCAAAGGGGCGGGCGAGTTGACGGTCTTCTGCGGGGCGCTGATCGGGGCGGCGATCGGGTTTCTCTGGTTCAACTGCCACCCCGCGGAGGTGTTCATGGGCGACGCGGGCTCGCTCGCGCTCGGGGGCGCGATCGGGATGCTCGCGGTGCTCACCAAGGCCGAGCTGCTGCTGCCGCTGATCGGCGGCCTCTACGTGGTCGAGGCGGTGTCGGTCATGATCCAGGTCGCGAGCTTCAAGCTGACCGGGCGACGCGTGTTCCGCATGGCGCCGCTCCATCACCACTACGAGCTCAGCGGATGGGCCGAGCCGAAGATCGTCGTACGCTTCTGGATCGTGTCGTTCGCCCTGGCGTTGCTGGCCTTGACCACCCTAAAGCTGAGGTGATTGGACGTGCGGAGCCGGGGCGCATCTTTCTCAGGCCACCTACGGAGTGCACCGGCCTCGCGGAGCTTGTCTAGCGTGAATGCGCTGGAGGGACGGAGCCGGGTCGCGCCTATCTCAGGCCACCCACGGAGTGTAGCGGCCTCGCGGACCCCGCTACAACGGCCGGCGTGATGCTGGAGCTGGATGAGGTGGACGTGGTGACGCGGGGACGGGCGTACCTCGACTCGCTCGCCCGCCGGCGCGTGGCGGTCGTCGGGCTCGCGCGGAGCGGGGTCGCGGCGGCGCGGCTGCTCCGCGCGGCCGGGGCAACGGTCGTCGGGACCGACGTGAAGCCCCTCGACGCGCTCGGGCAGGACGTGGCCCAGCTCCCCGGGCTCGGCATCCGTCTCCTCACCGGCGACGGGCCCGGCCGGGCGCTCGAGGGGGCCCAGCTGATCGTCGTGAGCCCGGGGGTGCCGCTCGACACGACCGAGCTCGCCGCCGCGCGCGCGCGGCGTGTGCCGGTCATCGCCGAGCTCGAGCTCGGCTGGCGCGCGATGGAGGCGGCAACGATCGCGATCACGGGGACGAACGGCAAGACGACGACGACGGTCCTCACGGGCGCGCTGCTCGCCGAGCAGCCGCGGCCCGTGCTCGTGGCCGGCAACATCGGCACGCCGCTCGCCGCGCACGCCCTCACGTTCCCGGCCGACGGGCTCGTCGTCTGCGAGGCGTCGAGCTTCCAACTCGAGGCGACGGATGCGTTCCACCCGCGCGTGGCCGCCGTCCTGAACCTCGCTCCCGACCACCTCGACCGTCACGGGACCTTCGCCGCCTACGTGGAGGCGAAGGCGCGGGTCTTCGCGAACCAGACGGCCGCCGACTGCGCCGTCCTGAACGCCGACGACGAGGCGACGCGCGCGCTCGCCCCCCGCACGCGCGCCCGCGTGGTCTGGTTCAGCCGGCGGCGCGCGCTCGACCACGGGGTCTTCGTGCGGGACGGCTGGATCGCCGCGAGGCTCAATGGCGCCGTCGAGGAGATCTGCCCGGTCGCCGAGATCTTCCTGCGGGGCGCGCACAACGTCGAGAACGCGCTGGCCGCCACGGCGTGTGCCTTGTGGACCGGGCTCGCGCCGGCGGCGATCCGCCGCGCGGTCGGCCGGTTCCGCGGCGTCGCCCACCGGATCGAGTTCGTCCGCGACCTGCGCGGCGTGCACTGGTACAACGACTCCAAGGGCACCAACGTCGCCTCGACGCTCAAGGCGCTCGAGAGCTTCACCGAGCGCATCGTGCTGATCGCGGGTGGCAAGGGCAAGGGGCAGGACTTCGCCCCCCTCGCCGCCGCCGCGCGCGGACGTGTCGGCTACGCGTTGCTCATCGGCGAGGACGCGCCGAAGATCGCCGCGGCGCTTGGGGCCGAGACGGTCCCCGTGACCCGCTGCCCCTCGCTCGCCGCCGCCGTCGAGACGGCGCGGGCCCTCGCCGGGCCTGGGGACGTGGTGCTGCTCTCGCCCGCGTGCGCCTCCTTCGACCAGTTCGACAACTTCGAGCACCGCGGCGACGTTTTCAAACGACTCGTGGAGCGGCTCGAGTGACGCGGAGAACGCCGCTCCGGTCCGACGCGGTGGGGGGGTCTGGGGGAGGAGCGGCGCCCGCTCCCCCCCAGGACGACTAGATGCCGAGGAAGCTCGCCCCCGACATGTGGCTCTTCGGCGTCGTGGTCGTGCTCCTCTCGATCGGCGTGGTGATGGTCTACTCGGCGAGCGCGATCGTGGCGGCCGACCGGTTCGGCGATCCGTATTTCTTCCTGAAGAAGCAGCTCTTCTGGGCGCTGCTCGGCGCGGCGGGCCTGTGGCTCGCGATCCGGGTCGACTACCGCCGGCTCGAGGGGTGGGTGCTCCCGCTCCTGGTCGTGGCCGCGGCGCTCCTCGTGCTCGTGCTGATCCCGCCGATCGGCCAGGCGATCAACGGCACGCGCCGCTGGATCCGCGTGGGGCCCGTGTCGTTCCAGCCGGTGGAGCTCGCCAAGATCGCGCTCGTCGTCTACCTCGCGGCGTTCCTCGCGAAGCGGGGCGACGCGCTCGCCGAGTTCCGGCGGGGCCTCCTGCCGCCGCTCGCGGTGGCGGGCCTGCTCGCCGCGCTCGTCCTCGTCCAGCCGGACCTCGGCAACTGCCTGACGCTGATCGCGCTGACGTTCGCGCTGCTGTTCCTCGCGGGCGGGCGCGTGGCGCACCTCGGCCTGATCCTCGCCGGGGCGCTGCCGCTCGTCGCGATCGCCATCTGGATGGCGCCGTATCGGCTCCGCCGCATCACGGCGTTCGTGGACCCGTGGGCCGATCCGCGGGGGAGCGGATTCCAGATCATCCAGTCGTGGCTCGCGCTGGGGAACGGAGGAGTTCTCGGGCAGGGCATTGGAGCCTCGAAGCAAAAACTGTTCTACTTGCCGGAGTCCCACACCGATTTCATTTTCGCCGTGATCGGCGAGGAGCTGGGCTTCCTCGGCGCGGCGACGGTCGTCGCACTCTTCGTGATCCTCGTCTGGCGCGGGCTCCGCATCGGGCTCCGGGCGCCCGACCCATTCGGCGCGTACCTGGCGCTCGGGATCACGGTGTTGATCGCCACCCAGACGCTCGTGAACCTGGGCGTCGTGACCGGCCTCCTGCCGACGAAGGGGCTGCCGCTGCCCTTCATCTCTTTCGGCGGCTCGGCGCTGCTCGTCACGATCCTCTCGACGGGAGTGCTCTTGAACATCTCCCAGCACGCCGATGTTTAAGCGCTACCGGCAGATCCACTTCGTGGGGATCGGCGGCGCGGGCATGTCGGGCATCGCCGAAATACTGTTGAACCTCGGCTACAGGGTCACGGGATCCGACCAGAGGCGGAACGAGGCCGTCGAACGACTCGAACAGCTCGGCGCGAAGATTTTCGTCGGCCACGAGGCGGGCCACGTCGAAGGCGCGCACGTCGCCGTCTATTCCTCCGCGGTCTCGCGCGACAACATCGAAGTCCAGGTTGCGCGTCAGCGGCAGATCCCCACGATCCCGCGGGCGGAGATGCTGGCCGAGCTGATGCGGCTCAAGTACGGCATCGCGGTCGCCGGCACCCACGGCAAGACGACGACCACGTCCCTGATCGGCGCCGTCCTCGCCGAGGGGCGCTACGACCCGACGATCGTCGTGGGCGGCCGCGTGACGAGCCTCGGCTCGAACGCCCGCCTTGGCCAGGGGGAGTACCTCGTGGCGGAGGCCGACGAGTCGGACGGCTCGTTCCTGAAGCTCCAGCCGACGATCGCTGTCGTCACGACCGTGGACGCCGAGCACCTCGACCACTACGGCTCGCTGGAGGCGATCCGGGAGGCGTTCGTCGCGTTCGTGAACAAGGTGCCGTTCTACGGCTCGGCGGTCCTGTGCCTCGACCAGCCCAACATCCAGCTGCTGATCCCGAGGATCGAGAAGCGGATCATCACCTACGGCCTCGAGTCGGGCGCCGACCTCGTCGCCCGGCGCCTGCACCTGGCGGGCATGACGAGCCGCTTCGAGGTCTTCCAGCGGGGGAGCCGGCTCGGCGAGTGCAGCCTTCAGATTCCCGGCCGCCACAACGTGCTGAACGCGCTGTCCGCCATCGGCGTGGGGCTCGACCTCGAGATCCCGTTCGTGACGATCCAGCGGGCGCTCGCCGCCTTCGCCGGCGTCCAGCGCCGGTTCCAGGTGCGCGGCCGCGCGCGCGGCGTGACCGTGGTGGACGACTACGGCCACCATCCCGCCGAGATCCGGGCGACCCTGGCCGCCGCCAAGGCCGGGTTCGACTGCCGGGTCGTCACGGTGTTCCAGCCGCACCGCTACACGCGGACGCACTACCTGCGCCAGGAGTTCCTCACCGCCTTCAACCAGGCCGACGTGCTCCTCGTCATGGACATCTACGCCGCGGGCGAAGCGCCGATCCCGGGGGTCATCGCCGAGGACCTCGCGGAGGGGATCCGGGCCCACGGGCACCGCGACGTCACCTATCTCGGCAGCGACCGGACGCGCATCGTCGAGCACCTCCGCGAGATCACGCGGAGCGGCGACCTCGTCCTCACGCTCGGCGCCGGTGACGTGAGCCAGCTCGGCCCGGAGCTGCTGAAGCGACTCGAAGCCGACTCTCTGAACGGGAGGGCGACATGCTAGGCGAGATCCGCGGGGAAGTCCGGTTCAAGGAGCCCCTGAGCTTCCATACGTCGCTGCGCATCGGCGGCCCCGCCGACATCTTCGTGGTGCCCCAGGACGTCGACGACATCCGCCACGCGCTCCTCTTCGCCGAGCGCGAGCAGCTCGCGGTGGCGGTGATCGGCGGCGGCAACAACCTGCTCGTGAAGGACCGGGGCGTCCGCGGCGTCGTGCTGCGCCTCGAGGGCTGCCTCGGCCGCGCCGAGTTCCACGGCGAGGAGGCGATCGCGGGCGCCGGCGTGAGTCTCTCCGCGCTCATCCGCGAGGCGGCCGCGGTGAACCTGGGCGGGATCGAGTGCCTGGTCGGGATCCCGGCGACGATCGGCGGCGCGCTCGCGATGAATGCCGGCACGCCGGACGGCTCGATCGGGGATTTCGTCAGCGCGGTCTACTTCCTGCACCCGGACGGCACCCTCGGCGAGTTCAAGCCCGCCGCGAGCTCGTTCACCTACCGCGCCTTCCAGGCGCCCGAGGGGGCCGTGCTGGTCGGCTGCCGCCTGCAGCTCACGCGGCGCCCGATGGTGGAGGTCCAGAAGGAGATCAGGCAGCGCCTCAAGCAGAAGAAAGCGACGCAGCCGCTCGCGCTCGCCTCGGCGGGCTGCGTCTGGAAGAACCCCCCGGGCGACATCGCCGCGCGGCTCATCGAAAAGTGCGGGCTCAAGGGCAAGCGGCTCAACGGCGCGGAGATCTCCTCCAAGCACGCGAACTTCATCGTGAACCGCGGCGGCGGCACGGCGGCCGACATCCTGGCGCTGATGGATCTCACGCGCGAGCGCGTCCACCACCAGTTCGGGATCATGCTCGAGCCCGAGATCCGCATGGCCGGGGAATAGATGCCGAGCAGCCTCTCCTCGCCGCGCACCCGGCTGCCCGTCCTCCCCGATCTGGGCGAGCGCCCGGCGTTCGTGGCCGGCCAGCGCGTCGGGCGAGTGCGGCGCCGACGGAGACCCCCCCGCCGGCGGCTGGTCCGGCTCGTGCCGATCGCCGCCCTCGTGACGCTGGGGGTGCTGGGCGCGGGACTCGGCGCCCGCTGGCTCCTGACGACGCCCCGCTTCGCCATCGCGAGCGTGGAGGTGCGCGGGACCTCGCGCCTGGCCCCCGAGCAGGTCCTCGCCGCCGCCGCGATCGAGCCCGGCACCAGCATCTTCCGCCTCGACACGGGCGCCGTCGCCGGGCGCGTCGTCGCGCTGCCGGAGATCCGGCGCGCCGACGTCGTCCGCGAGCTCCCGAACCACGTCGTCATCAGCGTCGAGGAGCGGCGGCCGTTCACGCTCGTGCACGCGGGCCGGCTCCACTGGCTGGACGAGGAGGGGCGCCTCCTCGGCGCCTCGCCGCAGGCGGTGGTCGCGCCGGTGCCCGTCGTCAGCGGGCTGAGCGAGGACGAGCTCGCGTCCATGCGCTCGGCGCCCGGGCCGAAGGCGCTCGCCGCGATCGCGCTGATCCGCGCCCTCCTCCGGAGCGGCAGCGCGCTCACCGCCGAGATCTCCGAGATCGACATGAGCCGCCGCGACGGGCCGGTCCTCTACACGGTGGACGGCGTGGAGGTACGCCTCGGCGCCGAGGAGTGGGAGGAGCGGCTCGCGCGGCTCGAGGGCATCCTCGGGCAGGTCGCGACGCAGGACGTCCGGACCGTGGACCTCAGATTCCGCGACCAGGTGGTCTTCCAGCGAGGAGGCTCGCGATAAGAGGCTCGAGGGCGCAGGACCTCGTCGTCGGCCTGGATGTCGGCACCACCAAGATCTGCGCGATCATCGCGCGCGAGACCCCGGGGGGCGGGCCGGATGTCGTGGGCGTCGGCACGGCACCCTCGCGCGGCCTGCGGCGCGGCATCGTCGTCAACATCGACTCGACCGTCGAGGCGATCAAGGCGGCCGTCGGCGAGGCCGAGCAGATGGCCGGCGTCGAGGTCTCGGGCGTGTACGCGGGCGTGGCAGGCGGCCACATCCGCGGCGTGAACAGCCGCGGCGTCGTCGCGGTCTCCGGGAAAGACCGTGAGGTGAGCGTGACGGACGTCGAGCGCGTCGTCGAGGCGGCGCGGGCCGTCAACCTGCCGCAGGACCGCGAGATCATCCACGTCCTGCCGCAGACCTTCATCGTGGACGATGGCGACGGGATCCGCGACCCGATCGGCATGTCGGGCGTGCGTCTCGAGGTCGAGGTGCACATCGTCACCGGCGCCGTCACCTCCGTGCAGAACGTCATCCGCTCCGTGAACCGCGCGGGCCTCGCGGTGCAGGACGTCGTGCTCGAGCCGCTCGCCTCCGCGGAGGCGGTGCTCTACGAGGACGAGAAGGAGCTCGGCGTCCTCGTCATCGACATCGGCGGCGGGACGACCGACGTCGCCCTGGTCAAGAACGGCGCGATCTGGCACACCGCGATCCTCCCGCTCGGCGGCGACCACATCTCCAACGACATCGCGATCGGCCTGCGCACGCCGATGGCGGACGCCGAGGCCCTGAAGAGGCGGTACGGGTGCGCGCTGACGGCGCTGGTCCCGGCGGAGGAGACGGTGGACGTGCCGTCCGTCGGCGGCCGCAAGCCGCGGCAGCTCTCGCGCCAGGTCCTCTCGGAGATCGTCCAGCCGCGCGTGGAGGAGATCTTCACGCTCGTCGCGCGCGACGTGGCGCGCGCGGGCTTCCAGGACGCGGCGACCGCGGGCGTCGTGGTGACCGGCGGCACCTCCATCATGGAAGGGGTGCCGGAGCTCGCGGAAGGCGTGTTCGACCAGCCCGTGCGCCGCGGCGTGCCGCAGGGCGTCGGGGGGCTCGCGGAGGTGATCCGGAGCCCGATCTACGCCACCGCGGTCGGCCTCACACTCCACGGCGCCCGCAGGCAGGGGCCCGGGGTGGCGGCGGACGGCACCCTGTTCGGACGGCTCGCGCGCCGCGTGTCCGGGTTCCTGAATGACGTTTTCTAGAACGGGTCGGGGTGGAGAGCAGCCGCCGCTGTTTCCCTCCGACGTGGCCCGCTCACCTCGCCGGAGGGGCAGGGCCCCCGGGGGCGAGCACTCAGAGGAGGAATTGATGGAGAGGGATCGCGCACGGCGCCCGCTCTTCGAGCTCGACGAGGTGGAGCCGGCGGCGAAGATCAAGGTCATCGGCTTGGGCGGCGGTGGCGGCAACGCCGTGAGCCGGATGATGGCGGTCGAGTTCAGCGGCGTCGAGTTCATCGTCGCCAACACGGACGTCCAGGCGCTGCACAACTCCCCCGCGCCCATCAAGGTCCAGCTCGGCGCCCGGCTCACGAAGGGGCTCGGCGCCGGCTCCAACCCGGAGGTCGGCCGCGAGGCGGCGCAGGAGGACCCGGATCAGATCACGCGCCTCCTCGCCGGCGCGGACATGGTCTTCATCACTGCGGGGCTGGGAGGTGGGACAGGGACCGGGGCCGCGCCCGTCGTCGCCTCCCTCGCCAGGGACCTCGGCATCCTCACCGTCGCCGTGGTGACCAAGCCCTTCACGTTCGAGGGGCGGAAGCGGGCGGTCCAGGCACAAGCAGGGCTCGAGGCGCTCCGTGGCGTCGTGGACACGCTCATCACGATCCCGAACCAGCGCCTTCTCTCGGTGGTCGACCGCGGCACGCCGCTGATCGAGGCCTTCCGCGTCGCCGACACCGTGCTCCAGCAGGCGGTGCAGGGCATCTCCGACCTGATCCTGGTTCCCGGCCTCGTCAACCTCGATTTCGCCGACGTCCGGACGATCATGTCGGGCATGGGTCTGGCAATGATGGGCACCGGCACGGGCAAGGGCGAGCACCGCGCCCTCGACGCCGCTCAGAAGGCGGTCGCGAGCCCCCTGCTGGACGACACGTCCATCGAAGGCGCGCGCGGCATCCTGATCAACTTCACCGGCGGGCCCGACCTCTCCATCCACGAGGTCGAGGAGGCGGCGCGGATCGTCCAGGAGGCGGCCCACGAGGAGGCGAACATCATCTTCGGCGCGGTCACCGATCCGAACATGACGGACGAGGTCCGGATGACCGTGATCGCCACGGGCTTCGCCGAAAAGAAGGAGACCGTCGGCGTCGGCGGCAAGGTGGTGGATCTCCCGCGCCTGCCGCGCTTGAGCCCGGCCTCTGGCGGGAGCTGGCGCCGGCGGGCCGGCGATCTCCGGGCCGAAGGGGACGAGCCTCTGGGCGCCGGGGACCTCGAGGTCCCCGCGTTCCTCCGGCGCCAGGCTGACTAGCGCCCCGTCGCTGAAATCATGCTAAGAACCGCCGGCGGGCTCGGAGCCTGCGGGCGCGTGCGACAGGGGCCGCGGGGACCCGTTCCCGCCCCGTGGGAGCGGGCCGGGCGCGCCCGGATGGAGCCCAGCCGCACCGGGGCAGCGCACGCGGGCCGCGTGGTCCTCGCGGCCCCTGTCGCACGCGCCCGTCGGCTCCGCCGCGCGATCGTTAACATGATTTCGCAGACGCGACACTAGCGCGCGTGGCGCCGGGCGGGGCGGGGGGCACTCTCTCCGGAGCACGCTCCCTCGCAACACAATGCGCCCGCACGGAAGGGGCCACGATATGGAGGTCTCCGGCTCCGGCAACACGCAGAAGCCACGGTTCCGGGGAGAGTGCCCCCACCCCGCCCGACGCAGCAGGTTGACGAACTTCTGACTCAGGACACTCGCGTGGCTGACGAGGCCCACCCCCGGACGCTGCTGTCGCCGCACGGCGAGCCGCCGGCCTACTTCACGTTCCCGTCCCTGACCGCCCTCAGGCTGCCCCACGCCACGACGACGCGCCACTGCCCGGGCGTCGCCTCATTCGCCGAGCCCATCTCGCCCGCCCACCCCCGCGCCCCGTTCCGCGAGGACGCTGTGGCGACCCTCGCGGCGGCCGGCCTCGACCTCAGCCGCGTGGCCTACGCGCGCCAGGTGCACGGCGCCGAGGCCGCGCGCGCTCCTGCCGGAGGTGGGTTCGCCGGCTTGGTCGACGTCATCACGACCGTCGAGCGCGCCGTGCCTCTCGCCGTCTTCACGGCGGACTGCCTGGCGATCCTCCTCTACGATCCGGGCGTGCCCGCGCTCGCTGCGGCGCACGTCGGCTGGCGGGGCACGGCGCGCGGGGCCGCGCAGACGGCGGTGCGGGCCGTCGAGTCACTCGGCGGCCGCGCCTCGCGGGTCCACGCGGCGATCTCGCCCTCGATCGGCCCCTGCTGCTACGAAGTGGACGAGCCGGTGATGCTGCAGTTCGCGAAGGCCTACCCCGGGCGCTGGGAGGCCTGGGCCACGCCAGCGCGCCCGAACCACATCATGCTGGACCTCTGGGGGGCCAACGCGGCCCTCCTCGAGGAGGCCGGGATGGATCCCGCGCGCATCGAGAACCCGCGGCTCTGCACCGCGTGTCACCCCGACCTCTTCTTCTCGTACCGCAAGGGCCACCGCGGCCGGCTGGTCACGCTGGCCGCGCTGCCGTAGAATCGCCGTGCGGCCATGCACGACATCCCAGGCAATCTCGAGCGCGTGCGCCAGCGGATCGCGCGCGCCGCCGAGCGCGCGGGGCGCCGCGCGGAGAGCGTGCTGCTGATCGGCGTGTCGAAGACCGTGGAGGTCGCGCGGATCCGGGACGCGGTGGCGGCGGGGCTGCCGGCGCTCGGCGAGAACCGGGTCCAGGAGGCGCGCGCCAAGATCGCCGAGTTGGGGCGGCCGGTCCCCTGGCACCTCGTCGGCCAGCTCCAGACGAACAAGGCGAAGGACGCCGTCGAGTTGTTCGACCTGATCCACTCGCTCGACCGGCTCGAGCTGGCGCGAGAGCTCGACCGGCGGGCGCGACAGCGCGGCCGCCCGGTCGAGGTCCTGGTGCAGGTGAACCTCGCCGGCGAGGCCCAGAAGGGCGGCGTCGCGCCGGAGGCGCTCGGCGCGCTGCTGGACGCCGCGGCGGGCCTCGACCACGTCCGCGTGCGGGGGCTCATGGCGATCCCGCCCGAGTCGCCTGACCCGGAGGACGCCCGGCCGTGGTTCCGCACGCTCGGGAAGCTCGGCAAGCGCCACGCGCTCCCCGAGCTCTCGATCGGCATGAGCGGGGACTTCGAGGTGGCGATCGAGGAAGGCGCGACGATGATCCGCGTCGGGACGGCCATCTTCGGCGCGCGCCCGCCGCGACCGGGGAAGGAGCCGGGGGAGCGATGACGATCAAGGGCAAGAAGGTCGGGTTCGTCGGCGCCGGCAACATGGGCGAGGCGCTGATCAAGGGGCTGCTCGCGGCGAGCCTCGTGCCGGCGGAGGCGATCTACGCGACCGACGTGCGCCTCGAGCGCCTCAAGGAGCTCGACCGTCAGTACGGGATCCAGATCGCCGCTGACAACACGGACCTCGTCCGCCACGCGGATGTCGTCATCATGGCGGTGAAGCCGCAGATCATGGAAGCCGTCCTCAAGGAGATCGCGCCCGCCGTCACCCGGCGCAAGCTCGTCATCTCGATCGCCGCGGGCGTCTCGACGGCGAAGATCCGCGCGGCGCTCGGCAAGGACGCCCGCCTGATCCGCGTCATGCCGAACACGCCTGCGCTCGTCCTCGAGGGCGTGACCGCGATCGCCAAGGCGGAAGGCCTCGAGCCCGGCGACCTCGACATCGCGGGCGAGATCTTCAGCGCCGTCGGCCGCGTCGTGGTGCTGGACGAGGAGCTGCTCGACGCCGTGACGGGCCTCTCGGGCTCCGGCCCCGCGTACGTGGCCGTCGTGATCGAGTCGCTCGCCGACGGCGGCGTCAGGATGGGGCTCGACCGGATCACCGCGATGACGCTCGCCACCCAGACGGTCCTGGGCGCGGCGAAGCTCCTCCTCGAAACCGGGCTCCACCCCGGCGCGCTCAAGGACATGGTGAGCTCGCCCGGCGGCACCTCGATCGCCGGCATCGCCGCCCTCGAGGAGGGCGGGATCCGCACGACGTTCATCAAGGCGGTCGAGCGCGCCACCCAGCGGTCGCGNNNTGAGCAACCTCCTCCTCGCGCTGGCGAACCTCGTCAACCTGGTGCTCGAAGCGTATTTCTGGATCATCATCGCGGGGGCGGTGCTGAGCTGGGTGGGCCCGGATCCCTCCAACCCGATCGTCCGCTTCCTCCGCCGGATCACGGAGCCGGTGCTGCGTCCCATCCGCCGCCGCCTCCCGACCGGGATGGGGTTGGACTTCTCACCGATGGTCGTGCTCCTCGCGATCTACTTCCTGAAATGGTTCCTGGTCGGGTCGCTCCGCGACCTTGCGCTGAGCCTGAGATAGCGAGTCGGAGGTTCCGATGCGCATCAGCCCCCTCGACATCCGGCAGCAGCAGTTCACGGTCAGGATGTTCCGCGGCTTCGACACCCACGAGGTGGACGCCTTCCTCGACGACGTCGCCGAGGACTACGAGACCGTGCTGAAGGAGAACGCGCTGCTCAAGGAGCAGCTCGCGACGCTCGAGGAGCGCTCGCGCGGCCTGTCGGAACGCGAGCGGGCGCTCCAGGACACGCTGGTCACGACGCAGCGCCTCGGCGACGAGATGAAGGCCGCGGCCCGCCGGGAGGCGGAGCTCCACATGCGCGAGGCGGAGCTGCGCGGGGAGAAGCTCCTCGAGGAGGTGCGGAGCGAGGAGGCAAAGATCAAGAGCGAGATCCAGGCGCTCCGGCGCCTGCGCCGCCAGCTGATCGAGGACCTCCGCGCGACGCTCGAGAGCTACCACCGGACGATGACGGCGGAGTTCGGTGAAAGCGCGGGCGACGCCAAGCTCTGAGGGTGCCGTGCTGAGGCTCCGCGTCCAGCCGCGCGCCTCCCGCGACGAGATCGTCGGCTGGCAGGCGGGGGTGTTGCGCCTCCGGGTGACGGCGCCGCCCGTCGAGGGCGAGGCGAATCGCGCGGTCGCGGCGCTCCTGGCCCGGGTCCTCGGGGTCGCGCCCTCGCGGATCCACGTCGTGCGCGGCGCGCGCGGCCGCGAGAAGCTCGTGGAAATCGTCGGCCTGGGTGGAGACCACGTGCGGAGCCGGCTCGCATCGCTCTCAGCCCACCCAGGGCCGACGCCGGGCTCGCGGACCCCGCTACAATGACGCCCCGTGCTCCTGTCTCGGCGCGGACCCCGCTACAATGACGCCCCGTGCTCCTGTCTCGGCCCCCCCGCGGTTGACGCCGGGCTCGCGGACCCCGCTACAATGACGCCCCGTGCTCCTGTCTCGGCCCCCCCGCGGTTGACGCCGGGCTCGCGGACCCCGCTACAATGACGCCGGCCCGCTTCATCTCGCCCGTCTGGTGGGCCCGCGACCGGCTCATGCTGCTCGACCAGCGGCTCCTGCCCACCCAGGAGATCGAGCGCGCCTACCGCCGCTGGGAGGACGTCGCCGAGGCGATCCGCACGCTCGTCGTGCGCGGCGCGCCGGCGATCGGCGTGGCCGCGGCCTTCGGCGTGGCGCTCGCCGCGCAGGAGAGCCGGGCGACGACCTTCGACGGGCTCTGGGCCGATCTCGAGACCGCGAGCAAGGGCCTCGCGGCGACGCGCCCGACCGCCGTCAACCTGTTCTGGGCGCTCGAGCGGATGAAGCGGGTCGCGCTCGCTGCGCGCGACTTGCCCCTGGAACGGGTGAGGGCGCGGCTCCTGGCGATCCGCGACGCGGACATCGCGGCGAACCAGGCGATGGGCGCCCACGGCGCCGCGCTCGTGCCCGCGAACGCCCGCATCCTCACCCACTGCAACGCGGGCGCGCTCGCGACGGCCGGCTACGGCACCGCGCTTGGCGTGATCCGCGCCGCACACGCGCAGGGCAAGGTCGCGCAGGTCTGGGTGGACGAGACGCGCCCGGTGATGCAGGGCTCGCGGCTCACCGCCTGGGAGCTCGTGTGCGAGGGCATCCCGCACCGCCTGATCGCGGACGTCGTGGCCGCGTCGCTCATGGCGCGCGGCGAGGTGGACCTCGTCGTGACGGGCGCCGACCGGATCGCCGCCAACGGCGATACCGCGAACAAGATCGGCACCTATTCGCTCGCGGTCCTCGCCCGGCACCACCGGGTGCCCTTCTACGTGGCGGCGCCGTTCTCGACGATCGACCCGGCGCTGCCGTCGGGCGAGCACATCCCGATCGAGGAGCGCGACGCGGCTGAGGTGCGGAGGGTCGGCTCACACGAGACCGCGCCGCCCGACTCGCCGGTGTTCAACCCCGCCTTCGACGTCACGCCGGCGCGACTCATCGCCGCCATCATCACCGAGCGCGGAGTCTTCCGGTCCCCGTATCGCTTTGAGTAGCCCCGTCGCGCGCCGGTATCACGATCGGACGGCGCACTCGCCCCACTCGGTCCGCACGAGCGGCCACACGCTCGACTGGGACGTGAAGCCCTTCCCCTTCAAGGTGTACACCGAGCTCCCACCGCTCACGCTGCCGCGTGAGATCGAGCCGGTCGCGGCCGACACCCTGGAGGCGATCGCGAGGCCCGCGACCGGGTACCGGGAGGCGCTCACCCTCGCGCGGCTCACGGCGCTGCTCTACTACGCGGCAGGCGTGACGAAGAAGAAGACCTATCCGGGCGGCGGCGAGGTGCTCTTCCGGGCGGCCCCGTCGACCGGCCGACGAGTCGCTCGCCCGCCGCGCCGCCACGGTCATCGTCTCGGCGATCTACTGGCGGAACACCTGGAAGTACCAGGCGCGCGGCTACCGCCATCTCTTCTGGGACTCGGGGACGATGCTCGCGAACCTCCTCGCGGTGGGCGGCGCGCTGCAGCTCGCGCCGCGGCTCTTCACGGGCTTCGTGGACGCCGACGTCAACCGGCTCCTCGGGCTCGACGCCGAGCGCGAGGCCGCGCTCGAGCTGGTGGCGCTCGGCCCCGACGGGTCGCCCGCGCCGCCGGTCGCGGCGCTCGACGAGATCGGTCACCCGACGATCCCGCTGTCGCCCTCCGAGGTCGATTACCCATTGCTTCGTGAGATTCACGCCGCGTCGATGCTCACCACCCCGGACGACGTTCGCGTGTGGCGGCGCGGCGGCGGGGAAGGGGGCGGAGTCGAGGGGGGCGCCCCCCGACCCGTGGTCCCACTGCCATCGCCCCGCACGGCAAGCGGGCGCGGGCTCGGCGACACGATTCAGCGGAGAGGCTCGACGCGGCAGTTCGGTCATGCGCCGCTCAGCGGGGTGGAGCTGGCGACGGTGCTGTGGGCGGCGACAGGGGACGTCGAGGCCGACGTCCCGGCAAGTCTGGTAGACCTCTACCTCATCGTCAATGCGGTGGACGGCGTGGAGTCGGGGGCGTACTTCTATCGGCCCGAGGACACGGCGCTCGAGCCGATCCGCGCGGGCGACCTCCGCGGCGAGTCGGCGTACCTCTGCCTGGAGCAGCCGCTCGGGGGAGACGCCGCGGCGGTCCTCTACTTCCTGGCGCCGCTCGACGAGATCCTCGCCGCCTTCGGCGACCGCGGCTACCGGCTCGCGAACCTCCTGGCCGGGATCGCGGGCGGGCGCGCCTATCTGGCGGCCTATGCGCTCGGGTTCGGCGCGACGGGGCTCACCTTCTACGACAGGCACGTGGTCGAGTTCTTCTCGCCCCACGCCGCCGGCAAGGACGCGATCTTCGTGGTGGCCCTCGGGCGCTCGGCCGGGGCGGGCCGTGCTACGATCGTGGGGAATTCGATCCTCCCAAGGAGGCCGTCCGCATGAAGAAGTACCAGTTGATGGCGCCGGGCCCGACGCCTGTCCCCGCCGAAGTGCTCCTCGCGATGGCGCAGCCGATGATCCACCACCGGACCCCGGAGTACGAGGCGCTGTTCATCGAGGTGCGCGCGGGGCTGAAGAAGCTCTTCCAGACCGGGGCCGAAGTGCTCCCGCTCGCGTGCTCCGGCACGGGCGCGATGGAGGCGGCCGTCATCAACACGCTCTCCGCGGGCGACACCGTCGCGGTCGTCCGGGCGGGGAAGTTTGGCGACCGCTGGGTGGAGATCTCGAAGGCGTACGGCCTCGACGTGATCGAGTTGAGCGCAGACTTCGGGCACAGCGTTCCCGCCGAGCGCGTTGCGGCGACCCTCAAGGCTCACCCACGCGTGAAGGCGGTGCTCACCCAGCACAGCGAGTCGTCCACCGGCGTCCTCCACGACGTGCGCGGCTACGCCGCGGTCACGCGCGACCACGACACCATCCTGATCGTGGACGCCGTGTCGAGCCTCGGGATCGCCGACCTCCCGATGGACGCCTGGGGCGTGGACCTCGTCGTCGCGGGCTCGCAGAAGGGGCTCATGCTCCCGCCGGGTGTCGCCTTCTGCGCGCTCGGCGAGAAGGCGTGGACGAAGACCAGGACGTCCACGCTCCCGAAGTATTACTTCAACCTCGCCGAGGAGATGCGGTGCGTCGTGAAGAACGAGGCGCATTTCACGCCGGCCGTCTCCATCATCATCGGCCTCCGCGAAGTGCTCCGCATGCTCGGCAGGGAAGGGATCGCCAACGTCTTCAAGCGCCACGACCGGCTGGCGCGCGCCACACGCGCGGGCGTCGAGGCGCTCGGCCTCGAGCTCTTCGCCAAGGCGACGCCGAGCCCGGCGCTCACGGCCGTCGTCGCCCCGAAGGGCGTGGACAGCGAGAAGATCGTCAAGGCGTACGCGCAGGCGCACAACATCACGATCGCCGGGGGGCAGGGGGAGATGAAAGGCAAGGTCTTCCGCCTCGGCCACATGGGCTACGCCGCCGAGTTCGACGTGATCATCGCGCTCGCCGCCCTCGAGCAGGTGCTCGCCGACCTCGGCCAGCCCGTGGACTTCGGCGCGAGCGTCCGCGCGGCGCAGAAGATCTTCGCCGAGAAATCGTGAAGCGCATCCTTGTCACCGACGGCCTGCACGCCGTCGGCGTCGACGCGCTCCGCAAGCACGGTCTCGAAGTGGACGAGGCCGGCACGCTCGCGGAGGCCGACCTCGCCGCTCGCCTCGGTGCGTACGAGGGGCTGATCGTCCGGAGCGCCACCAAGGTCACCCGCGCGGCCATCGCGGCCGGCGGCAAGCTCGAGGTTATCGGGCGGGCCGGGGCGGGCGTGGACACGATCGACGTGGAGGCCGCCACCGAGCGGGGCATCGTCGTCATGAACACGCCGGGCGGCAACACCACCGCGGTCGCCGAGCACACGCTGGCGCTCCTCCTGGCGCTCACGCGGCGCGTGCCGGCCGCCGACGCGACGCTCAAGGCCGGGCGGTGGGAGAAGAGCCGGCTCCAGGGGGTCGAGCTGTTCGGCAAGACGCTCGGCGTGCTCGGCCTCGGGCGCATCGGCTCGGAGGTCGCGCGGCGCGCGCTCGGCTTCCGCATGCAGGTGATCGCCTACGATCCCTACCTCACGCGCGAGGCCGCCGAGCGCCTCGGCGTCGAGCCGGTCGAGCTCGACGAGCTGCTCGCGCGCGCGGACTTCATCTCGATCCACGCGCCGCTCACCGGCGACACCCGCCACCTCCTGGGCGAGGCGGAGCTGGCGCGCGTGAAGCCGGGCGTGCGGCTGATCAACTGTGCGCGCGGCGGCCTCGTGGACGAGCAGGCGCTGGCCGACGCGATCCGGGCCGGCCGAGTGGCCGGCGCCGCGCTCGACGTGTTCGAGCAGGAGCCGCCGCCCGCCGACCACCCGCTCCTCGGGCTCGAGCAGGTGATCGCGACGCCCCACCTCGGCGCCGCCACCGACGAGGCGCAGACCGCCGTCGCGCTCGCCATCGCCGAGCAGGTCGCCGACGCCCTCCTGCGCGGCGTCGTCGTCAACGCGGTGAACCTGCCGTCGGTGGACGCCGAGACCCATCGCGAGCAGGCGCCCTGGACCGGGCTCGCGGAGAAGATGGGGCGCTTCCTCGCCCAGATGGCGGAAGGGCGGATGCAGGAGGCGCGCCTGGTGTGCTCGGGCGAGATCACCGGGCACCCGACCGCGCCGCTCGGGCTCGCGTTCGTCCGCGGTGTGCTGGGGACGATCCTCTCGGAGCACGTCACCGACGTGAACGCGATGCTCCTCGCCAAGGCGCGTGGACTCCGGGTGACCGAGACCTCGACGACGGAGGCCCCGGACTACGCGAGCCTGCTCGCCGCCGAGCTCCGCACCGACCGCGCGACCTCGTCGGTCGCGGGGACGGTCTTCTTCAAGCGCGAGGCGCGCTTCGTCCAGATCGACGGCTTCGCGCTTGAGGCGCTGCCGCAGGGGTGGATGCTCGTCTTCGCCAACCTGGACGTGCCGGGCGTGATCGGCCGGATCGGGACGCTCTGCGGCCGGCACGGGATCAACATCGCCGGCATGCAGCTCGGGCGCGAGCGGCGGGGCGGGCGCGCCGTGTCCGTCCTGAACCTCGACGATCCCATGCCGCCTGCCGTGCTGGACGAGATCCGGGGCATGCCGGACATCGTCTTTGCCAAGCTCGTCAGGCTGTAACCCAAGCGTTAGAATCGGCTTTCGGCGCGCCCTCGGCGACCCCGGCCAGCCCGTGGAGTCCGGCGCGAGCGTCCGCGCGGCCCAGACGATCTTCGCCGAGCGCGGCTGACGCCCGCGCCCGGCCGGGGCAGTAGCCGGCATCGCCGGGGCGGTCGACGGCGCGGCCGAGGCGCTCGACCGCCTCGACGGCGCCGTCGGCGCCGTAGCGCACCAGGAACAGGTGCCGGTCGCCCATCACGTACATCTCGAACGCCGTCCCGGGGATCTCCCACGCGAAAAGCGTAAAGAGGTCCGCGCCCAGATGGACCAGGGCGCGCGTGTAGCCGAAGAGCCAATCCGCCCACGTCTCGGCGCGGTGGCGCTCGCGGTACTCGAACACCTCGACACTCCGGTCGCCCTCGCACGGTTCGGCCTGCGCCGGCCGGCCGAGCTTGGCGTGAACGCGCTCGCGCGGCCAGCCGATCGCCACCCGCTCGATCGGCTTCGAGGGAGGCATCAGCGACTTGCCGTCCGGCGAGTCGGCGGGGAACGCCATCAGCACGGCGCAGCCCCCGGAGCCGAGCAGGAGGGCCGCGAGCGCCGCGGCGCGGGCGGCGCGCGCGGGCCCAGCCGGCCGCCGGCGCCGGTTCATCGGCCGGCGCCGAGCCAGGGCGCGCACTGCGGATGCCGTGGCTCGGACTCCCCCCACGACGGCCAGCAAGAGCGTCAGCGTGCGGCGTAGGTCTTTCATGGCGTCACCTCCGGTGTCGCGCCAGGGGCCGCCCTCGCTCAGGGGCGGTTCCCGGCGGCGCGGTTAGAAGTCCGTGCACTTCACGTCGTCGGCACGTTCCGTGTGGTGCCTCCTATGGCCCTCTGTTCAGTGCTCGCTTCGCCGCCCCCGTCCCAGCGGCGGGAACGGCCCGTGTCCGCGCCGTCTCGCAAGCGGCGCGCCAATGCGCGCGCCCTGGGACGGCGCGGGGTTAGCGCGGGGGGGGCGGCATCTCCGTGGTTGCGGTGGTGGTGGAAGGCGGAGCGATCGTCGTCGCGCTAGATCCTGAACACGTGGTCCCACAGGAAAGCGGCGACAATGAAGTTCACGTCGAGGCCGGGGTGCGGAGCCGCCGCCGGGCGGTGATCGCGACCCCTGCTTGTTCTCCCCTACCGGATCGCGCGCACCGCCAGGCTCACGCAGTGCCCGCCGAACGCGAAGGAGTTGGCCAGGGCGAGCTCCACGTCCATCCGGCGAGATGCGTTGGGCACATAATCGAGATCGCAGTCGGGATCCGGCTCCTCGTAGTTGATCGTGGGATGGATGACGCCCTCGCGCACCGTGAGGACGGTCGCGACGAGCCCCACCGCGGCTGAGGCGCCGAGGAGATGACCGATCATCGACTTGGTCGAGCTGACGGCGATCGCGCGGGCGTGCGCGCCCAGCACCCGGTGGAGGGCGCGGGTCTCCATCGCGTCGTTGAGCGGCGTCGACGTCCCGTGGGCGTTGACATAGCGGACGTCGGTGGCCGCGCAGCCCGCGTCATCGAGGGCCCTCTGCATGGCGAGCGTCGCTCCCTCCGCCCGCGGGTCCGGGGCCGTGAGGTGGTGCGCCTCGCTCGCCATGCCGACGCCTGCGATCTCGGCGTAGATCCGCGCACCCCGCCGCGCGGCGTGCTGGAACTCCTCGAGGACGAGGATCCCCGCGCCCTCCCCGATCACGAAGCCGTCGCGGGAGCGGTCGAAGGGACGCGACGCCCGCTCGGGCGTCTCGTTCCGGACGGAGAGCGCGTGGAGCCCGTCGAAGGCGGCCGGGGCGAGGATGCACGAGATCTCTTCGGTCCCGCCGGCGAGGATCACGTCGGCATCGCCGCACTGGATCAGCCGGGCGGCCAGGCCGATGGCGTGGCTGGCCGCCGCGCAGGCCGAGCCGGTCGTGAAGCTGGGGCCACGCAGGCCGAACTCGAGCGAGATGTGGGCCGCGCCGGCGTTGGACATGGCGCGGGGCGCATAGGCGGGGTTGACCCCGCGAATCCCTGCCCTCAGGTAGTTCTGGGTCTGGCGAAAGGTTTCCGCCGAGTCACCGAACCCCGTCCCCAGGATGACGCCGCACCGCGCGAGGTCCAGGCCGGCTGGAGCGAGGCCGGCATCGCGCCAGGCCTCCAGCGCGGCGGCGAGCGCGAGCTGGGCGCTCCGGCCGAGGCGGGCTGCGTCCTGCCGCGAAGGGAGCGCGCCGGGGTCGAAGCCGCGCACCTCCGCGGCGATCCGCGAGCGGCAGCCCGCGGCCTCCATGTGCGGCGCCCGGGCCACGGCGCTCAACCCCGCCGTGAGCGAGGCCCACGTCGACGGCATGTCGTTCCCCGCGGGCGTCACCGCCCCCAGGCCCGTCACCGCCACGCGGCGACGGATCACGACTGGCCCCGCTCGACGTAGCGGACGGCGTCGCCGATGGTCCGCAGCTCGGCGGCCTCTGCGTCGGCGATCGAGACGCCCAGTTCCTGCTCGAGCTCGAACACGAGCTCGAGCAGATCGAGCGAGTCTGCTCCGAGGTCCTCGCGAAGCCGTGTCTCGAGATCAAGCGCCGCCAGGGGCTTCTTGAAGTGCCCGGCGACGATCGCCTTGGCCTTCTGTTGCATGTTGATTGGCGCCAGCACGCGACACCTCCTTGGTGAAGTCGGTCCGGTAGGCTCCGGCGCTCACCAGGAACACCCCGAGCGAGAACGCGAGCGCGGGGAGCGCGGAGAGATGCAGGAGAATGACCGGGGGCACGAACGCCTCCAGCGCCAGCGCGGGCGGCAGGCCGGCCGCCCCCAGCAGCAGGAGCCAGCTCGCCGCGGCCCGGGCCCGGCCTGGGAGCGCGAGCCGGTCCAGCCACGGTCCCAGGACGATATTGACGAGCGGCAGCATGATGGCGGCGATGTGCGCGAGGCGGAAGAGGCGGCGCGGCACGTCGTCGTAGTGGGCCAGCCCGGCGGGCACGGCCACCAGGGGCGCGAAGGCGTAGAGCGACATGGCCAGCCCCGCCGCGAACCCGCCCGCGAGAAGCACCAGCCCTCCCTTGACGTTCCGGGCGCCGGTCACGAGGCGAGCCTCCGATTCCGCAGCGTCGTCTCCAGGTAGAGGCGACGCCGGCGGTGGACCTCCTCCGCGGTGTAGAGCGAGCCCATCAGGTACTCCAGTCCCTGCTCGAGGTCCTCCACGCTCATCCGTCGCGGGGCAAAGTTCACGTCGAAGAGGGTGCAGCGCTCCCAGTAGCGCTCGCGGAGCAGGCGCCCTTCGGCCCGGAGACGTCGGTAGAGCGCCGTGCCTGGGAAGGGCGTGAGCACCGTCACCTGGACCTCCATGAGGCCGCTGTCCTTCACGAATCGCTCGATGGTCGGGAAGATCTCCGGCGTGTCGTTGTCGAGGCCGACGATGAAGCAGCCGTTGACGGTGATCCCCCGCCGCTGGATCTCATCGATGGCCCGCCGGTACCGGTCGTGGCGGCGCGCTTTCCAGTCGTGCGCCTCCAGACCCCTGAGCGACTCCGCGTTGGGCGATTCGAAGCCGATGAGGACCTGGCGGCAGCCGCTGGCCGCTAGCAGATCCAGGAGCTCGGGATCGTCGGCGAGCGAGACGTCGGTCTCGGTGAACCAGTGAACCTCCGCCGCCGCCAGCGCGCGGACGAGGTCGCGCGACCAACGCTTGTCGACGAACGTGTTGTCGTCGGCCAGCTCGAGGAACGGCTGACCGAATCGCCGCTTGATCGCGGCGAGCTCCTTGGCGATGCCCTCGACCGGCTTCCGCTTGTAGCCCCCGAAAATCTTGGAGGCCGCGCAGAATTCGCAATCGAGAGGGCAGCCGCGGGCGGTCTGAAGCGGGATGCGGTTGTAGCGCTCCAGGTCCAGGAGGTCGTAGCGCGGGACGGGCACGCGCCCGAGGTCGACGTCGCGGAACGAGCGGTTCCGGTAGATCCGGTCGAGCCGTCCCCGTTTCCAGTCGGCGAGCACGCGGGGCCACAGAACCTCGCCCTCTCCGGCCACAACCGCGTCGGCGTGCTCGGCCGCTTCCTCCGGCACGAGCGTGGCGTGGAGCCCCCCCAGGACCACGGTGGTGCCGCGCACGCGATAGAAATCGGCGATCCCGTACATGACGTCAGCCTTGGCCGTGAAGGAGCTGATGCCCACCATGTCGAAGCCGTGCTGACAGAGGGTGGCGGGATCGAACTCCGGGCTCTCGAGATACGTGACGTCGTACTCGTCGGGCGTCACCGCCGCGAGAGTCAGCAGCCCGAGCGAGGGCATGCTGGCGATCACTCGAGCGCGCTCCACGAACCCCGGAAGGGTCACGCCGAGGCGGATCAAGCGCTCGTTGTACACGCGGACGCCGCTCACCGCGATCAGCCCGATCCGCGCGGCGGTCATCGCGGTCTCCCTGAGTTCACGCGTCTACTCCTCATGTGACCCCTCCTCGTTCGGGTTGACTTCGTGGGAGGGCTACCGCATTCGAGATGCCAAGTCCTGACATCCGAGAAAACAGCGACTTGCACGATGGAGCAGCCCCGCCGTGGCTGATGGTGGTCGTGGGTGGTTGATCAGGCGCTTGAAGGAGGCCGAGTGCTGGCCTCGAGATTGCGGTAATACCCCAATAAGGGAACCAGCATGACCATCCAGATGGGCCCCAAGCCATGGAGAAATAGAGAAAAGACGTTCACGAAGATTCAGCAGGTGGTTCTGGTGGTGGTGGTGGATAATTGAGCGACCTTATGAAAATTCTGGATGAACTCATCGGGAAGAGCCCGGCCATCGAAGAGCTCCGGGAAAAGATCCGACAGCTGCTTCGCCGCAGGCTGGGCGGTCGACTCTTTCCGCCGCTCCTGATCCAGGGAGAGACCGGCACGGGCAAGGGGCTCATCGCGAAGCTGATTCACCAGGCGGGCCCGCGAGCCGAGGGGCCGTTCGTCCCGGTCAACTGCGCCGCGATTCCCGAAACGCTCCTCGAGGCCGAGCTCTTCGGCTTCGAGCGCGGCGCCTTCACGGACGCTCGCCAGGCGAAGCCCGGCCTCTTCCAGGCGGCGCACCGCGGAACGATCTTCCTCGACGAGATCGGGCTTCTGCCCGAGGGCCTCCAGGCCAAGCTCCTCAAGGTGCTCGAGGAGCGCACGGTGCGCCGGCTCGGGAGCACACGGAGCGAGCCGGTGGACGTCTGGATCCTGACCGCGACGAACGAGGACCTGGCAGTGGCGACACGCCTCAAGCGGTTCCGCGAGGATCTCTATCACCGGCTGGCGGTCCTCACGCTCTCGGTGCCGCCCCTGCGCGAGCGGGGCGAGGACATCCTGCTCCTCGCGGAGCGCCACCTCGAGCGCGCCTGCCGCGAGTACACTCTGGCGCCGAAGAGCTTCGCCGAGGACGCCCGTCGCGCCCTCGCCGGCTACCGGTGGCCGGGGAACGTGCGCGAGCTGGGCAACGTGATCGAGCGCGTCGCGCTCCTGTCCGAGGAGCCCGTCGTGACGGCCGAGATGCTCGCGCTGCCGAGCGTCGCCGCGCCCGAGCGCCTCGAGCGCGCGCCGGACGGGGCGGCGCGCCCGCTCGAGGACGTCGTCGGCGAGGCCGAGCGCCAGCATCTGCTCGAGGTCCTCCGCGAGACGGCGTGGAACATCTCGCGGACGGCCGTGCGCCTGGGCATCTCGCGCAACACCCTCCGCTACCGGCTCGAGAAGCACCGGCTCCAGCGCGAGGGCGCGTCGCCGCGCGGGCGGCCAGCGCCGCGGCCGGCCGCTGCCGCGCCGGCCCCGGCGCTCCCGGTACCCGCAGCGCTGCCGCCGGCGCCGGCCAGCGTGCGCTGGGAGCGGCGGCGTCTCACCCTGCTCCGCGCGACCGTGGCGCCGGACGGGCCCGACTCGCCGCTCTACACGAGCCGGGCGATCCAGGCGCTCGTGGACAAGGCGCAGAGCTTCGGCGGCCGGGTCGAGGAGCTGGGCTCGGCCGGGATCGTCGCGGCGTTCGGGCTGGAGCCCGTCGAGGACGCGTCCCGGCGGGCCGCGCACGCGGCGATGGCGATGCAGAAGGCGGGCGAACGCTCGCGCCGCGAAGACGCCGACCCCCTCGCGGTCAGGATCGCGATCCACGTGGGCCAGTTCCTCGTCGCGCAGTCCGCCGGCGGCGCGCAGATCGACCCGGAGGCCAAGCGCGAGGCGTGGACCGTCCTCGACGACCTCTGCGCCGGCGCCGAGCCGAACACGATCGTGGTGAGCGAGGCCGCCGCGCCGCTCCTCGAGCGGCGGTTCCACCTCGACGCGTCGGCCGCCGGGCGGGCGTTCCGGCTCGTCGGGCAGGAGCGCCCCGGGCTCGGGCTCGGCCGGCACATGGCGCGGTTCGTTGGCCGCGACCAGGACCTGAGCCTCCTGCAGAGCCGGGTTGCGGCGGCGATGCGCGGCAACGGCCAGGCCGTCGGGATCGTCGGCGAGGCCGGGATCGGCAAGTCGCGGCTCGTCTTCGAGCTGCGCCAGGCCCTGCGCGGCGAGAACGTCACCTATCTCCGGGGCCGCTGCCTGTCCTACGGCGCCGCGATCCCGTACCTTCCCGTGCTCGACATCCTCCGGCAGACGTGCCGGATCACGGAGGCCGACAGCCACGCGCGGATCGCCGAGAAGGTGGCCGGCACCCTGCGCCAGATGGACATGGACCCGGACGAGTGGGCGCCGTACCTCCTGCAGCTCTTCGGCGTGAAGGAGGGGACGGAGCGCCTCGCGGTGCTCAGCGACGAGGCGATCAAGGCGCGCATCCTCGAGACGCTGCGGCGGATGATCCTGAACGCGAGCCGCCAGCAGCCGCTGATCTTCGTCGCCGAGGACCTCCACTGGGTGGACAAGTCCTCGGAGGACTGCCTCGCGTTCCTCGTCGAGCACATCGCGGGCTCGCCGATCCTGCTCCTCACGACCTACCGCCCCGGGTACCGCCCGCCCTGGATGAACCGGTCCTACGCGACCCAGATCGCGCTCCAGCCCCTGTCGCCGCAGGACAGCCTTGAGCTGGTGCGCTCGGTGCTCCCGGCTTCACCGCTGTCCGAGCATCTGGCGCAGCTCATCCTCGAGAAGGCCGAGGGTAACCCCTTCTTCCTCGAGGAAATGACGCGCGCGGTCGGCGAGCAGCGAGGCTCGAAGCCGGCGCCCGCCGTGCCGGACACGATCCAGGAGGTGCTGCTCGCCCGGATCGACCGCCTGCCCGAGAAGACGAAGCGGCTCCTGCAGACCGCGTCCGTGCTCCGCCGGGAGTTCTCCCGCCGCATCCTCGGCGCCATCTGGCAGGAGCCGCTCGACCCGCATCTCGAGGAGCTCACGCGCCTCGAGTTCCTCCACGAGCAGAGCCGCGGCGGCGACCCTGTCTACGTGTTCAAGCACGCGCTGCTCCAGGACGTCGCCTACGAGAGCCTGACGGACGCCGAGCGCCAGGAGCTCCACGCCGCGGCTGCGCGCGCGCTGGAGACGCTCTACGCGGGCCGCCTCGAGGAGACGCAGAACAACCTCGCGTACCACTACTCGAAGGCCCAGGAAGGCGCCAAGGCCATCGAGTACCTGACCCGCTCCGCCGAGCGCGCGGCGCGGAGCTATGCCCACGAGGAAGCGGTCCGCGCGCTGCGCGAGGCCGTGGCCCACGTCGAGCGCCTGCCCGCGGAGGAGCGCGACCACCGGCTCCTCGACCTCCTCCTGCGCCAGGCCGCCTCGCTCATCGCGCTCGGCCGCCTCCAGGAGGTGCTCGACCTGCTCCTGCCGCAGCAGGAGCGCCTGGAGCGGCTCGAAGAGCGCGTGCTCGCCGGCCGGTACTATTTCCTGCTCGGCCGGACGTACGGGTTCCTCGGCCAGCAGGAGCCCACCGCGCGGAGCGCGCAGCGGGCCATCGCCGAGTCCAAGCAGTGCCGCGACGAGGCGACGATGGGCAAGGCCTACTCGCTCCTCTCGATGCAGAGCGCGCTCTCGGGCCAGGCGCGCCAGGGCATCGAGCACGGCCGGCAGGCGATCGCGCTGCTCGAGCGGACCGACGAGCGGTGGTGGCTCGGCCAGGCCTACTGGATGGTCGGCCTCAACTACACGCAGATGGGCGAGTTCGAAGCGGCGCTCGAGGCCGAAGGCCGGGCCCACGCGATCGGCGAGGATCTCGGCGACCCGCGGCTCCAGACCTTCGCGGCGTGGGTGAGCGGCATGATCTACGCCGCCATCGGCGAGTTCGACGCCGGCATCGCCTCCTGCGAGCGCGCGCTCCGCACGGCCCCGGACCCGTTCGAGCGCGCGATCGCCGCGGGCTGCCTCGGCTACGCCTACCTCGAGAAGGGCGACACGGCGCGGGCGACGCCGGTGCTCGAGCGCGCGGTGCAGCAGCTCGCCCAGTTCCGGTACCGCCCCTTCCAGGGCTGGTTCTCGGTCTTCCTCGCCGAGGCCAATCGGCTCGAGCGCCGGTTCGACCGCGCCGCGGACCTCGCGATGCAGGCGCTCGTGATCTCGCGCGAGGCGGACTTCCGGCCGGGCGTCGGCTGGGCGCAGCAGGCGCTCGGCCGGATCGCGAGCGCCCGCGGCATGCACGCGGATGCCGAGACCCACTTCAACGCGGCGCGCGACACCTTCATCGCGGTCCACTCCCGCTACGAGCTGGGCCGCACGTACCTCGATCTCGCCGCGCTCGCCCGCGCCCAGGGCCATCGCGACGCCGTGGCCGCCAACCTTTTGGCGGCGCACCGGCTGTTCCGGCTGCTGAAGGTCGACAACTACGTCGGCCTCACGGTCCGCCTCGCCCGCCAGGTCGGGGTCACCCTCGCCGAAGACGCCGGATCGCGCTAGCGCCGAATCGCGCTAAAATACTGCGGTTGTGAGCAAGCTCAGGCTCTACGCCATACGGCACGGGGAGACCGCGTGGACGCGCGAGCGCCGCTTCGCCGGCGCGCGGGACATCCCGCTCACGGAGGAGGGGCTCCGCCAGTGCGAGGCCGTGGCCCAGGCACTCGGGGGGAAGCCCGTGGCCGCCGTCTACACGAGCCCGCTCGAGCGCGCGCGCGCCTCCGCCGAGGTGATCGCCAAGCCCCATCGGCTCGAAGTGCAGATCGAGGCCGGCTTCCGCGAGATGGCGTTCGGCGAGTGGGAGGGGCGAAGCCGCGACGAGGTCGCACGAGATTTCCCCCAGGCGTACGAGCACTGGCGCTCGGCGCCGGAGCGGCTGGCGCTGCCGGGTGGCGAGCGCCTGACCGACGTCGCCGCCCGCGTCAACCGCGCCCTCGGCGCGCTGATCGACGCGCACGCCGGCGAGCTCGTGGTGCTCGTCTCGCACGCGATCGTCCTGCGCCTCATCGTCCTCCAGGCCCTTGGCCTCGGGCCCGAGCGGCTCTGGACGGTGGACGCCTCGCCGGCGGGGATCACCGAGATCGAGTACGAGCCCGGCTGGGCGACGATCCACCGGATGAACACGCTCTCTCACCTCGAGCGGGCGGCGCCGTGAGGCTGCACCCCTCGCAGCTCCCGAAGGGGGCGCGCGTCTACCTGCCGGAGGAGGCCGCGCGCAAGCGGCACGTCGAGCGGGGCCTGCTCGGCGTGTTCGAGCGCTGGGGCTATCGCGAGGTCGTCACCTCCACGTTCGAGTACGCGGACGTGCTCGCCACCGGTACCGACGCCGACGTGCAGGAGAACATGTTCAAGCTCGTGGACCGCGAGACGGGCCGCCTGCTGGCGCTCCGTGCGGACATCACGCCGCAGATCGCGCGCATCGTGGCCACGCGGCTCCGCGACGAGCCCAAGCCCATCCGGCTCGCCTACGTGACGAACGTGTTCCGCTACGACGAGCCGCAGGTGTCGCACTACCGCGAGTTCTACCAGGCGGGCGTCGAGCTGATCGGGCTCGAGAAGCCGGAGGCCGAGGTCGAGATCATCGCGATGGCGCTCGAGGGGCTGCGGACCCTCGGCCTCGACCGGTACCAGCTCGTCCTCGGCCACCCCGACTTCTTCCGCGGGCTCTGCGAGGAGGCCGCCGCCGACCCGGCGCGCGTGCGCGAGCTGCGCGCCGCGCTCGGGCGGAAAGACGCCGCCACGCTCGAGCGGCTCGTGGAGGCGCTGGCGCCGCCCCGGGAGGTGCGCGAGGCGCTCCTGGCCCTCCCCGCGCTGTTCGGCCACGAGGCGGTGCTCGAGCGCGCGGCCGGCTTCGCGCGCAGCAAGCGCTCGGCGCGGGCGCTCGCGAACCTGTCCGAGGTCTACCGGCTGCTCACGATCTACGGGCTCGCCGACGCGGTCCTGCTGGACCTCGGCGAGGTGCGCGGCTTCGACTACTACTCCGGAACCTACTTCGAGGCGTACGTGTCGGGCTTCGGCGCGTCCGTTGCGGCGGGCGGACGCTACGACCACATGCTCGCGCGCTTCGGCTACGACTGCCCGGCGGTCGGCTTCGCCTTCGACGTCGGGCGCCTGCTCTCCGTGATGGAGGCGCAGGGCGTCGCGGTCGAGCTCCCGGGGCCCGACTTCTTCATCATCGACTTCACCCCGGACAAGACCGCGGCGCTCTCGCTGGCGCGGCGGCTGCGCGATCTGGGGGCGTCGGTCGCCCGCGACATCGTGAGCCGCCCGCTCGAGGAGTCGGTCGCCTACGCGCGCGCCCAGCGCGTGCGCCGCGTGCTCGTCGCGGGCAGCCCGCGCACGGGCGCCGATCAGCTGCTCGTGCTCGACCTCGCGGACGGCTCGGAGCGCACGCTGCCGGTCGCCGAGGTCCTGGCCGATCCGCTTCGACACTTCGGAGGTCTGGGCCATGCCTAACATCGTGGTCGTCGGCACGCAGTGGGGCGACGAGGGCAAGGGGAAGGTCGTGGACGTCATCACGCCGCACGTCAACGTCGTCGTGCGCTACCAGGGCGGCAACAACGCCGGCCACACCGTGGTCGTCGGGCGCGATAAGTACGTGCTCCACTCGATCCCGTCCGGGATCCTCCACCGCGGCTGCCGGTGCGTCGTCGGCTGCGGTGTCGTTATCGACCCGGGCGCGCTCATCGACGAGATGGAGTCGCTCGTCCGCCGCGGCGTGACGCTGGACGGCAACCTCTTCATCTCCAAGAACGCGCACCTGATCATGCCCTACCACCCGGCGCTCGACCGCGCCTCGGAGGCGAAGCTCGGCAAGCGGCGGATCGGAACCACGGGCAAAGGCGTGGGGCCCGCGTACGTGGACAAGGCGGCGCGCGTCGGGATCCGGATGGTCGATCTCCTCAACGAGTGCCTCCTCCGCGAGAAGCTCGAGGTCAACGTCGCCCAGAAGAACCGGATCCTGCGCGAGATCTACGACGCGCAGACCTTCGGTGTGGACGAGATCCTGAACACGTACCTGCGCTACGCGGGATGGCTCGCGCCGTACATCACGGACACGGCGCTCCTCTTGATGAAATGGATCGACAGCGGCTACAGCGTCCTCTTCGAGGGCGCGCAGGGGACGATGCTCGACATCGACCACGGGACCTACCCCTTCATCACGTCGTCCTCGACGACGGCCGGCGGCGCCGCGACCGGCACCGGCGTCCCCCCGACCCGCCTCGACGGCGTCCTCGGCGTGTCGAAGGCCTACACCACGCGCGTCGGCGGGGGCCCGTTCCCGACGGAGATGACGGGCGCGGTCGCCGAGCACATCCGGGCGCGCGGCAACGAGTACGGCGCGACGACGGGGCGGCCGCGCCGCTGCGGCTGGTTCGACGCCGTCGTCGCCCGGTACGCCGTGCGTATCAACGGCCTCGACACCGTCGCGCTGACGAAGCTCGACGTGCTCGACCAGTGCGAGACGGTGAAGATCTGCACCGGCTACCGCTACAACGGCGAGCTCCTCACGGATTTTCCCGAGGACGAGAACGTCATTGCCGCCGCCGAGCCCGTCTACGAGGAGGTGTCGGGCTGGCTCGCCCCGACGGGCGGGGCCAAGAACGAGGCCGATCTACCGGCGAAGGCGCGGCGCTACCTCGAGCGGCTCGAGGAGCTGATCGGGGCGCCGTTCTGCCTGATCTCCACCGGGGCGCAGCGCGAGGAGACGATCCTCTGCGAGGACTCGCCGCTCCTCCGCTGGTTCCCCTCCGTGCGGTCGAGCCTCTTCTAGCGCGTGGCGCCGCCGAAGCTCCGGCGGCTCGTCTTCATCGTCGGGCGGGGCCGCCGGGCGCTCCACGCCACGCTGATCGCCCGGCACTTCTCGCGCGACGAGATGCGGGACCTCGCGGCCTTCTACCGCGCTCCGCTCGGCGCCAAGGCGATCCGCCTCTCGGGCGTGCTCGTCACCGAGGGCGCGGTGGCGGGCGAGCGCCTGATGAAGAGTCGGGAGCGCGAGTTCGGGGAGCGCTTCGGCGCCGAGTTCTCGCGCGAGTTCTCGGCCCTCTCGCGGGAGCTCGAGCGCCAGCAACAGCGGTAGAATCGGGGACGGGAGCCGTTAGCTCAGTCGGTAGAGCACCTGACTTTTAATCAGGGGGTCCAGGGTTCGAATCCCTGACGGCTCACCATCGCACTCAGTCCGCTGAAGTAAGGAGGTCGCCGTGAGGCTCGGACCCTTCGGGCTCCTGGTCACCCTCGCCCGCGGCCTCATCGCAGCGCCGCCCGCCGTCGGCGCGCAAGACCGCCAAAGCCCTCTAGGCCTGACGATCCCACCCTCGGTGTTCGCGCGGGCGGACAAGATCATCGAATAAGTGGACGCTAGGAAAGCGGCACAACTGCGTGAGACATGGGGAGACAAGCCCTGCGACCACCCCAAGATCGAGCCCGTTGGCCACTCAGGACTTGAGGCGTGTGCCCAGTGCGGCCAGGTATTCACGAAAGGCGAGTAGGCGGAGCCCGTAATCCTCGTCGATGTCGCCGGGGGAAGCCGGACAGAAGGAGGAAGACATGGCAACTCAGGCGTACGTATTCGTTTATGCCACGCCCGGTCGGGTCGAAGCGGTGGCGAGAGGGATCGCTCGGCTCCGTGGCGTCAAGTCCGCGCATATGTGCTGGGGCCGCCCGGACGTGATTGCCTTCGCGGAGGGCCCCAATCCCCGGGCGTTGGGCCGGCTGGTCCTCCGCCGCATCCAAAGGGTGCGGGGCGTCGAAGCCACCGACACGCGAATCGTCATCGAGGCATGAGGCGCGTCCGCCTCTTCCCGGACGTTGCGGCCGTGTCTACCCTCCCGCCGCCCCTGGCGGATCCCCCGACTTCTGCATGTCACCCGGGACACCCCAGCCAGGGGCACGGGAAGACGGGAAGCAGGGCTCGGGCTATTCTTCTGGAGATCCGCCTTCTCGGGCTGATCGTGGCGGCCGCTCTCCTCCTGATCCAGGCTCTGCCCTTCCGATCACTCGCCCAGGATGGACAGCCTCCCCTGGTCGTCAGGGACGTGGCTGTCCAGGGACACCGCGGCATCCAAGAGGCCGTGATTCTCGGACGGGTTCAGACCCGGGCGGGCTCGCCCTTCACGTCCGCCCGTGTGGCTGAGGATATCCGGGCTATCTTCGCCCTCGGGTTCTTTCAGGACGTGCAGGTGAAGGTGGAGGAGCTCGAAGGCGGCGTCAAGCTGACGTTCGTGGTGGTGGTGCACCCCTTCATCCGGGATATCGAGTTCACCGGGAACCGTCAGATCGACACGCGGACTCTCCGAGAGAAGCTCGACCTCAAGCTCGGGGTTGTCTACAACCCCGTGGATGCGCAACGGGCCGCGGACGGGCTCCGGGACTACTATGAGGAGGAAGGCTACTTCGAGGTCCGGATCAGGCCGGAGGCCGAGACGTTCCCGGACGGGGATCTGAAGGTCGTGTTGCAGCCACCGACTCCATCCGCCGCTCCGGCTCCTCCCCCGCCTCGCGTTCCCGGTGCGGCACCGGCGATCCCGCGTGAGCCGGCGGAGGCCCCAGGCCCCGATCGGCCTCCGTTCATCGTCGCCTATCGAGGCATCAACGTTCTGGTCATCCAGGCCCGCAAGGCCGAGTTGGAGGTCATTCGGCGGCTGGTGAGTCAACTCGACGTGGATCTGTACGCTGGGCGCCAGGTTTTCATTTACTTCCCCGAGCACGTCAGAGCCAAGGACCTGGCGGCGACGCTCAACGCCATCTTCGGACGGCCAAAGGACCTACCGACCGTGCCACCTCCTCCCGCAGCCCCGGGGCCTCCACCCCTACTCGCGCCGCCTCCTCCGCCGCCCCGGCGTGGGCCTCCATCGCCTCCCGGGGCTCCGATGCTTGGCCCTCCCACGGGAACGCTCCAATTCATTCCCGACGAAACCACGAACGCGCTGATTGTCACCCGCAACGGGCTGAAGGGAGAACAGGCTCGAGCTGAGCGCCAGGAGAGTTCAACCGGAGGCGCGAGCGGGCCTCTCGGGGAGTTTTCAGGCCGCCTCCACCGAGGGTTCGTCATCATCGACGCCAACCCCCCGCACGCACAGGTTTTCTTGGACGGTCAACTGCTCGGCACGGCGCGGCAACTCGTGGCACGAGCATTCCCTGTTCCTGTGGGCAATCACACCCTTGAAATCGCGGCGCCAGGGTTCAGACCCTACCTGGTTCGATTCTCCGTTTCTCCGAGTCTTCCCGCTCGTATCCGCGTGGCACTCAATCTGGAGTGAGACGAGGCCACCTTCACATCGCGCGATAATCGACTTCGGGAGTCTGCACGATCTTCCCAATCTCGGGTCGCTCGATTGGCCTTCCGTCCGGCGCATCCTTCTGGAGCGCGACGTGAGTTCGTGCCCGGTGATAGTACGCGAAGTAGCAGGTCAGGATGCAGCGCAGGTGGCGTTCGCTCAACACGAGGACATGATCGCCGCGGCGGAGGGCGTCCGCGCGTGGGCATCATCTGGGGCTCCTCGGCTACGCCGACCCCGCCGAGGTGCGCCTCCGGTTCGACGTGCTCACGAAGACCAAGCAGCCGGAGCGGCATCGGTACCGGACGACGCGCGACCGGGCGGCGAACGTGCGGCTGTTCCGGCTGGCGGCGGAGGTGCTGCGCGCGGTCGAGGCGAGCGTGTTCTATCCGAACCCGGGGTGGCAGTGCAAAGAGTGCCCGTTCAGGAGGAAGTGCTGGGCGTGGGGGTGAGGGGGGCCAAGCGCCAGCCGGCGTCAGAACCCGAGACGACCAGGACTCCACTGGCGTTAGCCGATGGGTGCCCTCATCCCATTTCCTCTTCTCGCGGCAAAGAGCGGCCGAGCGTAGCGCCAGGTCCCCAGAGGGTCAAGGGAATCGATCTAGAACCTTCAGGTAGCCGCGGAATGAAGCCCGGAGAGCGGACGGCCGGTGCCAGGGTTGGTTCCACTCTGGTTCCAACTCACCCCGATTCACGGGTGTCGAACCGGGGTCGGCTCTATCACCACCCTTCGGAATCACGCGACCTTAGCTCGTCATGCATGTCGGGGCGCAGGTCCTCGCTTTTAAATCAGGGGGTCCAGGGTTCGAATCCCTGACGGCTCACCCCAACCTCGCCGGTCGCGTATAATACGCGCGAGTGTTCAACCGACTGCCCCTCACCTCCCGGCCGGTGCGCGTCGCCGCGGCGCTTGCGTGGCTCACCGTCCTCGCCGCGGGCGCGACCCCGGCCAGCGCGCAAGGCAACTTCCGCATCACCTACAACGTCGATCGGACCGGCCCGACCCACGTGCAGCTCGTCGGCGAGGTCTTCAACGACGCCTCCGTCGACGTGATCGACGTCCACGTGAGCGCGGAGGCGCTGGACGCGGCGGGCAAGCGGCTGGCGCAGGGGATCACCTGGGTCGGGCCGATCCGCGCGCGCTCGAGCGCCAGCTTCGCGACGCGCGTGCCGGCCGTCCGTGGCGCGACGGGCTTCAAGGTCACCGTCAGCAGCTTCCAGTACGGGCTCGGGCGCGGCGAGTCGCCCTAGCCCCGGCCGCCGCGCTGCGGGCCCGATGTGGGGCCGTCGAGGCCCCCGCTGACGAAGCTAGAGGAAGCGGCGGTTCGCACGCTCGTCGGGCGGCTCGAGCCCGAGCGCCGCGAGCTTCCGGTCCACGTAGCCCTTGTACGCCTGCCGGATCTCCGCGTTGCCCACGCTCTTGAGCCCCCAGCGGATAAACTTCGAGGAGTTCGGCGAATCCGACCGCCCGAACATGTCGAGCGCCGCCGGGTACCACTTCGCGAGCAGGTGCTGGCAGAGCGCCTGGCCCTTCCGCTCGCTCGTGATCTCGGCGAGGAAGTGGTGGCCCATCTCCGAGTGGCCCAGCTCGTCGCGCTCGACCGTCGCCGCCATCTGGCGGAGCGGGACGTAGCTCGACTCGCGCCAGTCGCGCGAGTGAAACGCGCCGTTGAGATCCACGAAGAAGTGGAAGAAGGCGTCGTCGGCCCACGTCTCGCGGGGCAGGTGGAAGGCGTAGTGGGCGTAGGGCACGTCGCGCAGGGCGAAGTCGGGCTCGAGCCCGACCGCCAGGCGGTGGAACATGATCGCGTGCTTGAGCTCCTCGGCCAGGTACTCGGCCTTGACGAGCTTCGCTTCCGGGCTCGGCGCAATCGCCTCGGCCAGGTCGAGGCAGGTCGCCATGAAGCCGAGGAAGCTCTTGTTGCCTGCCCGCTCGCCCTCGTGGCGCAGCATCTTGAGGAGCAGGTCCCGGTACTCCTCGGGCAGCGCGTCGCCCTCGTCGAACGCGTACGTCGGGCGCTCCACCTGGCAGCGGAGCTCAGGCAGCGGATCGCCTGCCGCGTACGCCTGCCGCCAGAAGGGCCAGAGATCGGCGCGCGCCGGCCGCCGGGCCCCCTCGCTCGCGCCCGTCTCGCCCGTCGCCCCCGCCTGTCCGCGCTGATGGCCGCAGGCGCAGCCCAGGAGCCCCGAGGCGTAGAGATCGGACTGCGCGGCGACGAGGGCCGCCGCCATGCCCGGCAGGAGCCGGTCGCCCGTGTTGCCGACCATCCGGCCGCAGCCGGCGCACAGCAGGCGGTAGTAGGTGCCGTAGGTGGCGGGGGTGTCGAGCGTGATCCCCACCGCCGCATACGCCCGCCGGATCTCTTCCACGATCGGATTCATGCCTGGGTCGCCTTTCGCGCCTCGTCGCGGAGGTCCTTCTTGGAGATTTTCCCCACCGGGGTCGTCGGAAAGCGCGCGCGGAGCTCGAGCCGCTCGGGGAGCTTGAACTTGGCGATGCGCTTGTCATCGAGGAGGAACCGGCAGAGCCCCTCGAGCGTCAGCGTGGCGCCGGGCCTCGGGATGACGAAGGCGCACGCGCGCTCGCCGAGCACGGGGTCGGGCATGGCGACGACGGCCGCGTTGAGGACCGCGGGGTGGGCGAGGATGAGGTTCTCGATCTCCTCCGAGCTGATCTTCTCGCCGCCGCGGTTGATCGTGTCCTTCTTGCGCCCCTCGACGATCAGGTTGCCGCTCGGGTGGCGCCGGACGAGGTCGCCCGTCTTGTAGAAGCCGTCCTCGGTGAACGCCGTGCGGTTGTGCTCGGCCGCCCGGTAGTAGCCGCGGACCGTGTAGGGCCCGCGGCACTGAAGCTCGCCGAGCTCGCCCGGCGCCACCTCGCGGCCGTCATCGTCGACGATGCGGAGCTCGTCGTCGGGGCACACGGGCCGCCCCTGCGTCTCGAGGATCACCTCCACGGGATCGCTCCGGCGCGTCGCGCAGAGGAGGCCTTCCGCCATGCCGTAGACCTGGGCGAGGGCCGGCCCGAAGGCCTCGCGCGCGGCGCGCGCGGGCTCGGCGGTCAGGCGCGAGCCGCCCACGATCAGCGTGCGGATCGAGCGCAAGTCGTAGCGCGTCCGCTTCGGGTGGTTGAGCCACGTGATCACCGAGGCGGGCACGGCGGGGATCCAGGTGACGCGCTCCGCCTCGACGAGGGAGAAGACCGTCTCGGGATCGGGCGAAGGGGCCAGCACGACGCGGGCGCCCAGGAGGAGCGCCCCCTGGATCCCGGGACACGCGAGCGGGAAGTTGTGCTCGCCGGGAATGGATACGAGGAGCACGCTCCCGCCGTCGAAGTCGGTGACTGCGGCGAATTGGAGCGAGTTGTACACGTAGTCGTCGTGCGTGCGCGGGATCACCTTCGGCAGGCCCGTCGTGCCGCCGGAGAGCTGAAAGACGGCGACGTCGTCCGGCCGCGGGCGGAGCCGGCCGAGCGAGCCCGGCGTCGTGCGCTCCTCGACGGGATCGCGCAGGAGGTCCTCCATGCGCGTCATCCCGCCTCCGGCACGCCCGCCCGCGACGATGACCTCACGGAGCGCCGGGAGCGAGCCGCGCAGCTCCTCCGCCATCCGGATGTAGTCGAAGCCGCGGAGCTCCGACGGGAGGAGCCACGCGGCGGCCTGGGTGAAGTCGGCGAGATAGCCGATCTCGGCGTGGCGGTGGGCGGGCAGGCAGCAGACGGGGATCGCGCCCACCTTCAGGCAGGCCAGGTAGGCGATCACCAGCTCGGCCGTGTTCGGGAGCTGGAAGACGACGCGCGCGCCGCCGCGGACGCCGCGCAGCGCCAGATGCAGCCCGAGCCGGTCCACGAGCCGGCTGAGCTCGCGGTAGGTGATCCGTCTGGGGCCGTCCACGACGGCGACGCGGTCGGCGTGGGCGGCGACCGAGCGGTCGAACGCCTGGCCCAGCGTCATCCCACCCCAGTAGCCCCGCGCGCGGTAGCGCTGCGCGAACTCGGGCGGCCAGCCGACGACCCCGTCGAGCATCGGCCGGAGTATACTCCGCGCATGGCCGACACGAACGCGCAGCAGAAGCTCCAGAGTTATCTCGCCGCCCAGTCGGCGAAGCTCACCGCGGCGGAGATCCGCGCGCGGCTCGACGAGGCAGCCGGGGAGTTCTTCGCCTCGCTCGAGGGCGTCGGGGAGCCGGCCGCGCACCGGCGGCCCGCCGAGGGCGAGTGGAGCGTGGCGGAGGTCGTGGACCACGTCACCATGACCCTTGAGGACGCCTTCGGGATCATGCGGACGCTCGCGAGCGGCACCCGGCCGGGTCGGCCGATGACGGTGGCGCACACGCCCGTGAACGCCGCCCGGCCGCTCGCCGAGCTCGTCTCACATCTGCACGCGCGCCAGGCCGCCCTCGCCGAGTTCCTCGCCGCCCAGGCGGGCGAGCCGCACACCGACCTGCGCGTCTCCGACGACTATTTCGGCGAGATCAACTGGAAAGGCTACGCGCTGATCCTGCGCCTACACTACAAGGACCACGCCCAGCAGGTGAGCAAGACGCGCGCGGCGGTATAATCCTCCCAATCGTCGAACGGGTTTGTCGAGACACCCGGAGAGGAGTTGGGTGATGACCGCTCAGACCGGCGCGACCGCTTCCTCCACTCCCGAGACCCGGACCGCGGCGCTCTACCAGGAAGGCTTGATTGCGGGGCTCCTCGGCGCCGCCACCATCGCGCTCTGGTTCCTCGTCGTAGATACCCTGAACGGCCGGCCGCTCTACACCCCGACTGTGCTCGGCACCGCGCTCTTCCGCCGTGGCGCGACCGTCCCACTGGCCGACGTGCTCCCCGACTTCGAGATGGTGTGGATGTTCACGTGGGTCCACGGGCTCGTCTTCGCGGCGATCGGCGGGGTCGCCGCGCGCCTGCTCGGGCTCGCCGAGCGGCACCCGAGCGCGGGCTTCGGGATCCTGCTGCTCTTCGTGGTCTTCGAGTTCGGCTTCATCGCCGCCGCGATGCTCTTCGCCGAGCCCGTGCTCCACGCCCTCGCCTGGCCCGCCGTGCTCGTCGCGAACATGCTGGCGGCGGCCGTGATGGGCGGATACTTCCGGCTCCGCCATCCCTCGCTGAGCGTCAGACCCTAGGTCGCGTATCCCCGGGTCGGGTATACTGTCGTGGCTGACCCCGTCGTCTAGCCAGGCCCAGGACGCGACCCTTTCAAGGTCGAGATCGCGGGTTCGAATCCCGCCGGGGTCACCAACATGTCGGGACAAACGACGCCGGCCAGGAGCCCCGATAGGGTGCCCTGACCGGCGAACTCATAGTGGCGACCGCGAGCGTCCTCCCGCGGGGTGAACACTACGGGGAGTCGAGCGGGTTGACCCAGCGGAGACCCGAGAAGCGCGAGAAGTCGGCATCGCACGAGTTCAGCTCGGCGCCGTGCTCGATGGCGAGCGCGGCGAGGTGCGCGTCATTCACGAGGTTACCCGCCGTCCCGAGCGGACGGAGGAGCTGCCGCACCACCGCCGGGTGGCGATCGCCCGGCTGCACGATCACCGCGCAGGGTTGCCCGAGCCAGCCGTCCACCACGTCGAGCGCCCGTTCCACCGACAGCGGCCGCTCGAACACATGGGGATTCGTGCTCAGGCGCAGGAAGGCGAGCAGCACGACCCAGGCGAACCCGATCGTCTCGTCACCCGAGAGTCGGCCCTCGAGCCAGGATCGCGCCGCCTCGTGCCGCGGCGAGCGCCGGTCCGTCGCGTAGAGCAGGAGATTCGCGTCGACGACCTTCACTTCCGCCGCTCGAGCCGGCGGACGATCTCCTCGTCTTCGAAGGCCGCCGCGAGCTGCAGGGCCTTGTCCAGGTTGAAGCCGGCACGGAGCCCCATGGGCTGGGCGTACTGTTTGAACGCCCGGGCAGCTCGACGCTCGCGCCCAAGGCCGGCACGCACGGCGCTGTTCAGGGCTTCCTTGAAGGAGATGCCCCGCTGGCGGGCGATCGCCTTGAGCCTGGCCGCGACATCGGCATCCAGCGTCACCGTGGTCCGCATGCTGGCATCATAGCACGCCACTGATGCTGTCATGATGCGTCGCGCCCCGGGACGCTTCGGGTGCGGCGGCGCGGCCCCCGGCCGAAGCGCTCGAAGCCGGCTTCCAGGTCGCGGTAGGTTGGCTCACGCCGGGACGCAGCGCGAGGTACGCGAGAAGGGCCTGCGCCATCCTGGTCGGCAAGGCCAGCGCGACGGTGTCGTCGAGCCGGGCCTGGAAGCCGCCGAACGGCGTCACGCGCAGGAGGGGCATGGCCGGGCTCTCGGTCGCCACCCCCGCATTTCTACGTTGCTCGGCGTCACCGGACGGTGAACGGCTCGGCGTGTCAAGGTCACCGCGAACGGCACGTGTGAGGGGTGCGTCGATCAGCTCGTCGCGGGAGGCGCCCCAGCGCAGATGCCGGGAACGGGTCAGCAACGCCATGGTAACCTCTGCGTCGCCGGGGGTGAGCGGGACAAACCCAAGCGAAGCATCCTTTCACCACGAGAGAAGGGCCATGAATCAGCCAGGCGGAGACAAGGAGATCCGGCGTCAACTCGTGTCGACCCTCGAGAGTGGGCACAACCATATGTCGCTGGCTCAGGCGACCAAAGCCTTCCCCGTGTCTGCGATCAATTCGCGTCTTCCCAGGGTTCCCTATAGCTTTTGGCATCTCGTCGAACACATCCGCCTGACGCAAAAGGACATGCTCGACTATATGACGAGCACGTCGTACGAGGAGCCCCCGTTCCCGGCCGGCTACTGGCCGGAGAAGAGCGCTCGGGCGACGTCCGCTCAGTGGCGGCAGTCCCTCGCCCGGTTCCACCAGGACCTGAAAGCCGTCATCGACCTCGTCCGTGATCCGGCCTGTGATCTCTTCACGGTGGTGCCCAACAGTGGCGGCAAGCATACCTTCTTTCGGTGCTGCCTGGTCATTGCGGATCACAATTCGTACCACATCGGAGAACTGGGGATCGGACGCCAGGTCGCGGGACTCTGGCCGAAGAGCAGACGGGATTAGCCAGCCCGGAGGCGAGAGGATGCTCGTGCTTTCTTCGTCGCAGCTGACCGATCTGGTCACCGAGGCCCGCGCCCGGACGCTCGAGCTGATCGCCGACCTCGAGGACGAGCAGCTCCTCGGGCCCCGCCTCGAGATCGTCAACCCGCTCCTCTGGGAAATCGGCCACGTCGCGTGGTTTCAGGAGCGGTGGGTGCTCCGCCACGACGGCCGCACGCCGCCGGTGCGAGCGGACGGTGACACGCTCTGGGACTCTGCGGCCGTGCCCCACGACATCCGCTGGGACCTCCCGTTGCCGTCCCGGCAGGGCACGCTCGAGTTCATGGCCGAGGTCGTCGATCGCGTCGTCGTTCGGATAGGGTCGGAGGCGCCGGCCCGCGACCTCACCTACTTCTGCCTCCTGACCGTCTTCCACGAGGACATGCACGCGGAGGCGATCACGTACACGCGCCAGACCCAGGGGTATCCGGCGCCCCGTCTCGGGGTCCCGAGCGCCGACGTACGGGACGGCGGCGGGCCCCTCGCGGGCGACGTGGCGATTCCGGGCGGGACCTACCAG
>JACPCG010000121.1 GCA_016179925.1 Candidatus Rokuibacteriota bacterium | reverse complement strand
GACACGCTCCAGGCGGAAGACGGCGTGGCGGCCGAGGTGATCGACCTCCTCACCATCTCGCCCCTCGACCGCGAGACCATCGTCCGCTCCGTGCAGAAGACCGGCCGCGCGGTGATCGTCCACGAGGCGCCGCGGAGCTTCGGACCCGGCGCCGAGATCGCCGCCAGCATCATGGAGGGCGCGTTCCTCTCGCTCGAGGCGCCGGTGCGCCGCGTGACCGCGAACGACGTGTCGTTCGTCGGCTTCGCGCGCGAGAAGGCGCACGTCCCCGACGTGCCGCGCGTGCTCGCCGCGGCGCGCGAGACCCTCGCGTTCTGACATGCCGCGTCCCTTCGCGCTCCCCGACCTCGGGGAAGGGTTGACCGAGGCCGAGATCGTCAAGGTGCTCGTCGCCGAAGGCGACGTGATCGCCGAGGACGCGCCGCTCCTCGAGGTCGAGACCGACAAGGCCACGGTCGAGATCCCCTCGCCGATGGCCGGGCGCGTGGCCAAGATCCACGTGCAGCCCGGGCAGACGGTCAAGGTCGGCGCGGTGCTCGTCACCTTCGACGACGCGCCGGCCGGAGCGCGTGCCGTGCCGACCCCCGCGCCCGGGCCGCCGGCGCCGGCGGCCCCACCGCGGGCCGCCGCTGCCGCACCCCTCCCCGCGGCGGCCGGCGAGGGGCCGGTGCCGGCGGCGCCGGCGACGCGGAGGCTGGCGCGCGAGCTGCGCGTGGACCTCCGCACCGTGCGCGCGACGGGACCGGGCGGCCGCGTCACCGACGACGACGTGCGCGCCGCCGCCGGTGCCCCGCGACCCGCGGCGCCGCCCGCGCCCGCCGCGGGGGCCAGGCTCGTGCCCGGGCGCGCTGAGCCCGCGCGCCCCGCCGTCGCCAAGCCGCTCGCCGCGGCCGGTTTCGAGCCGCCGCCACTCCCGAAGTTCGAGCAGTGGGGCCCGGTGGAGCGCCGACCGCTCTCACATCTCAGGCGCACGATCGCCGAGCGCATGACGCTCTCGGCGACCCTCATCCCGCACGTCACGCACTTCGACCGCGCCGACATCACCGAGCTGGACGCGATCATCCGCCGGAACGTGGAGGAGGCGCAGCAGCGCGGCGTGACGCTCACGCTGACGAGCTTTCTCCTGAAGGCCGCGGCCCTCGCGCTCGGCGAGCACCCGCAGTTCAACGCGAGCCTCGACCCGGCCGCCGGCGAGCTGATTCTCAAGCGCTACTACCACCTCGGCATCGCCGTCGCAACCGACCGCGGCCTGATCGTGCCCGTGATCCACGACGTCGACAAGAAACCGCTGCTCGATCTCCAGCGCGAGCTCGCGGCGCTCGCGCAGCGGGTGCGCGACGGCAAGGCGACGCTCGACGACTTGCGCGGCGGGACCTTCACCATCACCAACATCGGCGCGCTCGGCGGCACGGGCGCGATCCCGATCATCAACTACCCGGAGGTCGCGATCCTCGGCGTCGCGCGCGCCCGCGAGGAGCCCGTCGTCCGCGAGGGGCGGATCGTCCCGCGGATCCTCCTGCCGCTCACGCTGACGTTCGACCACCGCGTCGCCGACGGCGCCGACGGCGCGCGCTTCGCCGCCGCCATCGTGCGACGGCTCGAGCGCCCCGAGCAGCTCCTCCTGGACTGGTAAGCGTCGGCGTGCTGCGCCGGGTGCTCGGTGTCGCCATCGCGGTCGCCCTGCTGACGTGCCCGAGCCCGGCCCGCGCGCAGGCGCACGATGTGCATCTGATGCATATCCGTCAAGGACCAACGCCATGGTGATGGGCGATCTCGTGATCGAGGTGGACGTGGCCGTCGTCGGCGGTGGGCCCGGCGGCTACACGGCGGCGTTCCGTTGCGCCGACCTGGGGCTGGAGACGGTCGTCGTGGACGCGGGCACGCGGCTCGGCGGCGCCTGCCTCTGGGAGGGCTGCATCCCGTCCAAGGCGCTGCTCCACGTCGCCGCGGTCCTCGGCGAGGCCGAGCGCGCGAAGGAGTTCGGCGTGGACTTCGGCGCGCCGCGGGTGTCGCTGGATCCGCTCCGGAAATGGAAGAGCGAGCGCGTCGTCGGCAAGCTCGCGCGTGGGCTCGCGTCGGTCGCCAAGGGCAAGGGCGTCGAGGTCGTCGGCGGCACGGCGGTCTTCGAGGACTCCCGCTCGCTCCGCGTCGAAGGGGACGCGCCGCAGAAGATCCGCTTCAAGCACGCGATCGTGGCGACGGGCTCGCTGCCCGCCCCCCTGCCCGGCGTCAGCCTCACGAGCGAGCGCGTGATGGACTCCACGGCGGCGCTCGAGCTGCCCGACGTCCCCGAGCGCCTGCTCGTGATCGGCGGCGGCTACATCGGCCTCGAGCTGGGCCAGGCATACGCGGCGCTCGGCAGCAAGGTCACGCTCGTCGAGATGCTCGACGGCCTCCTGCCGGGTTTGGACCACGACCTCGTCCAGCCGCTCGCCCGCCGCTGCGAGAAGCTCTTCGTCAAGATCCGCCTCGGCACGAAGGTCACGTCGCTGCGCGAGGAGGGCGCACTGATCGAGGCGCGCTTCTCCGACGGGGACACGGTCGTCTTCGAGCGCGTGCTGGTCGCCGTGGGCCGGCGCCCGGTGAGCGCCGGGCTCGGGCTCGAGACGACGCGCGTCCGGCCGGACGCGCGCGGCGTCATCGCCGTGGACGACCGGTGCCGCACGGCCGACCCGGCGATCTACGCCGTCGGCGACGTCACCGGCGAGCCGATGCTCGCCCACCGCGCGATGCGCCAGGGCGTCGTTGCGGCGGAAGCGATCGCCGGCAGGCCGGCGGCGTTCGACAACATCGCCGTGCCCGCCGTCGTCTTCACCGATCCCGAGGTCGCCTGGTGCGGCCTCACCGAACCGGAGGCCGCGCGCGCCGGGCGCAAGGTCAAGGTCGCGAAGTTCCAGTGGGCCGCCTCGGGGCGCGCGGCCACGCTCGGCCGCGCCGACGGCCTCACCAAGCTCCTGGCCGACCCCGACACCGGACGCGTGCTCGGCGTCGGCATCGTCGGCCCCGGCGCGGGCGAGCTGATCGCCGAGGGCACGCTCGCCGTCGAGACGGCGATCACCATCGAGGATCTCGCGGCGACGATCCACACCCATCCGACCCTGTCGGAGACGCTCATGGAGGCGGCCGAGACGCTTCTGCGCGGGACGTGATGGTGCCGGGGTCGGTGCTGGCGCTCATGACGCTGGCCCACGGCGCGGGCGCCCTGACGGCGCTCTCGGTCGCGCCCCTCGCGCCGTTCCTGCTCGACGCGCTCGGGCTCTCGCGCCTCCAGGCGGGCCTCTTCCTGCCGGCGATCTATCTGGGCGGCGTCCTCATGTCGCTGCCCGCCGGGTGGCTCGCCGACCGGCTCGGCGTCCGCTGGACGCTCGCCCTGGGCCAGCTCCTCACGGGCGCGATGGTGATCGCGGCCGCGCTCGCCGGCGGATTCCCTGCCCTGCTCGCGTTCCTGGTCGTGGGCGGCTTCGGCTTCAGCGTGCTGAATCCCACGACCGGCAAGGCGATCGTCGAATGGTTCCCGCCGCGCCGTCGCGGCACGGCGATGGGGATCAAGCAGACGGGGCTCACGCTCGGCGGCCTCGCCGCAGCGCTCGCGCTCCCGCCGCTCGCGCTCGCGACGAGCTGGCGCCACGCGCTCGCGACGGCGGGCGCGCTCTCGCTCGCCTCCGCGGCGCTCGTGGCCGCGCTCTACCGGCCGCCCGCGGCGCTCGCGGTCCTGCCGCCCGCGGACCGGCCGCGGCTCGCGGAGCTCGGCATGTTCTTCCGCCGCCCGCCGATCCTCGTCGTCTTCGGCTGCGGCCTGGCGCTTTCGATCGCTCAGTCCTCCGTCCTCGCGTACCTCGCCCTCTACGCCAAGGAGACCTTCGCGGTCTCGGCGGTCACGGCCGGACAGGTCCTCGCGCTCGCCCAGGCCGGTGGCACCGCGAGCCGCCTCGCCTGGGGCGTGATCAGCGACCGCTCGTTCGGCGGGAGGCGGCGGCCCGGCCTCGTCGCGAGCGCCGTCATCGGCGCCACCGCCTACGCGCTGTTCTCGCTCGGCGCTGCGCTGCCGGTGTGGCTCGCGATCGTCCTTGCCCTCGTCGCCGGCGCGGGAGCCTTCGGCTGGGTCGGGCTCTACTTCGCGCTGGTCGCCGAGATCGGCGGCCCGCGCCACGCGGGCCTCCTCACCGGCGTCGCCACGGCGTTCGCCTGGAGCGGCACCCTGATCGGCCCGCCGATCTTCGGCCTGGCGCGCGAGGCGTCGGGGGCCTACACCGCGCCATGGCTCATCCTGACGGCGATCGCCGCGACGGTGGCCCTCGTCCTGCCGCGTCTCCGTCCCCTCGTTCAGCGGGGATGATAGCATCCAGCGGGAGAGGAGGTAGGCCGTGTCGGCAGAGCCGGTCATTCTCGTCACCGGGTTCGACGCATTCGCGACTCACCCCGCCAACCCTTCCGAGGGACTGGCGAAGGCGGTGGACGGGCGCCGCGTCGGCACCGCGCGCGTCCGCGGCGCCGTCCTGCCCGTGCACCACGCGGATGCGGCGCCGCGCGTCCTCTCGCTAATCGCCGAGACCGATCCGGTGGCCATCGTCCACCTCGGCCTCGCGGCCGGCCGCGCCCGCGTGGCGCTCGAGCGCGTCGCCGTGAACGTGATGGACTACGCCGAACCCGACAACGCGGGCTACAAGGCGGCGGGCGAGACCTGCGTGCCCGGCGGCCCTGCCGCCTACTTCGCGACGCTCCCGCTCGCCGCCATCCTGGACGCGCTCATCGCCGAGGGGATTCCCGCGTACCTCTCGAACACTGCCGGCACCTACCTCTGCAACCAGACCCTGTACGGCACGCTCCACGCCGTGCGCGAGCGCGCGCGGCCGCCGAAGGTCGGCTTCATCCACTTTCCGCTCCTGCCGGCGATGGTCGCCGCCGCGGGGCTCGAGCAGCCGAGCATGGATTTCCCGCTCATGCTGCGCGCCGTGGAAATCGCCCTCCGCGTGATCGCCGGTGACGAAGGCCGGACGTAGCAAGCCCCAGTACCTCTCAGGCCACCCTCGGACACACCCGGGCTCGCGGACCCCGCTACAATAGACCCATGAAGGCGTTGCTCCTCGATCTCGACGACACGCTGCTCGACTACTCGGGCGGCGTGGACGAGTCCTGGGAGGCCGCCGTGATCGCCTGCGCGACGGAGGACGTGGACGCGCCGAAGCTCGTCGCGGCGGTCGCCGAGACCCGGCGCTGGTTCTGGGACGACCCCGAGCGCCACCGCCGCGAGCGCGTCAACATGCTCGCCGCCTGGCAGCACATCGTGGAGTTCGCCCTCGAGCGCCTCGGCGTCGAAGCGGACGGCCTGGCGCCTGCCGTCGCCCGTGACTACGCCGCGCGCCGGCGCGCGGCGATGCGTCTCTTCCCCGACACGCTCGAGAGCCTTGAGCGCTTCATGCAGGCCGGCGTGTCGCTCGCTCTCGTGACAAACGGCGATGCTTCCCAGCAGCGCTTCAAGATCGAGCGTTACGGCCTCGCTCGCTTCTTCGCAGCCATCCTGATCGAGGGCGAGTTCGGCACCGGCAAGCCCGATGAGACCGTGTACCGCCACGTCCTCGGCGCCCTCGGCGCCGAGCCCGGGGAGGCGTGGATGGCCGGTGACCATCTGGAGTTCGACGTGGAGGCGCCCCAGCGGCTGGGGCTCCGGGGCGTCTGGGTGGATCGTCGGGGGCGCGGGCTGCCCGCCGGCAGCGCCGTGCGGCCGGACAAGATCGTCCGATCCCTCAGTCACCGTCTCGTCGTCGACACCGTCACGCGGCGGACAGTGGGACTCGCACCAGCGAACATCGAGAATTTCCAGGCTCGGATCAGCGTCGGGCTCGCAACCAGGGCAGTAGGGGCGGGCACAAGAAGGGGTGTCCGGGATGAAATCCGTCACCGCTCGCTGGCGAAAGTACGAATCGCCATCTCCCTTCAGTCTAGTGTAGCCTTCCCCCCATGCAAAACTTATTCCGCCAGATCCTCCTCCGGAAACGCCCCACCGGCGAGCCCAGGCCCTCCGACTTCGAGCCGGTCGAGGCCCCCGTCCCCACCCCCGGCGCGGGCGAGGTCCTCTGCCGGACGATCTACCTCTCGCTCGACCCCTACATGCGCGGGCGCATGAACGAGGGCATCTCGTACACGGGCACGCCGAATCCGGCCCTCGGCTCGGTGATGGTCGGGGGCACCGTCAGCGAGGTCATGGTCTCCGATAACCCGGGGTTCCCCCGGGGCACGTTCGTCGCCGGCTACGACGGCTGGCAGGCGTATGCCGTTTCGGCGGGCAAGAATCTCCGGAAGCTCGACCCGAAGGAGGCGCCGCTCACGACGGCGCTGGGCGTCCTCGGCATGCCCGGCTGGACGGCCTACGTCGGTCTGCTCGACATCGGCCAGCCGAAGCCGGGGGAGACGGTGGTAGTGTCGGCGGCCTCCGGAGCGGTCGGCTCGGTCGTCGGCCAGCTCGCCAAGCTCCGGGGCTGCCGCGCGGTCGGCGTGGCGGGCTCGCCGGAGAAGTGCGACTACGTCGTGAAGGAGCTGGGCTTCGATGCGTGCGTGAGCTACAAGACCGAGGCGCTGCTGCCGGCGCTCCGGAAAGCGTGTCCCGACGGGATCGACGTCTACTTCGACAACGTGGGCGGCGACGTGCTCGCCGCCGTGCTCAAGCTCGTGAACCGGGGGGCGCGCATCCCGCTCTGCGGCCTCATCTCCGAGTACAACGCCACCGAGCCACCGCCAGGGCCGAACCTCCGGCCGCTCCTCGTCAACCGCGTGCTGATCCAGGGCTTCATCATCTCCGACCACGGCGATCGCTTCCCCGACTTCCTCCGCGACTGCACCGCGTGGTACCGGCAGGGGCGGCTCAAGTGCCGGGAGGACATCGTCGTCGGCCTCGAGAACGCGCCGCAGGCCTTCATCGGCCTCCTGAAGGGGCGGAACTTCGGCAAGCTCATCGTCAAGGTCGGCGACGACCCCACGCTCACGTCGTGCTGAGGGCGACGCCGTGAAGATCGCGGAGGTCCGCGCGTATCCGACCTCGTTCCCGCTGGCGCCCGACGCGGGCGTGACCCTCGGCATCGGGCGGGCCGTGAAGCGCGACGCCGTCGTCGTCAAGCTCACGACCGAGGACGGCCGCGTCGGCTGGGGCGAGGCGCACCACGGCCGCGCGCCGGGCGCGGTCGCGCATCTCGTCAACACCACGCTCCGCCAGCTCGTCCTCGGCATG
>JACPCG010000120.1:19853-24682 GCA_016179925.1 Candidatus Rokuibacteriota bacterium | reverse complement strand
CTCGTTGATCGCCATCTGCACGTGCGCGGCGAGGCCGCCGACGATGAACTGGCACTTCTCCTTCTCGATCAGCTCCTGGGTCCGCTGGGCGCCGACCTGGGGCTTGAGCTGGTCGTCGCGGATCAGCAGCTCGACCTTGCGCCCGAGGATGCCACCCTTGGCGTTCAACTCGTCCACGGCGAGCTGCGCGCCCTGCTGCATGTCGCCGGCGATGGCCGCGAACGGCCCGGTGAGCGGCAGCGGGAAGCCGATGCGGATCGGGTCCTTGCTCTGCGCCCGCAGGATGGCGGGGAAGGCGAGCGTGGCAGCGGCCGCGGTTCCGGTCGTCAGGAACGAGCGTCGGTCCATGGCGGTCTCCTCCTCGGGTGTGTCCGGCGGTGGTGCAATTTGAGTGGCGCAAATATAGGGGGCGTCTCCCGCGGTGTCAACGGCGTCGTTTCGATCTGTTAGACTCCCGCGCGTGCCCCACGTCGGCGCCCGCCTGAAGCGTTTGGATGATCCCCGGATCCTCACGGGGCGCGGGCACTACGTGGACGACGTGACCCTGCCGCGCATGGTCCACGTCGCGTTCGTCCGGAGCGTCCATGCTCACGCCCGATTGACGCGTGTCGACGTGGAAGCCGCGCGCGGCGCGCCCGAGGTCGCCGGCGTCCTGACGGGCGCCGAGGCGGCGCGCCTCTGCAAGCCCTACCGTGGCATCCTCCTGCACTACAAGGGGATGAAGACGGGCGCGATGCTCCCGCTCGCCCTCGATCGCGTCCGCTACGTCGGCGAGCCCATCGTCGCCGTCGCCGCGACGTCGCGGGCGGCCGCGGAAGACGCCGCGCAGCTCGTCGCCGTCGAGTACGAGCCGCTCCCGGCCATCCTCGACCCCGAGGCGGCCGTGGCGCCGGGCGCCGCGCTGATCCACCCGGAGCTGCCGTACACCTCCGTGACGGGGAACCCGGTCAACGACGCGCTGGCCCCCTTCGGCGTCATGCTCCCCGAGCAGCCGCTCACCCCCGAGCGGGTCCTGCGCGCGGTGGGGCGCGCGCAATGAGCGACGCGCGCCTTTCTCAGGGCACCTCCGGTTCAAGCCGGCCTCGCGGACCCCGCTACAAATGAGCGGGACGGAGGCCGGGGGCCGAGGGCACGGCCGCGTGGCGCTCGGGCGCGTGCCCTATGCGAGCGTCGCGGATCTGCTGCGGCGCGAGCTCGTCCGCGGGGAGGACCCGGCGACGGCCGCGCTGATGGAGACGCTCCGCCGCGCGCGGCGGCGCGGCTGGGTCTCGCGCGCGGAGTTCCTGACGATGTGCCGCTGGAAGAGCCCGCGCGCGCTCCGCCACTGCCGGCTGAACTCGGCCGCCGCGGTCCGCCGCGTGTCGCGCGCGGTGCTGGCGACACGGAGCGAGCGCGCGCGGCTGGGGCTGCTGACCGGGCTGCACGGCGTGAGCGTGCCGACCGCCTCCGCGATCCTCACGCTTCTCGACCCGCGCCGCTACGGCGTCCTCGACATCCGCGCCTGGCAGCTCCTGTTCGGCCTCGGACGGGTCAGCCGCAAACTCGCCGGGCGAGGGTTTGCGCCGGGCGATTGGCTCGACTATCTCGGCGAGCTCAGGCGGCACGCGCGGCGATTCGGCGTGACGGCGCGGGCGGTCGAATACACACTCTTCCTCTGCCACCGCCGACTCCAGAAAGGACGGCTCTACGTATGATCCGCTCCGTCGTCACCACGCGCGACCGGGTCCGCATCCACTACCGCCGGGCGGGCGCGGGCCCGCCGCTGGTGCTGCTGCACGGCTATCCCCAGACCGGCCACATGTGGCGCAAGGTGATGCCGGCCCTCGCCGAGCGCTTCACCGTCGTGGCGCCCGACCTGCGCGGCTACGGCGACTCCGACCGTCCGCCGTCCGGGTACGACAAGCGCACGATGGCCGGCGACGTCGCCGACGTGATCCGGGCGTTCGGGCTCGGCCCCGTCGTCCTCGTCGGCCACGACCGCGGCGCCCGCGTCGCCCACCGCTTCGCCCTCGACCACGGAGCGCTCCTCACGCGCCTGGTGCTCCTCGACATCGCGCCCACCTACGACGTGTTCGCCTCCACCGACCGGGCGAGCGCCCGAGTGCGCTGGCACTGGTTCTTCCATCAGGTGCCCGATCTCCCCGAGGCCCTGACGGCGGGCCGCGAGGACGTGTACCTCCGTTACCTATATAAGGCGTGGGCGTATAATCCCACCGCGATCGAGGAGGAGGCGGTCCAGGAGTACCTGCGCTGCTTCCGCCAGGCCGGGGCGATGCGCGCCGCCTTCGACGACTATCGGGCGGGCGCGACGCTCGACCTCGAGCACGACGGCGCCGACCGCGACAGGAAGATCGCCGTCCCGACGCTCGTGCTGTGGGGTGAGTCGGCGCGCACTGCGCAGGCTGCGGACATGCTCGGCGTCTGGCGCGCGCGGTGCGCGGGCCCGGTCGAGGGCCACCCGATTGCCGACTGCGGCCACTTCATCCCCGAGGAGCAGCCGGGCGCGGTGGTGGAGGCGATCGTGAGATTCTGTGGCGCCACACCCTGAGGAGGAGCAGAAGCCATGGCCGGATACGTGATCGCGGACGTGAACGTGACGAACGCCGCGGCCTACGAGGAATACCGGAAGCTCGTCCCCGCCTCGATCCAGAAGTACGGGGGCAAGTATCTCGTGCGCGGCGGCAAGCACGAGAAGCTCGAGGGAACGTGGACACCCTCGCGCCTGGTCGTCATCGAGTTCGAGAGCGTCGAGCAGGCGCGGCGGTGGTACCTCTCCGATGAGTACCGGCGCGCGAAGGAGGTCCGCCAGAGGACGGCGCTGTCCAACGTGATCATCGTCGAGGGCGCGTAGCGCCGTGCGGGTCAAGAAGGCGGTCGCGCGACTCCTCGAGCGCGAGCGCGTCTGCCGCGTCGCGACGGCGGGCGCCGGCGGCGTGCCGCACCTCGTGCCCGTCTACCCGGCCCTGTAGACGCGGTTGCGCCCGGCGTCCTTCGCGCGGTAGAGCGCCGCGTCCGCCGCCCGGATCACCTCCTCGGGCGCGGCGCGGTCGCGCTCGGGCTCGGCGACGCCGATCGACACGGTGACGCTGATCCGCTTGCGCTCGTCGGCCGCCGGCACGGCGTGCGTCGGCCTCTTGGCCGGGCGGTCGCGCCCACGCAGCGTGAAGCTCGAGCGCGCGATCATCTTCCTGAACCGCTCGAGGTGCGGGAGCGCCTCGTCCGCGGACTTCCCGGGGAAGAGCACCGCGAACTCCTCGCCGCCGTAGCGGAACGGCCGCCCGCCCCCATCGATCCGCGTGAGCTGGCCGCCGACCATCCGCAGCAACTGGTCGCCGGCGTCGTGACCGTACTGGTCGTTGAAGCGCTTGAAGTGGTCGATGTCCACCATCGCGATCGCGTACTGGCCGCCGAGCCGGAGGAGCGCCTCGTCGAGCGCGCGCCGCCCCGGCAGCCCCGTCAGCTCGTCGCCGTACGCCATGCGGTGCGAGGTCTCGACGAGCGAGACGACGAGCACGAGCCCGCCCGTCGCGAAGTACACCGTCGCGGCGGCCCCGCCCGATCGCATGGCGAGGAACGCGGCGACGACCGCCCACGCGAGGCTGGAGTGGACGATCGTCCGGAGGACGGCGAAGCGGGCCAGCACGAGGGCGAGGGCGACGGCGGACGTCTCCACCGCGCCGCGCTCGAGCGCCCGCGCCACGTGGGCGAGCTCGGGCCGGCAGAGCAGCGCGACGGCGAGCGGCTCGGCCAGGAGCGCGCCCAGAACCCACCGGCCGGCCGGCGACAGGATCGAGCGCGCGCTCACCCAGGCGAGCGCCGCGAGGTTCAGCGGGACCAGGAGCGCCGCGGCCGTCGCGACCACGCGGCCCGTGCCCGCCGCGGCGCCGGCGCCGGGGGCGCCGGCGGCGAGCGCGCGCTCGGCGGCGAAGAGGACGAGGAGCGCCAGCGCGAGCGCGCTCCGGTTGAACCGCCAGGCGAGCCAGACTCCCGCGCCGAAGACCACCCAGGAAAGCACGGGGACGAGCGCCGCGACCGTCTCGCGGAGCGATGCCGACTGGAGCACCGCCGCGGCGCCCAGCAGCAGAAGACCCCCGGGCAGGATGTGCGGGAGGAGCCTTCTCAGCTTATTCGGGCGGATATCGGAACGGGGCCCAGCCGGTCGACTGGATTGGCTGCGGCGTGTAGGTCGCCGGCGGCGTCTTCGTCGCGGACGTCTTCTTCGCCGCCGGCTTCTTCGCGGCGGCCCTCCGGGCGGCTGGCGTCTTCTTCGCGGGCTTGTTCTTCATGCGGCGCACTTTACAACAGCGCTCCAAACGTGGTCAATGAAAGGACCATGAAGACCCTCCCCCTCGTCGCCCTGATCCTCGGGTCGGTGGCGCCGCTCCAGGCCCAGACGCTCGATCCGGCCAGCCAGGAAGCGCTGGCGGCTACGCTCGGGCTCCTCCGCGACCCGACGCTCCGCGGGCCGGCGATCGCCGGAAACCCGCAGGCGGCGGGGATCGACACGCAGCTCCAGGGGCTGGCCGGCTCGCCTGAGCTGGCCCAGCAGATCTACGAGCTCGCCGCCGAGATCTTCAACGACCTCACGCGGAACTCCGGCGGCGACGTCGGGAAGATGAGCCGGACGCTCGAGGACGCCAAGCGCGATCCGGCCGCCTTCGCGGCGATGCTGAGCCCGGCCACGCGGGAGCGCCTGCGCGAGATCGCCGTCAAGATCTCCGACCGGCCGCGCTGAAAGTCTGTGAACGAATCGCGTTGTCGAAGGGCGCCACGGCTGTGCCGGGGCGCCCTGAGCGCCGGGGGGCTTGGGGGGCGCCCGGAGCCCCCCA
>JACPCG010000120.1:1996-19803 GCA_016179925.1 Candidatus Rokuibacteriota bacterium | reverse complement strand
AGGCTGATCGCGTTGTCGAAGGGCGCCACGGCTGTGCCGGGGCGCCCTGAGCGCCGGGGGGCTTGGGGGGCGCCCGGAGCCCCCCATGTACTCAAGGGCTCGAGCCTGAAGGAGGACGCCATGGGCGAGGTCGGCACGAAGCTCGTCTTCGAGAACGACCGGGTGAAGGTGTGGGAGTTCACGCTCGAGCCCGGCGAGGCGATCACGGCGCACACCCACCACCACGACTATCTCTTCTATGCGATCGAGGGCTCGATACTCGAGGTGACGCGGGCGAACGGGCGGGTGGACCGGGTCGCGCTGGAGCCGGGCAAGGTGTACTACCGTGACAAGGGCGACACGCACGGCGCGAAGAACGTCGGCCCCACGCGCTACCACGAGGTGCTGGTCGAGCTCAAAGGGTGACGGCCGAGTCGCTCGAACGCCTGCGCGACCGCGCCTTCCGGCGCCTGCCGTCGCTCCGCGTGGGGGGCGAGCGCGCCGCGCTGGCCTTCGTGGAGGCCGTGGGGTTCTGCTCGACGTTCTACCGGTTTTCGGAGGGCGTGGCGTGTCTGTGGGAGGCGGTGGTCGGCCGGACGAATCCGCGCTGGCCCCGGCGCTCGCACCACGACGCCGGGATCGGCCTCACGTGGGAGCTCAAAGACACGCTGCCGGCGAAGAAGCGTGTGTACTACGGCAAGCTCATCAAGGGCCGGCCGCTCCTCGTGGCGCTCGGGCTCTTTCCGGCCTTCTACGCGCTCGTCCGCGGGCGGCAGCGGGCCCGCGACTACGTCGAGGAATACGCGGCGGGGCGGCTGTCGCACACCGCGCGGCGGCTCATGGACGCGATGATCCGCGAGCACCCGCAGTACACGCGCGGGCTCCGCGCCAACGCCTTCATGCTGGAGCCCGGGAAGACGCGCGAGTTCGAGCGGGCGATGGCCGAGCTCCAGCAGGGGCTCTGGCTCGTCAAGACGGAAGAGCGCTACGAGCCGACCTTCTCGTACCGCTGGGATCTCGTCGAGGCCTGGCTGCCGGACCTCGTCTCGGAAGGGCGCAGGCTCGGCCGGGGGGCGGCGATCGAACGCCTGATCGAGCGCTACCTGCGCGGCGCGGTGTTCGCCGACGAGCAGCGGCTCGCGCGCCTGTTCGGCCTGCGGATGGACGACGTGGCGCGCGCCGTGAGCCGGCTGGTCCGGACGAAGGCGCTGCGCGCCGACTGCGTCGTGGAGGGCTGGCCCGGCCGCTGGGTGATTCATACCCGAGTACATGGGGGGCTCCGGGCGCCCCCCAAGCCCCCCGGCGCTCAGGGCGCCCCGGCACAGCCGTGGCGCCCTTCGACAGCGCGATTCGTTCACAGACTCTGAGTCAAGGAGAGGCGACATGGCGACGACGGTGAGACTGAGGGACGCATCCGAGTACCCCGAGGCCGCGCAGAAGCTGTTCGAGCTGTCGAAGGCCTGGTTCAACTACGACTTCACGCAGCCCCCGGCGATGAGCCGGGTGATGGCGTGGGACCCGGACTTCGGCGGCCCCCACGGCCGCGCGATGAAGCGCGCGATGGCGTCCGGCGAGTTCACCCGCGCCGAGAAGGAGATGGTCGCCGCCGTCGTGAGCGGCGTGAACGCCTGCGGGTACTGAGTGCACGGCCACACTGCAGCCGGGAAGCTGCAGGGACTGACGGACGACGCCCTCTGGTACGAGGCCGCGCTGGTCGTGGGCATCACGAACGCGCTCAACGTCGTCGCCGACTCGCCGCTCGCCGTGCTCGAGGGGGCGGAGCCGTCCGGGGAGGCCGAGGCGGTCTACGGCGAGATCCGTGCCTTCTACAGCCGCGCGGTGCCGGTCGCGTTCCGCCGGCTCGCGGGCGACCCCGGCTACCTCGCGGAGGTCTGGGCGGCGACGCGGCGGGCGTTCTCGGACAACCGCCTGCCGCGCCGGCTCAAGGAGGCGCTCGCCTTCGCCGTCTCGGTCACCACGCGCTCCCAGTTCGGGACCGCGTTCCATCTGGAGGAGATGCGGCGGCTCGGTGTCGGCCAGCGCGGCGTCATGGAGGTGCTCGGCGTGGCCCAGATGTTCTCGAGCTACACGAAGATCGCCGACACGCTCCAGCTCGAGCCGGACATGCACGGTCTGGTACCGGTGGACCGCTCGCCGGCACCCGGCGGCCCGGCGAAAGCCTCGTGAGGGCTCCGCCGCGCGCCAGCGGGGCCGCGATCTCGCGGGGAGGTTTATACTTCCCGAGCCAGTTCCGCGGGCGACAGGGCCCGGGATCGCCTGGCACAGGTCAGGGACGCGAGCCCGCGCGCGAAAGGAGACGCGATGGTGAAGATCGAGAAGATCGCGGCGAAGAACGTGTACGACCCGGCGACCTACAGCCAGGCGATCCGGGTGAGTGGCGCCCAGTCGGTCGTGTTCGTCTCGGGCCAGGTCGCCTACGACAGGAAGGGCGGCGTCGCTCATGCCGGGGACTTCAAGGCGCAGGCGCGCGAGGCGTTCCGCTCCGTGGTCGCGCAGGTGAAGGCGGCGGGCGGCAAGCCGGCGAACATCGTCAAGCTCAACACCTACCTCACCGACGTGCGCTACCGCGCGGATCTCATCCCGATCCGCGAGGCGATCTTCGGCAAGCAGCTCCCCGCCTCGACCCTCGTCGGCGTCACGGCGCTCGCGCACCCGGACTGGATGATCGAGGTCGAGGCGATCGCGGTGATCTGATGAGCGAGTGGGTGCGGGCGATTCAGGGATCGCCGCAATCGCGGCAGTAGGCACAACGGGGGCAGATGATCTTGCAGTGGATCTCTTCCATCCGCTCGCCGCAGCGCTCGCAGGTGTGGACCCACTCCCTGACTCCCGGGCGGGCGGCGCTCGGCGACGGGCTCGGCCGCGGCTCCATGCAGTTGGTACACTACAGGAGATGAGCGGCGAGTGGCAAGATCAGGAGTTCCTCCGCCACGTCTTCGACCAGACGCGCGTGGTGCGTAAGCCCCTGACGGGCATCATCAGCGGCTACCACGTGCTGCCCTACATCCTCGTCGGGCCCGAGCAGGACCAGCCGAAGCGCTCGGTCGAGGTGCGCGGGCGCATCAAGGTCTCGCCGCGCCTGGTGCTCGGGGCCGGCGGCGACGGGCCCACCTACGGGGAGGTCTTCGGCGAGACGGAGCTGATGGACCGCCGGATCGTCGCGCGGGTCTTCAGCTTCCGGTACGCCTCGCGCGTGGCGCTCGAGAGCGAGGAGCTCAGGATCCGGCGGCAGGAGCGCGAGCTGCACGACCACCTCGACCGGGTGATGGAGGAGCTGGCGCGGCGCGAGGTGATCAACACGGGCGTGATCCTCTCCCCGGACGTCCGCTTCTACCCCGTCTCGCTCGACCGCTTCATCCGCGAGATCCTCGACCAGGAATTCCGCGAGTAGGCGCGGCTCCGCGCGCGCCCGCCCTCAGACGACCTTGCGGGCGCGCAGATCGCCGATCATCGCCTCGTTGTAGCCGAGCTCGCGCAGCACCTCGTCGGTGTGCTGGCCGAGCGTCGGCGCCGGCCGCCGGACGGCGCCGGGCGTCCGCGAGAGCTTGAACGGGATCCCGAGCACGCGGGTTCGACCCGCCCTTGGGTGATCGACCTCCAGAGCCATCTCGCGGGCCTTCACGTGCGGGTCGGCGAAGACCTGGTCGTAGGTGAGGATCGGTCCTGCCGGCACGCCCACGGCCTCGAAGCGCTCGAGCCAGACCGACGAGGGCTGGGTGAGGAAGCGCGGCTGCAGCAGCGCCTCGAGCTCGGCCCGGTGCTTGACCCTGAGCTCGGGCGTCGTGAAGCGGGGATCGTCGAGGAGGCGCTCGACGTCCAAAATCCGACAGATGTCCCGCCAGAACTGCTGGGCGCCGCCGCCAAGGTTGATCCAGCCATCCGCGGTGCGGAAGGCCTGATAGGGCGCGTTGGTGCGATGCCCCTGGCCGAGCCGCGCGGGCGCCTGGCCCGTCGCGAAGAAGTATGCCGCCTCGTAGACCGACCACGCGATCGGCGTTTCGAGGAGCGAGGCATCGATCATCTGGCCCTCGCCCGTGCGGTCCCGGTACGCGAGGGCGGCGAGGATCCCGATGAGCCCGAACATCCCCGTGCCGATGTCCGAGATCGGGATGGGCACGACGAGCGGCGCTCCGTCCTCCTCGCCGTTGATGGACATGAGCCCCGACATCCCCTGGGCGATCCGGTCGAAGCCCCCGCGCGACGCGTATGGCCCGGTCTGGCCGAAGCCGGAGATGGAGCAGTAGACGACGCGCGGATTGAGCGCTCGTACGTCCTCGTAGCCGAGGCCGAGGCGCGCCGCCGTGCCCGGCCGCCAGTTCTCCAGCACGACGTCGGCGCGCGCGGCGAGCCGGCGCACGATCGCGAGCCCGTCGGGCGACTTCACGTCCACGGTGATCGAGCGCTTGTTGCGGTTGAAGGTCATGAACGGCGCCGACTCGCCGTTGACCCTGGGCGCCATGAGCCGCGCATTGTCCCCGCCGGCCGGGTGCTCCACCTTGATCACGTCGGCGCCGAGGTCGCCGAGCAGCATCGTGCAGTAGGGGCCGGAGAGCTGGCTGGAGAGGTCGAGGATGCGCAGGCCGGCGAGGGCGCTCGGAGTCATGGCAAACGGAGTGTACTTGTCGTAGGCTTGACACGTCAAAGCCGTGGATGCTATCCGTGATGGGCTCGAATCGTCCCTAAGCAGGAGGATCTCATGACCGCGAAAACCCTCGGCGTCCTCATCGCCGCCGCCGCCGTGCTCGCCGCCGGCCTCCCCGTCGAGGCGCAGGGGCCGATCCGCATCGGCGCCTCGATGTCGCTCACGGGGACGTACGCCAAGCTGGGCAACTACCAGCACGAAGGCTACAAGCTCTGCGCCAAGCAGGCCAACGAGAAGGGCGGGGTGCTGGGCCGGAAGATCGAGTTCGTCATCTACGACGACCAGTCGGCGCCGCCGACCGCCGTGCGCCTCTACGAGAAGCTCATCACCGAGGACAAGGTGGACGCGGTGATCGGCCCGTACTCCTCGCCGGTCACCGAGGCGTCGGCGAACGTCACCGAGAAGTACAAGAAGGTGATGGTGACCCCGCTGGCGGCGACCACCTCGATCTTCAAGCGGCCGCCCGACAAGCGGCGCTATTACATCTTCATGGTGATCTCGCCCTCCGAGGTGTACCTCGAGGGCCTCGTGGACATGGCCGCCAAGCGCGGGCTCAAGACCATCGCCATCATCAACGAGGACACCCTCTTCGCGAAGGCGGCGGCCAGCGGCGCCGCCGAGCTGGCCAAGAAGCGGGGCATGCAGGTCGTCTTCCAGGAAGGCTACCCCAAGGGGAACCAGGACTTTTCCGCGATCCTGACCAAGATCAGGGCGGCGAACCCGGAGGTGCTGGCCGCCTCGACCTACTTCGACGACGCCGTCGCGATCACGCGGCAGATGAAGGAGCTGAACGTGAACCCGAAGATGTACGGGCTCACGGTGGGCGGCGACCTGCCGGAGTTCTACAACCTCCTTAAGCAGAACGCCGAGTACATCACCGGCGCGACCCAGTGGGAGGCGGCGCTACCCTATCCCGGCAACCAGGAGTTCAACGAGGCCTACAAGAAGGAGTTCGGGCGCGAGCCCGTCTACCACTCGGCGGCCGGCTACGCCGGCTGCGTGATCTACCTGGAGGCCGTCAAGCGCGCGGGCACCCTCGACTCCGACAAGGTCCGCGAGGTGCTCCTCAAGCTCGAGATGAAGACGGTGTTCGGCGACTTCAAGGTCGACCAGGACGGGTTCCAGACCGCCCACAAGATGGTCACGACCCAGTGGCAGGACGGGAAGAAGGTCATCGTGGGGTCCTGGCGCAGGGCGTGGCTCCCGCGGGGCGGGGCTCCATCACCCGCCGACCGCACCCGCCGTTCTCCGAACGGCGAGCGGTCGAGGGGGCGGAACGTAGCCAGCCCCGCGGGAGCCACACCCTGCGCCACCCGCTCGGTCGCCGCCGGCCCGCTCATGAATAGTCCGGGCTAGCCGGTTGAAGGTTCTTCGGCGGGGGAAACGGGCGATGCGGAGCCACTCCGCATCCTTCTCAGGCCACCTGCGGCCCGAGCCGGCCTCCCTTCCGATGAAGAGTGTGGGAGATCGGCGGAGCCGGGTCGCGTCTGTCTCAGGCCACCCTCGGACACCCGCGGCCTCGGGGACCCCGCTACAACAGTGAACATCGCCATCACGCCGGCGATGGTCGGGCAGGTGGTCATCTCCGGCATCCTGGCGGGCGCGCTCTACGCCATGGTGGCGCTCGGGCTCGCGCTCATCTACGGCGTGATGCGCGTGATCAACATCGCGCATGGCCCGCTCCTGATGCTCGGCGCCTACACGACGTTCTTCCTCTACAGCGCGCTCGGGCTGAACCCGTACCTCTCGGTGCCGGCGACCATGCTCGTGCTCTTCCTCGTCGGCGTCGGGCTCCAGCGGACGCTCGTCTTCCGCGTCGTGGACGCGCCGGAGCTCTCGTCGCTCCTGCTCACGTTCGGCGTCTCGATCGCGCTCGTGAACCTGGCGCAGCTCGCCTTTACGTCCGACTTGCGCGCCGTGGAATACCTGACCGGCTCGTTCCCGCTCGGCCCGTTCGCCGTCTCGAAGACGCGCCTCGTCGCGTTCCTCTTCGCCGCCGGCGTCACGGCGCTCGCGTTCCTGTTCCTGCAACGCACCCGGCTCGGCAAGGCCATCCGCGCTACCTCCCAGCACCGCGAGGTCGCGATGGTCTGCGGCATCGACGTCCAGCGCGTCCACCTGATCACCTTCGGGCTCGCGACCGCGCTCGCGGCGGCGGGCGGCGCGCTCCTCGCCGTGATCGTCGCGATCCAGCCCGAGATGGGCCAGATCTGGACGTTCAAGTCCTTCCTCGTCATCGTCCTCGGCGGTGCCGGGAACTATCCCGGCGCGCTCCTCGGCGGGATGCTGCTGGGGCTCATCGAGCAGGGCGCGTCGCTGTTTCTGACGACCCAGCTCTCCGAGGTGGTCGCCTACGTCCTCCTCGTCGTCGTGCTCCTCGTGCGCCCGACCGGGCTCCTCGGAGGGCGACAGACCTGAAGCGCGCGTTCCTCCCGGCGCTCGGCGTGCTCGTGGTGGCGCTCGCCGTCTACCCGACGTTCGGGACCGGCTACGGCGTGCGCGCGATGCTCCAGATCTTCATGTGGATCGCGCTCGCGGGGTCGTGGAACCTCATCTCGGGGCTCACGGGCTACGTCTCCTTTGGCCACGTGGCGTTCTTCGGCGCCGGCGCCTACACCGGGGCGATCCTGATCTCGAAGGCGAGCTGGCCCTGGCTCGCCGCCGCCCTCGCGGGTGGCGTCGGCGCGTGCGCCGTCGCGCTCGTCATCGGCTACCCCTGCCTCCGGCTCAAGGGCCCGTACTTCGCCATCGCGATGCTCGGCCTTAACGAGGTGCTGCGGGCGCTCGTCTCGTACTTCGAGGGGCTCACGGGCGGCGGCTCGGGGCTGTCGCTGCCGACGCTCCACGCGACCGTCCCCATCTACTACGCGATGGCGGGGACCGCGGCCACCGTGACCCTCCTGACGTACCTGATCATCACCTCGCGCTTCGGGCTCCGCCTGATGACGATCCGGGAGGACGAGCTGGCGGCGGAGGCGATGGGCATCGACACCGCACGGCACAAGCTCTACGCCTTCCTGCTCTCGGCGGTCGGGCCCGGGATCGCAGGCGCGCTCGCGGCGCGCGACCAGGGCTACATCGAGCCGATCAGCGTCTTCCCGCTCGCGACGACGATCACGATGATCGTCATGGTGCTCTTCGGCGGCAAGGGGACCGTCTGGGGGCCGGTGCTCGGCGCCGTCGTGCTCTTCGTCTCCCAGGAGTTCGTGTGGGCCCGGTTCCCGTACCTGCACCAGCTGCTCTTCGGCGCGATCATCGTCGCCGTCGTGCTGCTCATGCCGCGCGGCGTCCTCGGTCTCTTGCAGGTCAAGTACCGCCTGCCCAGGACGATCTGATGGCCACGCCGGTCCTCGAGATCGACGGCCTCTCGAAACGCTTCGGCGGCGTCGCCGCGGTGGACGGCGTCTCGCTCAGCCTCGAGCCCGGGCGGATCTACGGCCTGATCGGCCCGAACGGCTCGGGCAAGACCACGCTCTTCAACTGCATCACCGGCATCGAGCGGCGCGACGCAGGTCGCGTCATGTTCAACGGCGAGCGGATCGATGGGCTCAAGCCCTACGAGATCGCGCGGAAGGGGATCGGCCGGACCTTCCAGGTGATCCGTGTGTTCCCGGAGCTCTCGGCGCTCGAGAACCTCCTCGTCGTGACGCGCGGAGGCCTCGCGGACGCGGAGGCGCGTGCGCTCGAGCTCCTGCGCTTCGTCAGGCTCGAGGGGCTCCGGAACGAATACGCCGGGAACCTCTCGTACGGCCAGCAGAAGCTCGTCGAGTTCGTGCGCGTGCTCATGCGGGACCCTTCGCTGATCCTCCTCGACGAGCCCGCCGCCGGCGTGAACCGGACCCTGCTGAACGACCTGCTCGACGCGGTCCGGAGGCTGCGCGACGAGGGCAGGACCGTGCTCCTCGTCGAGCACGACATGAAGGTGGTCATGGGGCTCTGCGAGACCGTGTTCGTCCTCGACCACGGCGAGAAGATCGCCGAGGGGGAGCCCGGCGTGATCCAGACCGACGAGCGCGTCATTGAAGCGTATTTCGGCCGTTGAGCTGGGGCTTCTCGGGCCGTTCGCAGCGCTGGCGGCGGCGCTCGCGTGGCGCTCGCGCGGCTGGCCCCTCGTCCACGACGCGCCGATCCTGCACTACATCGCGTGGCGCATCGGCGAGGGCGCGGCGCCGTACCGCGACCTCTTCGACATGAACTTCCCCGGCGTGTACCTGATCCACCTCGCCGCGCTCCAGCTCTTCGGCCCGGGCGACGCCGGCTGGCGAGCCTTCGACCTCCTCTGGCTCGCGGCGGCGTCGTGCTGCGCCGCCGCCCTCGCGGCGCCGTGGGGACGGCTCGCGGCGTGGGGCGCGGGGTTCTTCTTCGCCGTGTACCACCTGGCGGGCGGCGCCTGGCAGGCGGGCCAGCGCGATTTCCTCCTCTCTCCGTTCCTCCTGCTGGCGGTCCTCGGCGTCGCGCGCTGGGCCGAGGGACGCGCCCCGCGGACGAGCCTGGCGGGCGGCGCGTTGGCCCTCGGCGCGGGGATCACGATCAAGCCTGACGCCGCAGCCCTCGCCGCCGGGTTGCTCGTCGCGATCGCCGTGCTCGCCTGGCGGGCGGGCGTCTCGCCGTGGGCGCCGGCGACGCTCTTCGCGGCGGGGGTGGTCCTGATCCCCGCGGCGGTCGGCGCGTGGATCGTCACGCGCGGGGCGCTCGGCGCCTGGTCCCAGATCGTCTTCGACTACCTCCTGCCGCTCTACGCGCGGCTCGGGCGGCCCACGCAGTGGACGTTCTATCGCTGGCACGTCTGGGTCGCGATGGGCGCCGGCGTCGCGCTGTCGCTCGGGACGGTCGTCGCCCGTCGGGGGTTCACGGCGCGCCACGCGCTCGCCGGTCTGGGCCTCGGCTACGGCCTGCTCCACTTCTTCGGCCAGGGCAAGGGCTGGGAGTACCACCTCTACCCGCTCGCCGCGTTTGCCGCCGTCGTCCTCTTCGCCGAGGTGGGCCGGCTCGTCGGTGACGGCCGGGCCCTTGCGGCGACGCCGCTCATCGTAAGTCTCGCGGCGGCCTTCGTGCTGCTCGCGGAGAAGGGCGTCGAAGCGGGCGACACCGCGTGGATCGCCGCGAAGGAGCGGCGGGTGAGCGCGGTGGTGGCAGAGCTCAGGGGCCGCCTCGGGCCGGGCGACACGGTGCAGGTGCTGGACACGACCGACGGCGGCGTGCACGCGCTCCTTCGCCTCGGCGCGCGACAGCCGACGCGCTTTCTCTACGACTTCCACTTCTATCACCACGTCGAGGCGGTCCAGATCCGAAGGCTCCGCGCCGAGCTCGTCGAGGCCCTCGACGCGCGGCCGCCCCGCTTCGTCGTTCTGTTCCAGCAGGGCTGGCCGGCGGGCGGCTACGAGCGCCTCCGGCGGTTCCCTGAGCTGGCCGACCGGCTCGGGCGGTACCGGGTGGACGCGCGGCGGGATGGCTACATCGTCTATGCACGGTGACACGATCCGCCGCATCATCGGCGCCTACGACGACCGCGTCGTCCGCGCCTACTGCTGGGCGCGCTTCTGGATCCTGCGCCAGCGGCTCCTCGACGAGATCGGCCAGTACCTGCCGGAGTCGGGCGAGGTGCTCGACATCGGCTGCGGCTTCTACGTCTGCACCCGGAAGGCAGCGGCATGAGCGCGCAGCTCCTCACCGCGTACGCGATCACGGCTGGCTACGGCAGGCTCGACATCCTGCACGACGTCTCGGTCCACGTGAGCCCGGGCGAGATCGTCAGCGTGATCGGGCCGAACGGCGCCGGGAAGTCCACCGCGTTCAAGACGATCGTGGGCTTCCTCCGCCCCCGCACCGGGCACGTCGTGTTCAACGGCGAGGAGATCACGGGGCTCCGGCCCGACCTCGTGCTCCGGCGCGGGCTCGCCTACGTGCCGCAGGGGCGGCTCGTCTTCCCGCAGATGACCGCGCTCGAGAACCTCGAGATGGGCGCGTACACCGTGGAGGATCCGGTGCGCATCGCCGAGGCCTTCGAGCGCGTCTACGCGCTCTTCCCGATCCTGTTCGAGCGGCGCCACCAGAAGGCGGGCACGATGTCGGGCGGCGAGCAGCAGATGGTCGCGATCGGCCGCGCGCTCATGACGACGCCGCGGCTCATCCTGCTCGACTTCGACAAGCTGGTCGCGATGAAACGCGCGGGGTACACGCTGATGGTCGTCGAGCAGAACGCGGCGCGCGCGCTGGCGATCGCCGACCGGGGCTACGTGCTGGAGCTGGGGCGCAACCGCTTCGAGGGCGCGGGAACCGCGTTGCTCGCGGACCCGGAGGTCAAGCGTCTCTACCTCGGCGGCTAGCCTTGGCGCCCGCCTTCGCCACCACCTGGTCGCGGTCGCGGGACACCAGGATGACGCCGAGGGTGTTCAGGAGGTGGGCCTCGTCGGCGAGCCGGCGCTCGTTCCGGCGCTTCTCGGCTTTCGTCGCCCTCGCCGGACGTTGCTCCCCATGGCGCCGGTCGAAGATGACCTCCACGTGCTCGTTGTCGGCGAAGTGCTTCCGGAGAAGTTCGTAGAGCTCCTTCCGGTCGGTCGCCACGATGTAGAGGTCGCGAGGCTTCGCCATGGCCCTCACGGACTATTCTAGCCCTTTGCATCCTCTGCGCGAGAGGACTACTTTGGCAGCGTCATGATCCGTCTCCTTACGCTGATGCTGGTCGCGCTCGTTTCCGGAATGCCGGGCCCTGCCCATGGCCAGGGCGGTCGACAGGTGAAGGTGAGCTTCGACTTCCGCCAGTCGGGCGTCCAGAGCCGCGACGCGATTCAGGGCGGTGGGCGCGTCGTCATCACCGATCGGGGGAGCATCCGGCCGTCGGGCCGCGCGGGCGTCGAGTCGACCGAGCGGCGGGTGACCCAGACGCAGGGCATCTTCACGGTCGTCCAGGACGGCGGTGAGTCCACGCTGCTCGTCGCCACGCAGGTGCCGTATGCCCAGGTGACCTTCTACCGCGACTGGCTGACGGGCGCCGGCCTCGTCGCCAGCTCCGTTCGGTTCAAGGAGGTGGGCACGTCCTTGAAGGTGCGCGCGACGATCCTGCCCGGCAACCGGGTCCGGGTGCGGGTGACGCCGTCCGTCAGCTGGTTCTCGGCCGATAGGAAGCTCCACGAGGTGACGCGTCAGATCCTCGGGTTCGGCGCGAGTCAGAGCGCGGGCGAGACGCTGATGACGCTCACCGCGACCGTCCTCGACTAGCGGCCGAGCGCCGCGCGGTAGAGCTCCTCCGTGTAGCCGCGCACGAGCACGTCGCCCAGCGCGAGCACCGGCACGCGCAGGAAGCCGTCCTCGTGCACGAGGTGGCGGACGATATCGGCGTCGGCGAGCGGCGCGTCGAGGCGGAGGATGCCGTCGCCCGACTTCACCAGGAGCGTCCGCGCGCCGCGGGCGAGGGCCAGCGTGGCCGCGCGGTCCACCGGGGCCGCGTCGACCAGCCGGTTCTCGAAGGCGACGCCCCGGCGCGAGAGAGCCTCTCTCGCGTTGGTGCAGGTGGGTCAGTCGGTCTTGTTATAGAGAATGGCCATCGGGCTTCTCCAGAAAGGCCTTCGCGCACTCGAGCGAGCAGAAATACCGTGGCGCGTCCTTGTAGAGAATGCGCGCCGCCGCCGTCTCGGGGTCCACGCGCATGCGGCACACGGGGTCGATCACCGGGGCCGCCGCGTCCGGGCGGCACACCAGCTCGAAGACGGGTACCGGCGCGGAGACGTTTTTGAACTTCACGGTGCCGAGCTTGCACAGCTCCACGTCGCCGAGCGCACGCGTGGAGGCGGCCACCGGCTCGGTGCAGAGGATCTGGCCCGCGCGCGCATGCGCGGTGACGCGCGCGGTCAGGTTGAGCGGCGAGCCGAAGAACTCGCCGCCGCGCTCGACCACACGCCCCGCGTTGAGGCCGATGCGGACCATCGGGAAGAGCGGCTCGCGCTCGATCGCCTCCCGCAGGCGGATCGCGGTCCGCACCGCCGGTGCGGCCTCGTCGGCGACGAGAAGGATCCCGTCGCCGACCCGCTCGACGAAGCGCACGCCGTCCTCCAGCGCCCCGCGCACGATCTCCATGTAACGGGCCACGACGTCGGCCGCGTGGAGGCTCCCGTGGGCCTCGGTCAGCGCGGTGAACCCCGAGAGGTCCGCCATGAGGAAGACGGCGTCGGTCTCGCGCGCGGTGGTCATCGGGCGGTCGCCATCGGTGGGAATGAGATGGTGGAGCTGAAGGGATTCGAACTTGCCTCGGCGTTCTCCATCTCCGCGACTGACGAGCAGATTCTACCACTTCCGCCTCGCGGTCATTCGAGGACCCCATGAGGGACCGCGTCTTCCGCGCCCACGGCGGCACCTTGACCTCGCGCTCGTCGTGCAAGCCTTCGCGCCCTGATCTGTTCGACCTCCGTCTGCTCACCAGGCGGTGGCGCATCAAGCGGGACAGTCGAGGGGCTTCCCGTCATCCCGGGCCGCCGCGGGTCCGTCGCCCCTCACGACCTGGAGCTTCTCGCCGTTCACGTTCGCGGTGTTCGTGCCGTTCGCTCGCTGATCCGCGCGCTCCCGCCCGCGTGGCGGCGGCACCAGCTCGGAGATGCCGAGGCGACCGTCCTGGTTCCTGCCAGCGACCTCGACCGGGCGTGCGCGGTGGTGCGGGCGTACCGGCGCCGGCACCTGACGCCAGAGGCAGCCCAGGCGCTCGCCAGCCGCCTCAGGTCCGCCCGGATCATGGCGGAGGCGGGGCCCTTCGAGGCCGAAAAGGAGGTCTTAACCGATCGCGGCGACGGCGAGCCGCTTCGCGCCGAGTCTTTGCGTGAGCGAGGCGACGGGAAGCTGGACGATCTGCGCGGCAAGCGGGAGAGCGCCGAGAAGACCGATGATGAAGGGGCTCGCTCCAAGATAGAGCGCCCAGCCTGTGAGCACCGTGCCGCCAACGTACGCGCTGAAGACCTCGGCCACGGCGCCCTCGGCGACCGAAGCGTCGAGCGAAGCGCGAAGCCTCTGTGCGCCCGGGCGGGGGATCACGGCCGCGCCACGCTCGCGAGTGAACTCAGCGCTTTTTCTGCTGCTCGGCGAGCGTGCGGAGGATCTGCTCCGCCTGTTCGATGTTCCGTCGGGCGTTCTCGTGCGCCGGATCGATCTCGAGGACGACCTTCCACTCCACGATCGCCTCTTCGACCTTCTCTTCCCGGAAGTGGAGGAGGCCCTGCTGGTAGTGCTGCTGCACCAGCCGCGGACGAAGGTCGCGCAAGAGCGCCGGAGAGTCCTTGTATTGCGGACTGACGCGGGCGAGCTGGCTCAGCGCCCGATACGCCTCGTTGTCTCGGCCTTCGGCGAGGTGTGCCTTCGCGGCGGTGTACAGGACCTCGGGCTTCTCGGCGTCGATCGGACGCCTGAGCGGCGGCTTGGGCGTCACGGGTGGCTTCTCGACCTTCGCGCCGAAGATCGGCACCCACGCCGGCAACCGCAGGCTCGCACACCCGCCGACGGCCAGGGAGAGGAGCGCGATGCCGAGGAAACGAGATCGGCTCACCGCTCCTCCAGCCCCAGAAGCTCCCACACCTCCACCTTCTCTTCCTTCCCCTTGACGCTGAATCGTCCGAGCGGATGGCCCCGCACGATTCCGTTGAGCCGCGCGTACGTCTGGGCGGAGACGAGGATCTGTCCAGGGCCCGCGATCGATTCCAGCCGCGACGCGAGGTTCACGCTGTCGCCGATGACGGTGTACTCCATCCGCTCGCTCGTGCCGATCGTCCCGGCGATCACCTCGCCGGCGTTCACACCGATGCCGACGCTCAACGGCGGCTTGCCGGCAGCGACGCGGACCGCGCTCAGTTGCCGGATGCCGGCCTGCATGGCGAGCGCGGCCCGCGCCGCCATCAACGCGTGATCCGGCCGGTACAGCGGCGCGCCGAACACGGCCATGATGCCGTCGCCGAGGAACTTGTCCAGCGTGCCGTCGTGCTTGAAGGTCGCCTCGATCATCAGGTTGTAGAACGAATTGAGCAGGTCGACGACGTCTTCGACCGCCATCGCCTCGGCCGCCGGAGTGAACCCGCGGATGTCACAGAAGAGGACGGTGACGTCGCGCCGCTCGCCGGTCAGCGCGATTCGCTCGGGATCCTTGAGGATCTCCTCCACCACCTCGCGCGCCACGTACCGGCTGAAGGCGCGCTTGATCATCTCCTTCTCCCGGAGGTCACGCGCCATCTCGTTGAACGCTTGCGTGAGGGCGCCGAGCTCGTCGCGCGACGTGACCGGCAGCGTGACCGTGAAGTCGCCGGAGGCGATGGCGCGCGTCCCATGCATCAGGCGCGCGATCGGGCGCGCGAGGAGCGCGCCGAGAACGATCGAGCCGCCGACGCCGACCGCGAGCATCGCCAGCGTGATCGCGCTCGCGCGGCGCGCCGCTTGCGCGACCGCCTCACGGATGCCCGCCTGGCTGAAGCCCACGTACGCGGCGCCGATCGTGACCTGGCGGAAGACGAGCGGGGTCGAGAAATCGAGGATCTCGGCTTCCCCCGCGACCGAGAACGTCTGGACCACGACGGTGTCCGCGAGCGGTACGGAGTCGGCGGGGCGATGGAGCGGGCGACCCACCAGCGTGAGATCCGAGTGGGCGATGACCTTTCGCGTGTCGTCGGTGATGGCGACGTAGACCACGTCGGCGTCCCGCATGACGTCGCGGACGACGAGCTGGAGCGCCAGGTCGTCTTTCGTGAGCAGCGCGCTCCTCGCGCTCGCCGCGAGGTTCTGCGAGAGCGTGAGGCCGCGCTTGCGGATCTCCTCGGTGAGCGTCCGTTGCTGCGCCCGCAGCAGGAAGCCGCTCAGAAGGACCACCGTGATCGTCAACAGCGTGACGATCAGCAGGCTCAGCTTGACCTTGAGCGGTATACGCCAGCTTTCCGACATGCGGATAATCGGCCCGAGGCGCCGAGCGCCACGGTGGCCGATGTTTCGTAGCGTGCAACCGGGAGACCAGATCCCCGCCGCGCGGGAATCCGGGCGCGCGCGCTCGGCGATCAGGATAAATAGCTACTTATGGAGCGGGCGTGAGCGGTACAACGGGCCAGTGGAAACTTATCGATCACCCGACACCCGACGGAGTGGCCCGAGATTTAACGGCACGGAGTGGCGTTCTGACACAACTCTTCTCTGACGGCGATGCGAGACATCGGGCCGCGTGCTCAACCTGGATCTCGCTCCTCGGCTGCTTCCACCTGCTGTACGGCGGCTTCTTCCCGAACGAGTTCGGGAGGGTCGGCCATGACTTCGCGTACTTCTTGCCGGTGTACCTCGACGGATATGTGTGGTCCGCGAAGAACGGACTCCTCGAAGTGCCGTGGTTCACTCCATCGTTCTGCGCTGCCTTGCCTTTCTTCGCGGATCCCCAGTCCGGGTACTACTCGCTATCGGCTACCGCGGCTGGAGGAGGGTTCTATTAGGATGGTGGAGCTGAGGGGATTCGAACCCCTGACCCCAAGACTGCCAGCCTTGTGCTCTCCCAACTGAGCTACAGCCCCACGCGAGGAATCACGGTACAGGGGCGCGCGGAAGCTTGTCAAGGAATGGTGCCGGGAGCGGGATTCGAACCCGCACGCCCTTGCGGGCAGGCGCTTTTGAGCCGCCATCAGGCGCGAGGATCGGGGGGCAGCCGCCTGGCGGCGGCGACGACGCGCTCGAGTTCGCTGACCAGGTCGCTCCGGTCGAGGGCCCGCTCGAGCAGGCGCAGCGTGACCCGGATCGTGTTCAGGTCGAGGTCGTCGCGGCGCACGCGCGCGATGGCGGCAACGTCGTCCAGGTCTCGCGACCGACCAGCCAGCACCTTCATCGCCACGAGATCCTCGGCGCAGACTACCGGCACCCGCACGTCGCCGACGAGCCGCTCCTGAGCGCCCGCGAAGAACTGGTCCTCCAGCCCGGGACTCGCGAGGACCACGTCGAGCGGCATGTGGGAGGCGCGATGCACGAAGGGCAGGACGCGCGTGGCCTCGGCGAAGCGGGCCGCGTCGGGAATGCGAAGCTCGAAGTCCGCGGCGGCGAGGGCGGCGACCAGTTCGGTGGCCGGCCGCTTCCCGAGATCGACCGTCACGTCGACGTCGGCGCTGAGACGGACCGCTCCATAGAGGATCGCCGCCTGCGCACCGAACAGGAACCACCGGACGCCCAGGGTGGCGAGGGCTCCCTGGAGTGCGGCGAGGAGGTCAGCGACCGGCTGCGGCGAGGAAGGCACCCGCGGCGCGGTCGATGGTCTGCTTCAAGGCAACGTGATGGGCCAGGTCGGCGCCGCGATCGGCCTCCGTCGGCCAGTCGGGACGGACCCGCCGCATGTGCGCCCACAGCGCCTGGGAGGCCTCGAGAGTGGCCAGAGGGCCGCGCGCGACCAGCTCGCGGGCCCAGTGGTCCTGCTCGAGGGCCGCCAGCACGTGCCACGGGCGCTGCGCATAGGTGCGGAGGTCGTCGGGGTGCACGAGAGCAAGTATACCGTTCTCGCCTGCTTGAGCCAGCTCCACCTCCGCCTCGGCTTGGTCCAGCCAGAAGCGCATGTCCAGACCGCCATGAGGAAGACGGCGTCGGTCTCGCGCGCGGTGGTCATCGAGCGGTGGTCACCGGGGAAATGGAATGGTGCAGCTGAGGGGATTCGAACCCCTGACCCAAGACTGCCAGCCTTGTGCTCTCCCAACTGAGCTACAGCCCCACGCGACCGATCACGTTACAGGGCGGCGCGGAAGCTTGTCGAGGAATGGTGCCGGGGGCGGGATTCGAACCCGCACGCCCTTGCGGGCAGCGGCTTTTGAGGCCGCCGAGGCTGCCGTTACTCCACCCCGGCCAGTCTTCGAACGCTCTCCGTAACTTCAACTTCCATATTGTATAACCACCCGACCCTGGGTCGCCCGGTCGGGTGCGCCGAGGCATAGCCGAGAGGAGCAAGGAACTTCTCGGCTTTGACGCGTTTGCGGGTGAGGCAGGGAACGTTCGGCGCGTAGTACATCCAACCGAGCAGCCGAATGGACTCGGCCTTGGCGTAGCGAAGAATCCAGAGCGGTCGTTGACGTCTCCCGCCACTGTCGTGGACCGCTCCGGCGACACCAACGAGTCTTCGGATCGTCATCCGTATCCACTCCACGAATGGGCGACTGGCTGAGACGAGTGAGAGGTACAGGCGCTCGTA
>JACPCG010000120.1:0-1976 GCA_016179925.1 Candidatus Rokuibacteriota bacterium | reverse complement strand
GATACCGGTCGGTGTACACGAGCACGGAGCCGTCGCCATCCACACAGCCCCGAAAGAAGTCGGCGAAATGCTCGTCGGGCACGACGAGTGGCCCGAGAGTGAGACTCTTCGCGGGCGTGAGCCCGATGCGCTGCAACCAGGCGTGCAGTTCACGGTCCCCCCATTGCAGGTGAAAGCATGAGTTTTCGACGCCCTTCCGGTACGGTGTAATCGAGCCACGGCCTCCCAGGCACTCACGGACCGTGTGCAGGAAGTCGAAGTCCTTCGAGGACACCGTCAACTGCCTTCCGTCTCGTCCGAGACAGCCGTCCGTCGCAATGACGCCGACAGCCCAGGCGATCTCCGGAGACCACGTCGGCGGCGACGAGGGGCGAAAAGGTCGTGACACAGGGGACCCGGGCACGGGCCCACGCGGGCGCGCCTGGATCCGGAACCGCCGTAGGCGACGGAAGACGGTCGTCGGAGTGCACCCCAGCTGGCGCGCTATGTTCTGCGCCGTCAGGCGCTCGTCGATATAGAGCCGTCTCAGCAGCTCGCCGTCGACGGGCACGTAGCAGGGGTGCATTGCAGAGTTGCCTTGCTTTCAGCTTCACTCTGTATCAGCCCTCGTCAATGTCCAACTTTTCAGACACGAAGACGGTGTCGAAGCTGCTACCTTTTGCTCATGCTGGCCGTCACCATTGATCGTCTGGGTCGTCGTGACTGACACGAAGATTGCGTCCGCGAAGTTCTGGCGCGAGACGCTGGCATTGTACAAGGCCGCGTCGACCACTGAGAAGTCCTATTACCCCGCGATCAAGGAGCTCTGGGCCGGGCTCCTTGAGAGTCGGGGTCTGCCGTTTGAGGTCCGTGCGGAGACGAGCGAGCAGCGCGCGGGAGCCACCGGCACCGACCTCCCCGACCTCGCGCTCTACGACCGCGGCGAGTTCGTCGCGGTTCTCGCCGAGGTGAAGCCTCCGGACATTGAGATCACCGATATGGCGATCTCGGTCGGGCAGAACAACCAGGTCGGTCGGTATCTCGCCAGGACCGGCGTGATGCTGCTCTGCAACGTGCGCGCGGTCGGCCTGCTTGCCTGCAAGCCCGGGTATGTCCGGCGACCCGACACGCCCGTGCCGCCCGAGCAGCGTGATCTTCTGGACGCGGTAAACCTGTGGCCATCAGCAGACGCTCTCGCCAGGGGCAGGCCTATCGGCAAGGAAGCCGAGACGGCGCTGGCGGACTTGTTGGAACGCGCAGTCACCGAGTTCGCTCCGATCGCGGACCCGGCCTCGCTGGCCCGCATCCTGGCGCACCAGGCGAGGCGAGCCAAGGCCGATCTCCCCGAACGCTTCGACGTCGTCGCAAGCCTTCTCGAGGACTATCGAGTCGCGCTCGGCCTGACGTTCGATCTCGACACCGGAAAAGGAGCCGAGTTCTTCCGCTCGTCGCTGATCCAGACGGCGTACTACGGCCTATTCGCCGGATGGACGCTCTGGCACCGCGCTGGCGATGGAATGCCCTTCCGGTGGGAGCAGATGGACCGGTACTTGAGGATCCCGTTCCTCGGGAAGCTCTTCTACGAGTTCAAGCATCCCGATCGACTGGCGGAGTTGCGGCTGGCCCCGCATCTCGATCGCGCGGCGGCGACACTGGGGCGCGTGGATCGCGGCGCGTTCTTCGCGCGGTTCACCTATCCGACATTGCAGGAGACCGGCCCGGAGGATCAACGTGCGACCGCCGCGCTGACATACTTCTACGAGCCGTTCGTTGAAGCCTTCGACCCGGAGCTGCGCAAGGAGCTTGGCGTCTGGTACACGCCGCCGGAGATCGTCCGCAGCTCGATCTCGTTGGCCGAGAGCAGCATCGACGGCAGGGTCACGAGCCGGAGGTCCTTCTTCGCGCGGAGCCGGTCCATCGCCTTCACCGAGAACTGGGGCGCGAGGATGCACTCGATGTACTGCTGGGACAAAAACTGCGCGGCCTCCTCGTCGACC
>JACPCG010000119.1 GCA_016179925.1 Candidatus Rokuibacteriota bacterium | reverse complement strand
CGTGGACCTGGCCCTCGACGACCATGGGATTGATCACCGTGCCGCAGTCGTCGACAGCGACGTAGCGGAGGATCGTGACCGTGCCGGTCTCGGGATCGAGCTCGACCACGGCGGCGTGGGCGCCGCTCGAGTACGTCGACTGGGAGACGGGGACGTACGCCGCCGCCTCGAGCCCCGGATCCATCCCCGACGGCAGCGCGTAGCCGGGGCGAGGCGTCGAGGCCAGCGCCGCCACCTCTGCCAGCGTGATCGCGCGGCCCGGCATCCCGCGCACGGCGATCCGGCCGTCTTCCAGCACCAGGTCCTCGGGCGCGGCTTCGAGATGGCTTCCCGCCAGGGCCAGCGCCTTGCGCCTCACCTCGGCGCCAGGGCCAGCGCCTTGCGCCTCACCTCGGCGGCGGCCTGCGCCGCCGAGGTCCCAGCCAGCACGGCGACGCGGCTCGCGAACGTGCCGACGCCGTAGGGGATGCCGGCGGTGTCGCCAGGCACCACCGTGACCCGCTCGAGCGGCACTGAGAGCCCGTCGGCGACGATCTGCGCCAGCGTCGTCTCGTGCGACTGCCCCTGGCTGGAGGCCCCCGAGAACACGAAGACCTGGCCGCCTCGATCCACGCGCACCTTCACGCCCTCGTAGGGCCCGAGCCCCGTGTCCTCGACGAAGAGCGCGAGCCCGATCCCGATCGAGCGACCCTCGGCGCGCGCGCGGCGCTGCTCGGCCGCGAAGCCGTCCCACCCGACCGCCCCGACGAGCCGCCGCAGGCACTCGGGGTAGTTGCCGCTGTCGTAGCGGCGCGGCCCCCCGTCGCGCGAGACGAGGCCGACATCGTACGGGAACTCGTCGGGCTGGATCAGGTTGCGGGCGCGGATCGCCACCCGATCGAGGCCGAGGCGCTGAGCCGCCAGGTCCAGCATCCGTTCCATCACGAACACGGCCTGCGGCCGGCCCGCGCCGCGCACCGGCGTGACCGGCACCCGGTTGGTGTAGACGGCGGTGAACGTGACTTCATAGTGGGGGACGCGGTAGGGCCCGGGCACGCTGACCGACGTGATCAGCGGCACGATGATGCCCCACGACACGAAGGCCCCGCCGTCGTGGACGAACGCGTCGCGGAGCGCGACGATCTCGCCCTCGCGGGTGAGCCCCAGCTCGACCTCGTGCCACTGGTCGCGACCGTCAGTTGGCCGAGCTCGGCGTCCCAGCGGGCCAGGATTCCCCGCGTCTCCATGGCCATCCCGGCGCCGCGGTGCAGATGGAAGCGCTCGCGCAGGACCACGTCGGCCCGTGCGAGCGCGCTCGCGGCGTCGCCCACGCGCTGGGTGAAGCGCGCGGCCACGTTGCCGCCGGCATGGACCCGCGGCCCGTCGGACCGGAGCGCGTCTTCCAGCGTGGCGACGGCCGGCAACGGTTCGTACTCGACCCTGAGCGCGGCGAGCGCGTCCTCGGCCTGGGCGGCGCTCTTGGCAACGACGAGGGCCACGGCCTGCCCGACGTAGGAGACGACGTCCTGCGGCAGGATCTCGGGGCATGCCGGGGCGGCCAGGCTCGGATGTGGGACCTGCAGCGGCAGTCGTCCGAGCGCGGCCACGTCGGCGGGCACGAGGACGTGCACGACCCCGGGCCGCCGCCGCGCCGCCTCCGCGTCGATCTTGACGAGGCGGGCGTGAGCGTGGGGGCTTCGGAGGACCGCGACATGAAGCATCCCGGGCAGTCCCACGTCGCCGACGTACCGACCGCGTCCGGTCACCAGCCGCGCGTCTTCGCGGCGGCGGACCCTGGCGCCGAGCAAGCGCTCGCCCATCGGCCCGGTCGCCGCCCCCTAGATCACGCCGTCGGCGCGCAGGGTCTCCAACTCGGCGGCGCCGAGCCCGAGCAAGCGGCCATAGACGTCGGCGTTGTGGGCGCCGAGCGTCGGCGCCGGCGCGTCGAACGCCGCCGGGTGGTGGAGGAACTTGATCGGCATCCCCACTCCTTTCGCGCCGGGAATCGGGCCGCGCGTGGGATGCTCGAGCGCCACCACCATCTCCCGGGCACGCAGGTGCTCGTCCTCGAGCGCCTCGCGGAGATCGCGGACGGGACCGGCGGGAACGTGATGCGTCTGAAACGTCCCGACCGCTTCCACCACCGTGCGACCGGCGACCCAGTCCTGCACGAGGGCGTCGATCTCCTCGCGATGCGCCTGCCGGCTCGCCGCGCTCGCGTCGAACCGCGGGTCGGCGGCGAGATCCTCGCGCCCGAGCGCGCGCAGCACGTGCCGCCACTCGTCCGCGGTCACGGCGCAGAGCGTGATCCAGCCGTCGCGCGCGCGGTAGACGTTGAAAGGCACCGTCCCCGGGTGGCCGTTGCCGAGGCGCTCGGGGGCCGCGCCCGCCGCGACGTACTCGAGGACGTCGGCCAGCAGGAAGAACGAGCCATCGAGCATCGCGACGTCGACCCAGTCGCCCTGACCGGTCCGCTCGCGCGCGCGCAGCGCGGCGAGGACGCCGATGACGCCGTAGAGGGAGGCGGCGGTGTCGCTGATGGCCGCCCCGCAGCGCACGGGCGGGCGGTCGGGATACCCGGTGATGCTGCTGATCCCGCTCATCGCCTGCACGATCGGGTCGAAGGCGCGCCAGTCCCGGTAGGGCCCGCGCTGGCCGAAGCCCGAGATCGAGCACAGGATCAGGCGGGGGTTGGCGGCTTGCAGCACCGGAAACCCGAGCCCCATCGTTTCGAGCGTCCCGGGCAGGAAGTTCTCGACCACGACGTCGGCGTGGGCGCAGAGCCGGCGGAATAGCTCGACGCCGGCCGGCGCGCGCAGGTTGAGCGTGATGCTCTTCTTGCCCCGCGCGCGGTGGAGGATCGCGAACGCGACGTCATCGTCCGTCTGCCGGACGAGGCTCGCTCCGCTCGGCCCGCCGAAGGGCGGGCGGTCGCGATATGGGTCGCCGGCGGGCGCCTCCACGCGGATGACCTCGGCGCCGAGCCCCGCCAGGAGCAGGGTGCAGTACGGCCCCGCCAGGAAGCGGGTCAGGTCGAGGACGACGACGCGGTCGAGCGGCTTCACGGCGCCCGCACCGTAGCACAGGCGACGGGACGGAAGGAAGGCGGAAGCCGGGAAGCTCGCAGGCCCGAGATGTGCTAGCGTCTCGGCCACCGGGAGGAGGACAAGGCCATGGCGCTACCACTTGAGGGCATCCGCGTGCTCGACATCGCCAGCATGCTCGCCGGGCCGTACGGGGCCACGATGCTCGGCGACATGGGGGCGGACGTCGTCAAGATCGAGCCGCCGCACGGCGACGAGTCGCGCGCGCTCGGGCCCCGCATCGAGAACGACAGCGGGATCTTCGTGGGGATCAACCGCAACAAGCGCGGCGTCGTGCTCGACCTGACGAAGCCCGAAGGGCGCGACCTCTACTTCCGGCTGGTCCGCACCGCCGACATCGTGATCGACAACCTCCGACCGCAGGCGAAGGCCAAGCTCGGCATCTCCTACGCGGAGACGGCCGCGCACAACCCGCGCATCATCTGCATCTCGGTGAGCGCGTTCGGCCAGAGCGGCCCGTACGCGGGCCGGCCGGGAATCGACCCGCTCGCCCAGGCGCTCAGCGGCTTCATGAGCGTGACCGGCGAGCGCGGGGGGCAGCCCCTGAAGGCGGGCCCGCCGATCGCCGACGCCACGTGCGCGAACCTCGTGGCGTATGCGGCGATGGTGGGGCTCTGGACGCGCGAGAAGCAGGGGATCGGCCAGCAGATCGAGGTGTGCCTGGTGGACGGCCTGATCCACGTGCAGCCGGCGCAGGTCGGCCAGTTCTTCTTCACCGGGTACGTCCAGCCGCGCGTGGGGAACGGGAGCCCGTTCTACGGGCCGTATGGGACGTTTCGGTGCCGCGACGGGCGCCTGATCATCATCGCCGCGTTCAACGACAAGTTCTTCCACAACATCTGCCGCGCCATCGACCGTGCGGACCTGATGGCCGATCCGCGCTTCAAGAGCGTCGACGACCGCGTCGCGCGCGAGGAGGACCTCCACGCGGAGATCCAGACGGAGTTCGCGCAGCGGGACGCCGAGGAGATGATGCGCCGCCTGGTCGCCGCCGATGTGATCGCCGCCCCGGTGAACGGCTTTGCCGAGACGTTCGCCGACCCCCAGGTGCTCCACAACCAGATGGCGGTGGAGGTGGAGCACGCGCGCGTGGGGAGGACCAGGGTCGGCGGGATCGCCGTCAAGCTCGGGAGGACGCCCGGCTCGGTGCGGCGCGCGCCGCCCACGCTCGGCCAGCACTCCTCGGAGGTGCTGCGGGAGCTCGGGCTCTCCGACGCCGACATCGAGCGCCTGCGCCAGGCGGGCGTGACCCGCGGCTGACGGGCCCGCGTATGGCCGGGACCGTCGAGCGCTACTTCCGGTTCGGCGAGCGGTCCACGACCCTGGGGACCGAGGTCCGCGCGGGCCTGACCACGTTCATGGTCATGGCCTACATCATCTTCGTGAACCCGATCATCCTCGGCTACGTCGGCGTTCCGGGGCTCGAAGGCAAGGGCCTGCCGTTCGCCGCGACGCTGACCGTGACCTGCCTGACCGCCGGGCTGCTCTCGATCGCCATGGGGGTCGCGAGCAACTACCCGCTGGCGCTGGCGCCCGGCATGGGGCTCAACGCCGTCGTGGCGTTCGAACTGGTGGCGGGGCGCGGGCTCACGTGGCCCCAGGCGATGACGGTCGTGTTCCTCGAGGGGCTCGTCATCACGCTGCTCGTGCTGACGCGCTTCCGCGAGGCGGTGATGGACGCTGTGCCGATGTCGCTCAAGCAGGCGATCAGCGTCGGGATCGGCCTCTTCATCGCGTTCATCGGCTTCTTCACCTCGGGCTTCGTCGTCAAGCCCGCGTCGGGCCCGCTGCCCGTCGCGCTGGGCTCGTTCAGCGGCCTGCCGAGCGTGGTGTTCGTCCTGGGCTTCGTCCTGACCGCCTGGCTCATGGCCCGCCGGGTGCGGGGCGCGCTCCTCCTCGGCATCGTGCTCACCACGCTGATCGCGATGGTCCTGAACGGCGCCGTCGCCGGCTGGAAGGGCTTTCCCACGCCCGGCGCGGCGCGGATCCCCGCCGCGGTCGTGCAGGGGCCCGACTTCTCCACCTTCGGCCGCCTGGACTTCGGCCTGGTGGCGAAGCTCGGCGTCCTCACCGCCGTGCTCGCGACGTTCTCGATCATGCTGAGCGACTTCTTCGACACGATGGGCACGATCATCGGTGTCGGCGGCAAGGCCGGCTTCCTGGACCGCCAGGGGCGGCTCCCAGGCGCGAACCGCGTGCTGCTGGTGGACTCGCTCGGCGCGCTCTTCGGCGGCGTCGCGAACGCGTCGAGCAACACGACCTACATCGAGTCCGCCGCCGGCGTCGCGGAGGGCGGGCGCACCGGGCTCGTCGCGGTCGTCGTCGGCGTCCTGTTCCTCGTCGCGATGTGGTTCTCGCCGCTCGCGGCCGTGATCCCTGCGCAGGCCACGGCCCCCGCGCTGATCATCGTCGGCTTCTACATGATGGCGCTCGCCCGCGACCTCGCCTGGGACGATTACGAGGAGGCGATCCCCGCGTTCACGACGATGCTGGTGATGCCGTTCACTTGGTCCATCACCAACGGGATCGGCGCCGGGTTCGTGACCTGGACGGCCATCAAGCTCCTCAACGGCAAGGGCGGCCGCGTCCACTGGATGGTCTATGCCGCCTCCGCCGCCTTCGCCGTCTACTTCGCGCTGCCGGTCATCGAAAACGCGCTCAGGTAGGAGAGAGACATGAAGGGCTCGCTGGAGGGAAGGGTTGCGGTCATCACCGGTGCGAGCAAGGGCATCGGCCGGGTCATGAGCCGGCTGTTCGCGAAGGAAGGGGCGAGCGTCGTCTGCGCGGCGCGGTCGGCGGCGCTGGTGGAGGAAACGGTCACGGCCATCGTGAAGGACGGTGGGCGTGCGGTCTCCGTTGTCGCCGACGTCTCCCACGAGGACGATGTCCGGCGCGTCGTGGAAGCCGGCGTCCGGGCCTTCGGCAGGCTCGATACGCTGGTGAACAACGCCGGCGACGGGGGCCCGACCAAGCCCGTGCAGGAGTACACGACGGAGGACTGGTTCTACACGATCAACTCCTGCCTCACCACGTCCTATCTCTGCATCCGCTTCGTGGTGCCCGAGATGATCCGCGCCGGGCGCGGGGCGATCGTCAACATCTCGTCCGTGGCCGGGCGCCGCGGTCTCGCCTACCGCATCGGCTACTGCTCGGCCAAGGCGGGGCAGGTGGGGATGACGTACGGCATGGCGCTCGAGCTGGCGCCGCACAACATCACCGTGAACGCCATCGCCCCCGGCGCCGTCGAGGGCGACCGCATCGATCGCGTCATCGCCGGCCAGGCCTCGGTGCGTGGGGTGCCGGTCGAGGAGATGCGGAAGGCGCTCGTCGAGCGGGCGCCGCTCAAGCGCATGGTGACCTCCGAGGACATCGCGGCGCTCGCCGTCTTCCTCTGCAGCGACCTCGCCCGCAACATCTCGGGCCAGTGCATCGCCGTCTCCGCGGGCGAGCCCGCGATGTGAGGGCATTCGCCTCTCCCGGCGCGCGCTCGATCGCCGTCACGTTCGTCACGCTCGGGCTCTCGTACGGCGTGTGGTACGCCTACAGCGTCTTCCTCGTCGCCCTCCTGCGGGAGTTCGGCTGGAGCCGGTCGCTCGTGGCGGGTGCGTTCTCCGTGTTCGTCCTGGTGCACGGGGTGCTGGCGCCCCCGCTCGGCTGGCTCGCGGACCGCGTCGGCCCGCGCCGGCTCTTCCTCGCGGGCGGGCTCACACTCGCCGCCGCCCTCTGGCTCGACGGCGCGGTGGAACGGCCATGGCACCTCTACGTCGCCTTCGGCGTCGTGACCGCCGCGGGCGTGGCCTGCGCGGGTTGGGTGCCGGCGGTGATCCTCGTGCAGCGCTGGTTCCCACGGCGCGTCGGTGCGGCGCTCGGGATCACGTCCGCCGGCATCGGCGTGGGGATCTTCCTCGTCGTCCCGCTCACGCAACTCCTCGTAGATCAGTTGGGCTGGCGCGCGGCCTTCCGCTGCCTCGCCGCCGCCGTCGCGTTGTGGATCGTGCCCGCCTCGCTCCTCGCCCTGCGAGATCCCGTGGCTGGATCGGAGCTCGCGGGTGGCGGGTCCGGCGAGGGGCCCCGCGGGCTGGGGGGCGGCTCGACCACGCGGCA
>JACPCG010000118.1 GCA_016179925.1 Candidatus Rokuibacteriota bacterium | reverse complement strand
ACACCGATCCGTTCCGGTCGAGCACGGCGATCGGCCACCTCGGCCAGCTCAAGCTCTCCGACCGGATCCTGCTGCGCGTGGAGCCGGACGCGGCGAGCCAGATGCCGATCCTCCTGCGCGAGGCGAGCTACAACGTCTACAACTTGGAGGCGTGGTTCGCGGTGGGCGCCCCGTTCTCGGTCGTGCACGCCGAGGCGGACGGCGAGACGTGGAAGTTCGCCGGGGGACGCCGCGCGGCGGCGACCATCGCCGTCTCCGCCTATCTCCACCGGGGCCGGGGCGTGCTCGCGCTGCCGAACGGCACGTCCGAGGTCGAGAAGCTCGCGGTCGTGGGCGTGAGCCGGAACCCGCTCGGCGCGGTCAAGGTGGACGAGGGCTTGGGCCTGGTCAACTACCGCGCGCGCTTCGGCCCGGAGTCGGTGCTCGACGCCCCGCCGAACGCCTCGGACCTCGGCGTCCCGACCCGTGAGGGGCCGGTGCTGGTACGGATCGCGGCCGAGCTCGGCCTCGCCGCAAAGACCCCGGCGGAGCGGGTCGGGGCGGTTCGGGCGTTCTTCCGCCAGAACTTCCGCTACTCGCTCTACCAGCGCGGCCGTCCGGTCGGGGCGACGCCGCTCGAGGACTTCCTCCTGCGCCGGCGGTCGGGCCACTGTGAGTACTTCGCGACGGCAACCGTCCTTCTGCTCCGCGCGGCCGGCGTCCCGGCGCGCTACGGCGTCGGCTACTCCGTGCAGGAGTGGAGCGCGCTCGAGCGGCGCTGGGTGGTGCGCGCCCGGCACGCCCACTCGTGGACGCTCGCGTGGGTGGACGGGGCCTGGCGCGACCTCGACACGACGCCGCCAGAGTGGGTGAGCGAGGAGGACACGGCGTGGCTGCTCCAGCCGGTCGCCGACCTCTGGGCCTGGGGCGAGTTCCTCTTCTCCCGCTGGCGCTACGGCCAGGGCGAGGGCGGTCCCGCGGACTACCTCGGCTGGTTGCTCGTCCCGCTGCTCGTGCTCCTCGGGTGGCGCCTCTACCGGCGCGGGCGCGTCGGCGCCGGGGGAGGGAACGCGGCACGCGCCGCGCCGCGCCCGCCGCGTCCCGGCGAGGACTCGGAGTTCTACCTGATCGAGCGCGAGCTCGAGCGCTGCGGGCTCGGGCGCCGACCGTCTGAGCCGGCGTCCGCGTGGGTTCGGCGGCTCGAGGAAGCGGGCGCACCGCGGCCGGCGACCGCGCCGCTGCCGGCGATCGTCGCGCTCCACTACCGCTACCGCTTCGACCCGGACGGGCTCGGCGCCGGCGAGCGGGAGGCGCTTCGGGCGCGCGTCGAGGCGTGGCTCCGCGAGCACGCCGTCCCGGCGCGCGCCCCGGGCGCGCCGTCCTAGCTCGGATTCTTCAGCGCGGCCGTGGAGACGGCGGGTGGCACGAGGCGAGCGGCCTCGGGGAGGGGTCGCTCGACCACGCGGTCGGCGGCCGCGCGGCCCGTCGCGGCTGGGCTCCATCCGGCGCGCGGGGCCCGCGGCCACGCGGCGGGGACGGGTCTCGTCGACCCCTCCCCGAGGCCGCTCACCGTGCGCCACCGTCCGACCCGTGCGCGCGGCGATCATGAGTAACCCGGGCTAGCGGAAGGGCGCCAGGGACTTGGGCGGGGACGCGTCGGCGCGAATTGAATTCAGCACCGCGTTATCTTACCTTCTCGGCGGGAGATCCCGATGGGCGACCTCGCCCGGCATTACCGCATCAGCCGCACGATCGGCGCCGCCATGATCGCCTCACTCCTGGCCTACGCCGCCGTCGTCGAGATGATCCGGGCCCGATTCGCGCCGTTCGAGGGATTCGCCCGCTTCCCGCGGTGGGAGGTTCTCCGCTACGCCTTCGTCGGGCTCGCCGTGGCCGACGCGGTCCTCATCCGGATCGTCAAGGCCCGATTCCTCGCGGCCCGGTCCGCCGCCGTCGTCCTCTTCGTCGTCGCCGGCAGCGCGGTGGACTTCTACTTCTTCCTCGTCCTCTCGCTGCTGCTCTTCGGGATCCACTTCCCGCGTTGGGACCAGTGGCAGGAGTGGGCGCGGCGGATCGCGCGCTGACGGAGGCGCCGTGCCCTTCGTGAGCGACTCGTACCACAGCCCGAAGCTCGCCCTCCGCCGGATCAACCGGCGCGAGGTCGGCGTCTTCGCCACCCGCGCGATCGCGAAGGGCGAGATCCTGACGATCTCGGGCGGGCTGGTGCTGCCGTATCGCCGGGTGAAGGCGTTTCCGCCGTCGTTCCGGCGCTTCTGCTTCTACATCGAGTACGGGTACTACCTGGCGCCGTCGAGCCGCCGGGCGATCGGGCTGGGGTTCTACGTCAACCACTCGTGCGCGCCGAACGCGGGCGACCTCAGGGGCGAGCACGCGCTCACCTGCGTGGCGCTCCGGCCGATCCGGAAGGGCGAGGAGATCACTTGCGATTACCGGCCGGCGCTGAACCCGGACGACACGCTGTACCGGCCGCTCCTGCGCTTCCGCTGCCGCTGCAACGCCCGGCGCTGCACGAGCCGGATCCGCGCCTGACGCCGCCAGGTCAGCGCGGCTCGTCGTCGCTCGACTTCCGGAGATCGAGCATCGGCGGCAGGTTCGGCGACTGCTCGGCGGTCTCGAGCCGGGTGATGTGGGCCATGCGCGTCACGATCTCCTGGATGGCCTCGCAGGCGCGCAGCGCGGACTCGATACGGTCACGCGCCGGGCGCGCCACGGCGGCCTCCCGGACCAGGAGCTGGAGGTGGCCCTTGACCACGCCGAGCGGATTGTTGATCTCGTGGCTCGCCGCCGTCGCCAGCGTCGCCACCGAGCGGAGCGTCGCCGCCTGCCGCCGCACGTCCTCGGTGCGCCGGCGGTCGGTGATGTCGAGGACGTGCTCCTCGAAGCGCGTCTCGCCGGCCTCGAGCGCCTCGGCGATGTTCATGAGCACCCAGATCTCGCTGCCGTCGGCGCGGCGGAGGGGCGCTTCGAAGTTCGCGACGGCGCCTTCGGGCTCGAGGAGCCGCATCCAGCGCTCACGGTCCGCCCGATCCAGGTAGAACTCGCCCGCGTTCCGTCCGACCAACTCCTCCCGCGACCCGAACCCGAGCATCCGGGCGTACGAGTCGTTGCAGTCGAGGATCACGCCGTCGGCCCGCGTGCGGCAGATGCCCGTGACGCTCCGGTCGAAGAGCAGGCGGTAGCGCTTCTCCGACGCCGCGAGCGCCTCCTCGCGTCGCTGGAGCTCCGCGGCCATGTCGTCGAAGGCCCGCGCGAGCTCCGAGAGCTCGCCCGCCACGCGCTGCGCGCCGGCGCGCGCGGCGAGGTCGCCGGCCGCGAGCGCCCGCGTCGCCCCCGCGAGCGCGCGCACCTGGCGCAGGACGAAGAGCTCCGCGCCGGCCCACGCGGCGAGCAGCGTGGCCAGCGCGATCAGGCCGAGGCCCGCGAGGTTGCGCGCGAGGACGCGGCGCGGCGGGCCGTAGGCGGCGTCCTGCGGCAGCCCGATGCCGACGTAGAGGTCGGAGCCGCGCCCGAACGGGGTGAAGCCGAAGAGGCGCGCGCTGCCGTCGAGGTCCCGTGCCGTGGTGATCCCATGCTGCTCGGCCAGCATCTGCTTGATGATGGCGACGTGCGCCGCCGTCTTCCCGACCCACTCCTCGGGCGCGGGCGAGCGGAGGAGGATCGTGCCGCCGCGGTCGATCAGGGTCAGGCTCGAGCCCGGCGGCAGCTGCGTTCCGGCGGCGGAGGCGGCGCGGTTGAGCCAGCCGAGGTCGAGCGACGCGAAGACCACGGCGCGCACACTGCCGGTCGTCTCGAGGACCGGCTGCGCGAGGTCCAGCGCGGCCTGGCGGGTGATCGGGTCCACGACGAACCCGCCGATCGCGAAGTCGCGCGTCGCGGCGGCGCGCCGGAACCAGGCGCGGTCGGCCAGGTTGACGGCGCCGGCGAGCGGCTCGCCGCTGCAGAAGACGTCGCCGGTCGGCCGCACCGCGCCGAGGTTCGCGTAGCGGCCGTGCTCGCGGAGCATCCGGCGCAGCAGCGCCCGGCAGGCCTGCGCATCCGCGCCCCGCACCTCCGACGTCTGGGCGAGCGCCTTGAGGAGCACGCGGGCACCCTCGATCAGGTTGTCCTGCGCGGCGGAGACGAAGCGGGCGAAGCGGAGCGCGTCCTCCTCGGCCTCCACCTCGGCGACGCGCCGCTGCTCGTACGCGGTGTAGATCATCAACGCGAAGGCGGGGACGATCGCGAAGAGGACGAGCAGGAGCAGCCGGCCGCGCAGGCCCGTCATCGGGCGGGCGCTCCTGGCTTGAACGGCAGCATCGCCACCTCCGAGCTGAGCGCGTCGGGCTGGCGGGAAGATAGCACAGGGGCCTCGCCTTGACACGCCGAAACCCGGCGTGATACTGACGCGCTCATGACCTCCACCGCGCTGCTCCGCACGGAGCAGCTCACGAGGAGCTACGGGAGCCTGCTCGCGGTCGATCGCGTCTCCCTCACCGTGAACGAGGGCGAGCTGCGCTCGATCATCGGCCCGAACGGCGCGGGCAAGACGACGCTCTTCCGCCTGATCTCCGGCGAGGTGGCGCCGACCGGCGGCCGCATCTGGTTCCGCGGGCACGACGTCACGGGGCTGGCGCAGCACACCGTCTCGCGCCTCGGCATCGCGAAGTCGTACCAGATCACGAACGTCTTCCCGCATCTCTCCGTGCTCGAAAACGTCCGCGTGGCCGCGCAGGGCTACGGCCGCTCGTTCAACTTCTGGTCCCGCACCGACGCGCTCACGGACGCGCGCGCCCGGGCGGCGGCGCTCCTGGAGACGATGGGGCTCACCGGGAAGGCGGCGCTCCTCGCCGCGCACCTCTCCCACGGTGAGAAGCGCCACCTCGAGCTCGCGATCGCGCTCGCGGCCGAGCCCGTGCTCCTCCTCCTCGACGAGCCCACCGCGGGCATGAGCCCGGAGGAGACCGACGAGACGATGGTGCTGATCCGCGAGCTCGCGGCGGGGCGGACGATCGTGCTGGTCGAGCACAAGATGAAGGTCGTCATGAAGATCTCGGACCGCATCACGGTCCTCCACCAGGGCCAGGTGCTCGCGGACGGCACGCCGGAGGAGATCCGCGCGAACGACGTCGTCCAGCGCACCTACCTGGGAGCGAAGCAGTGACGTCGCCGATGCTCACCCTCGAGAATGTCCACACCTACTACGGTGAGGCGCACATCCTGCAGGGCGTCTCGATCGCCGTCGGGGAGGGCGAGGTGATCACGCTCATCGGCAGGAACGGCGCGGGCAAGACCACGACGCTCCGCTCGATCATCGGGCTCGCGCCGCCCCGGCGCGGCCGCATCTGCTTCGTGGGCGAGGACATCACCCAGCGCGGCCCGCACGAGATCGCCCGCCGCGGGATCGCCTGGGTGCCCGAGGAGCGCCGCGTGCTGCCCAACCTCACCGTGCTCGAGAACCTCCGACTCGGCCGGCTCGGCGCGCGCCGGGGCAACGGCGCCGAGAGTTTCGACGAGGTCTTCGAGTTCTTCCCGCGCCTGCGCGAGCGCATCGCGCACAAGGGGCGCTTCCTCTCCGGCGGCGAGCAGCAGATGCTCGCGATCGCGCGCGGGCTCGTCGCGCGCCCGAAGCTCATGCTGGTGGACGAGCCGACGGAGGGCCTGGCGCCGCTCCTGGTCCAGAGCCTCACGCACATCCTCGGCGAGATCAGCCGGCGCGGCACGACGATCCTGCTCGTCGAGCAGACGCTCGAGGTGGCGCTCGCGCTCTCGCACCGCCTCTACGTCATGGACCAGGGACGGATCCAGTTCGAGGGCACGCCGGACGCGCTCCGGCGCGAGCCCGCGATCCAGCAGCGCTTCCTCGGCGTCTAGCCTCCCGAGGCCGCTCTCCTCGTGCCACCGTCCGTCTCCACGGGCCCCCGCCCCGAGCCCGCCCGGTGCGCCCCGCGGCCCTACGCCCCTCCTGGAGGCCGAGCGCGCTCTTGCCGATCGCCTCGAGCATCCGGTCGATCGTCGGCGGCATGAGCGTCGCCGTCCGCACGTCACGGAAGGCGCGCTCGGCGAGGTAATCCTTGTAGGCGCCGCGCCCGCCCACGACCTGGATGACCTTCGACGTCACGTGGAGCCCGGCTTCGGTGGCGAGGTACTTCGCCCGGTTCGCCAGCAGGCCGCGCTCGAGCATGTCGGCGCCCTCCCATCGTGCGGCGCCCGCCTCGAGGACGAGCCGCGCGGCGTGGAGTTCCACGTCGAGCTCGCCGATGTGGCGCTGCACCGTCGGGTCCTGGGCGACCGCGACGTTGTCGGGCTTCACGACGCGCGTGCGCGCGTAGTCCACCGCGAAGGCGAGCGCGGCCTCGGCGACGCCGACGTAGATCGCCGCGTACCCGAGGCCGAAGCTCTCGACCACGCCGACCTGGATCGCGGAGCCCGGCCGGCCGAGCGTCGCGTCCCCGCCGACCCGGGCGCGGGTGAACGTGACGGAGGGGCTGTAGGTGGCGCGCATCCCGAGCGTGTTCCACTTGCCGTCGGTCGCGATGCCCGGCGCCTCCGCCGGGACGAGCGCCAGGAGCAGCGCCTTGCCCATGTCGGCCTCGCCATCGAGCGCGCACCAGACCAGGTAGTAGGACGCGCCGAGCGCCATCGTGCAGAAGTGCTTGACGCCGTCGATGATCCAGCCATCGCCGTCGGCGCGGCGGATCGCGGTCTCCATGAGGAACGTCCGCGAGAGGCTCACCGCGGGCTCGCTGCCCCAGCTTCCGAAGAGCCGGCCCGAGCGCACGACCTCGTCGAAGTAGCGTCGCTTCTGGGCGTCCGTCCCCAGCGCGTCGATGAAGCGCATGACGGTCGAGTGCATGTGGAGCGTCATCGCCGTGTTGGCGCAGCCCTGGGCGATCGTGCGAATCACCCCGACGTACGTCGGCATGTCGAGACCGAGCCCGCCCCAGGCCGGCGGGATCGCGGCGGCGAGATAGCCCTCCCGCCAGAGGTCGCGCCAGCTCTCGACCGGGTTCTGGCCGGCCTGGTCGTACGCGGCAGCGCGCGGGGCGATGCGCTCGCGCGTGAGCCGGGCGACCCGTTCGACGACGTGCGCTTGCTCGGACGTGAGCGCCATCGTCAGCTCATCTTCGCGGCGGTGTGGCTCCGCTTCGTGCTGTCGCAGCGGCAGGTGCCGACCTGGTGCAGCTCGATCATGTTGCCCGCGGGATCGTGCATGAAGATCTGCTGCGACTGGGGACCGACGATCCCCTCGGAGACCCAGTACGACACGCCGAGCCGGTCGAGCTCGCGCCGCGCGTCCTGGATGTCGGGCACCGCGAGCGCGACGTGCGGGGAGGCGGGGTCTTTTCCCGGCCCCTGCGCGAACTTCGACTGGCCGTTCACGCCCATGAGATGGATCTGCGCCTTGCCGCCGACGTCCATCCAGTAGCCCGGGATCGTCGGGATGTGCGGTCGTCCCGGATCGGGCGAGAGGCCGAGCACGTCGCGGTAGAACTGCAGCGCGCGGTCGGCGTCGGCTTCGGTCTGGCCGACGCGGATCCCGTGGTGGTGGAGCTCGAGCACCGTGATGGCCATGAGAACCCTCCCTGGCGCCGGCGATGTGGCGCCGATCATAGGAGTCGCGTTCGTGGGTGTCAATCGGGGCGGCAGCGCGCGGCGCGCGGCGGGGACTTGACGGCGGCGGGCTCGAGGCCGAGCGCGCGGAGGAGCGCCTGGAACCTGGGATGGCTGTCGAGCAGCTCCCCCGCGACCTCGGCGAGCGCCGTCACCTGGTCACGGGGCAGGGAGAAGCTCGTCGGGAGCCCGAGGAAGCACTCCCGTTCCACCGGATCCGGGACGCCGTCGAAGTTGATCTCGATCACGTAGCTCTCGAGGTCGCCGCCGGCCAGCGGATCGAGCGGAGGCTTCCCGGGGCATCGCGCGTCGATCTGCGCCTGACAGTCGCGCCGCACGCGCTGGGCCCGCTCCCGCTCCTCGCTGAGCTCGCGCATCAGCTCGACGCTCTCGAAGGAGTAGTTGTCCATGGCGATCGTCGCCGTCTTGAACGCCACCGCCGCGAGCCCGGGCGGCCGTTCCTTCCTGTCGAGGTCCTCGCGGGGCGCGGTGCGCGCATTGACGGCGATCACGACGAGCTTCTTGATCCGGCCGTGGACGCGCTCGCGGATGAAGCCCCGCCGGTACTCGTCGGCGATGGCGCGCAGCCC
>JACPCG010000117.1:7636-14301 GCA_016179925.1 Candidatus Rokuibacteriota bacterium | reverse complement strand
GGGCGCGGCCATGATGTGCAGGTGCTTGGAGTACGGCAGCCACACCAGGAACCCGACCAGGATCACGGCGTGGCTCCACCAGGCCAGATGGAAGATCCCTTGGACGGCTGCCTCCGGCGCGCCCGCCAGGAACCCGGCCAGCAGGCTCGAGGCGAAGGCCCAGCGGTCCGCCGGGGACGGCGCCACGTGCATTCGCCCGGCGTCAGCGAGGAGGTCGGTCACCATCAGGGCAGCGATCAGCAGCAGGATGACGAGCCCCTCCGTGGAGAGGGTGAGCCGCAGGGGCCTGGTCACCAATCGGCGGAAGGCGGCGTAGGCCACGGCGAGGATGACGGCCAGGGAGAAGACGTCCTGCACGACCAGGTACGGCGCGGTGTGGGACAGCCCGGGCAGGAAGAACGCCTCCGTCACTCCCTGGCCGAAGAACTCCACGGTGCCGACGGTGAGGACCAGGAAGCCCCAGAAGATCGTGGCGTGCATGAGGCCGGGCCAGAAATCGTTCCGGAAGAGCCGGAGCTGGCCCAACACGAACACGAGCACGGCCTGGAGCCGCGCCGGGACGTTGTCCCATCGAGCCGCGGGCTGGCCCTTGAGCATGATCCGGACGAGATACGCCACGCGCCGCGCGAACAAGCCGACCGCGACGACGATCAGCGCGTAGAAGATGAGCCAGCCGGGGACGACTCCGTACCACTGGTGCGGCGGCAACATCTCGGACGACCTCCAGTCCAGTCCGCTCAGAGGTGGACGTGCGGGCGGCGCCAGCCCATGGTGCGCAACGGGTCCTCGGCTGTCAAGGCTGCGCCCCGGGTCGGGCGCGCAGGCCGAGCAATGCGAGGGCCTCCCGCGCCGCCGAATAGGGGTCGAGGTGGCCGTCCATCACCTCCTGGCACGCCTGCGCCAGCTCGCCGGAGGCCAGACGTGTCTCGAGCGCCGCCCTGAACTCGTCCAGGAGCAGGCTCTTCAGCTCCTCGCCGCGCCGGGCGCGGCGGCGCGCCGCCAGTGCGCCGGCCGCCTCGAGCGTGGCGCGGTGGCGCCGGATCTCCGCGAGGAGCTCCTTCACCCCGACGTTGTTCTGCGCCTCCGCCGAGAGCACGGGGATCTCCCAGTCGATGTCCTTCGGCGAGGCGGCGCTCGTGTAGTGGAGATGCGCGGCGAACTTGAGCTCGGCCATGAGCGCGGGCGCCCCGGGCCGGTCGGCCTTGTTCACGAGGAAGACGTCGGCGGCCTCCATGAGGCCCGCCTTCATCGTCTGGATCGCGTCGCCCGACTCGGGCACGAGCACGACGACGGTCGTGTCGGCGAGCTTCATGATGTCGAGCTCGGTCTGGCCGACGCCGACGGTCTCGATCAGCACCCACGCGTAGCCGGCGGCGGCGAGGAGCTTGATGACGTCGCCCGTCGCGCGGGCGAGCCCGCCGAGCGAGCCGCGCGTCGCCATGCTGCGGATGAAGACGCCGGCGTCCAGCGCGTGGGCCTGCATGCGGATGCGGTCACCGAGCACGGCGCCCCCGGTGAACGGGCTGGAGGGGTCCACCGCCACCACGCCGACCGTCTGGTCCTCGGCGCGGAGGAGCGCGGTCAGCCGGTCCACGACGGTGGACTTGCCCGCGCCGGGCGGCCCGGTGACGCCGGCGACGTAGGCGCCGTGGGCGCGCGGGTAGACCGCCCGCATGATCGCGGGCACCGCGTCGGTGCGGTTCTCGACCTGGGTGATGAGCCGCGCGAGCGCCAGGCGGTCGCCCGCCAGCATGCGCTCGATCAGCGACTCGGTCTTCGGGTCAGCCATCGGCAGGCGGGTACGGAGGGCTCGAGATCATGCAGGAAGAAATTGTAGCACCCGGGCCCGCGAGGCGCCCCGAACGCGGGTCAGGATCAGGTCGACGTCGAGCCGGAATTCGTTGGAGACCCGGAGGACAACCTCCCGGAGATTTCTCTGCGCCACACCACGGCGACACACCCTACCACGGGCGGCTGAGGTCAACCACAGCAACCGGGTGATACCATGAGCCAGGCGATGGACCGCGTGTGGCTCGAGCGCCTCGCCCTCGTCGGCCTCGCGCTGTTCCACCCGGCGGTCGGCCTCGTCACGCTCCTGGCTCTGCGCCGCGCCCGCTGGCTCGGCGCCGCCACGCTCGCGCTCAGCGTCGCTCTCGGCGTCGTCACCTGACGGCGCCGAGGGCTCCCAGCATCTCCTTGTGGCACTCCCGGCAGGCGGGTCGCACCGTGGCCTGGGAGATGAATCGGCTCTTCGCGTCACTGTCCGTGGTGTGCGAGGTGTGGCAGCGGACGCACCGAACGTTCGCCGTGTCGTGATCGCGGATCCCGTGGTACTTGTCGCTGACGCCCCGCTCCGCGTGCAGGTCGGCAGACATCTCGACGTTCGGATCCCCGGCTGACGCCGGCGCAGGCGCGGCCGGCCTCGCCGGTGGAGTCGTCGCGGCGCGCGCAGTCGGCTTGAGGAGCGCCGGCGAGGAACTTCACCGTGTCGAACGCCGCGACCGTCCAGACCTTCGCGCGCATGACCGGCTCGGCGCCGCCGTGGCAGGCGATGCAGCCGACGGAGGCGTCGCGGTGGTAATGGAATCCGGCCAGGTCGCTCGGCGCGGTGGCCGTCAGGCGCTCGAGCTTCTCGTCGTGGAGATGGCAGGCGACGCAGAAACGGTTGTCGAGCTCTTTGACCGCCAGCCCGGCCAGGAAGAGGCCCGCGAGGACGAGGGCCCCGACACCGCCCCCCGCCCACAGCGTGAGCCGCACGAGGCGTGGGCGAGCGATGGCGGAGCCCCCCTGCGTTTCGTCCTAGCGGACGGTGACCGTGACGGGCTTGGCGAACATGACCCGCCCTGACGCGCCGAACAGGCCGCCCCTCGGCAGCACAGCGCCCGTCGGCGTCGTCACGCTGCCGACCGGTGAAGCCTTCTCGGTGCCGTAGTACATGACGGCCGTCACCGAGTAGGTTCCGGGCTCCTGCGGCGCCTTCACCGTCCAGGTGGCCTTGCCGCCGGCAAACTGCTTGGCGGCGAGGTCGGCCTTCTGGTCGAAGATGAGCGCGGAGTTGATGTTCTTCCTGAGCCCGGCGCCGCGGCTGTCCACCCACTTGGTCTGCTCCTTGCCGTCGCTCCCCCAGACCTTCGGCGCGCCCACGATCACCCAGCCCTCACCCTGGATCGACCGCCCCTGGCGACGGAGATCCGAGTCCACCAGCGCGACACCGACGACGTTATTGCCAGCCCTGACGGTCGCGGTGATCTGTAGCTCCTGGCCCGCCCTCACGCTCTCCGGCACGCTGATGGTCACGGAGGCGTTCTGGTCCACGACCTTGACGTCGGCGAGGAGCTTCTGGCGGTCGGCGGGGGACACGGTCTGATACGCGCCGGTCCCGTCTTCGATCACCTTGTAGTGCCGGTTCTCGAAGATCACGGCATTGGCAAACGCCGCGGGCTCGAGACGGAGCTGCTCCCGGCCCACCGACGAGTGGCAAACCGCGCACTTGGGGTCCCAATCGGTCACGTCGAACAGCGGCCCCCCGCTCCAGGCGCCGGCGCCCGACGCCGTCACCGACAGCCCCAGCACGGCCATCGTCAGAACGCTCCCAAGTCGTTTCATGAATTCCTCCCCAGATCGAGGATCGAACGGCATCCCACAGCTTAGCTGCCAAACCGACGGGGGTGGTCCGAGGTTCCCCGTCCTCCCAGGGTCGTAATAATACCCGCGGCGGGAGCCTACTGGCGGACGAACGTCAGATCGGTCTCGAGCTGGATCTCGTTCGAGACCTTCAAGAAGAGGAGCTGGGGCACCTGCATGCCGTGGTCGGTGAAGGTCGTCGCCAGCTTCGCACGGACCTTGATGTTGTCTGGGGTGAACCCGAAGCGCTTCTGGGCCTCGGCATGCTCGGCCCCGAGCTTCACCCAGGTCACGAGGGCCTGGGCCACGACGCTGACAGGCTTCTGCTTGATCGTCAGGATCCCGCTCACCCGGGCCGGCATGGCCTTGTCGGGTTCGAGGGCTCCGGCGATCTCCACCGACTTGACCTCGAAGGTGACGAACTTGTTCGCCTCGCTGGCGGCGACATCCAGGAACCGCGGGTCCAGCATGTCAGCGTCGCGCTTGTCGATGCCCGTCTTCACCGTGGACATGTCGACCCGGATGGACCCGACGGCGCTCTGAGGCTTCGCCGGATCCACCGTGAGCGTTCCGCTCAAACCCCCGGCAACCGAGTTCCCGACGATCGTCTCCAGCGGCGCGTCGGTCTTGAAGGTCGCGCGGGAGTAGTTCGGCAACAGCTTGAACTGGACCGGATCGGCGGCGGCCGGCACCAGCGCCGCAGCGGAGAAGAGGGCGAAGAGAAACAACGCGACCGGGCGCTTCACTTGAGGTCCTCCTTGGGGCGATCCGTCGACAAACGCCGGACCCTACGCCCGGGTTCCCGGCTCGGCGGTCTGGAGGTCGGCCTCCATCACCAGGGCATCCTCCCCGGTGTCGTAGTAGTATCCCCGACGGCGGCCGATGACCCGGAACCCGAAGGTCTCGTAGAGCGTCCGCGCCTCGGTGTTGCTCGGGCGCACCTCGAGGACCACCAGCCGGAGCTTCCGCTGCCGGGCGTCCTCGAGGACGCCCCGGAGCAGGGTCCGGCCGATCCCCTGGCGGCGGTAGGTCGGCTGGACGGCGATGTTCGTGATGTGGAGCTCGTCGGCGATCTCCCAGAGGCAGAGGTAGCCGAGCACGCGCCCGTCCTCGTGCATGACCCAGCAGCGCGCGACCCGGTTCTGCTGCATCTCGTAGAGGAACGCCCCGCGCGACCAGGGCATGGAGAACGACGCGCGCTCGATCGCGAGGATCTCGTCAAGGTCCTCGGGGCGCATCGGGTCAACGGACCGCGACGGCACGGCGCTTCAGCTCGGCCTCGGACGGCCGGAGGTAGATGGGCACGAGGGCGGCCGGCGCCACCGTCTCGCCGGCCCGGAGCCGCGCGCTCCCGAGCAGCCCCACGCAGGCAGGCGACGGCGCCCGATGCGTCGGGGGCGCCAGTCGCGCGTGCTCCGTGCGGATCGCGCGCGCCGCGTCCCCCAGGAGGATCACCGGCTCGGCGAGCCGCCGGGCGAGCTCGTCCGGCGCCAGGGCGAGATAGTCCCACTCCCGGCACATCGTCTGGCCGTCCCAGCGGTAGAGCGAGGCGTAGACCTCGCGCTTCCGCGCGTCGAGCACGGGGCACACCGGCAGCGCCGCGAACGGGACCGTCGCCGCCATCGCGTCGAGCGTCGGAACTCCGGCGACCGGGATCGAGAGCGCGAGGGCCAGCCCCTTGACCGTGCTGAGACCGATGCGCAAGCCCGTGAACGAGCCGGGCCCGATCGCGACAGCGAGCCCGTCGAGGTCGCGCGGCGTCCAGCCCGCGTCGCCGAGCAGCCGGTCGATCGCGACCATGAGCCGCTCCGAATGGGTGACGCTGACGTCGAGGAGGTACTGCCCGACGACGCGGTCGCCGTCGAGGATCGCGGCGCCGCCCGCGAGCGTCGAGGTCTCCACGGCGAGCACGCGCATACGCGCAGTTTAGCAGCTAAAATGCGATAATGCGCCGGGGAGGAACGGGATGAGCGCCGCGCCGAAAAAAGATCCCACTGCGGTGGAGGTCGAGGTCCGCGAGAAGATCCATCTCGAGATCCTCAAGCGGACCGGCGCCTACCACGCCAACGATCACGTCCTCCTGCCCTCGGGCCAGCACACGACGGAGTACATCGAGAAGACCCTGGTGACGACCGAGCCCTCGTTCACGGAGGGGCTCGGGGCCGTCATCGCCAAGCACTTCGCCCAGTGGCCGGTGGACGTGGTGCTGTCCACGGGGCCCGGAGCCCTCGTCCTTTCCCACTGCGTGGCGCGCGCCCACCCCTCCCGGCCGATCGTCGTGTACGGCGCGAAGGGGCTCTCCGGCGGCAAGCGCCGCGTCACGCTGCCGGTCGAGTTCCAGCGGCTCATCCGACGTGGTTCGAAGGTCCTCCTGGTCGAGGATCTCGTCAGCACCGGCTCGACGTTGAATCTCTTGATCAACCTCGTCGAGCAGCTCGGGGCTCAGGTGGTGGGCGTCGGCTGTCTCTGGCGGCGCACCTCGGTCGAGCTCTCCGGCATGCCGGTGTTCAGCCTCGTGAGCCGTGACTTCCCGACCTACGATCCCGAACAGTGCCCGCTGTGCAAGAAGGGCGTGCCCCTCAACGAGGAGTTCGTGCGGCGGCGCCACGCCCGCAAGCCGTCATCGGTCCAGGAGCCCAAGGTCCCCAGCTAGCCTACGCGGCCTCCCACAACCCCTCGGCGATGCCGGCGTTCTTTCGTCGGAGGGGGCCTCGACGGCCCCCTCCGAAACCTCCCCCAGAACCGGTGGCGCCGGCGAAGCCGGCGCTCGAACGGCGGCCACTCCGACGCGCCGAACGCCTCTACGCGGCCTCCCACAACCCCTCGGCGATGCCGGCGTTCTTGTAGGCGTCGCGGATGCGGTCGAGGTTCTGGGTGAAGAGCAACCCGATCTTCGCGAACGGCTCGAACACCGGCCCCTGCCCGTCCACGAGCGGGAAGCTCACCTTCGGAAGCTGCTCCCAGCGGGTGTGGAGCGCCGCGGTGACCGCGGCGAGGCTCGCGTGGAACTCTTCCCGCTCCTTGGCCGCGCGCTTGACGAT
>JACPCG010000117.1:0-7586 GCA_016179925.1 Candidatus Rokuibacteriota bacterium | reverse complement strand
TCGGCGGCCGCCTCGGCGAGCGGCACCACCGTCACGCCCAGCTCGCCGAGGAAGCGCTCGAGCAGCCGGCCGACCGAGTCCTGGAGCAGGAGGGCCGGGAGCCCGACGGTCTTCACGGCGCCGTGGCCGAGGGCGGCCGCGTCCGCGTAGAGCTGCGACCGGAGCCACGCCACGTGCTGCCGGTTCTCGTCGTCCTTCCACCACTCGCGGAGCATCTTCTTGCCCCAGTAGCGGATGGTGGCGTAGTACACGTCCCGCTTCCAGAGCTTCTGGGCGATGCCGCGCCACGAGTAGAACTTCTCCATCGCCCGGATCGCGCCCATCTGGAGCTCGTAGGGCGAGAGCCTCCGCGGCTGGTGGACGACGTGGTGGCCGTCGTAGAACTGCCAGTTCTTGCTGATGACGTACTTGTCGCCGTGGGCGTAGAGCGTGTCGTAGTCGGGCGAGCCCGGGATCGGCGTCAGGATCATGAACTGGACCGAGTCGATGTCGTGCTTCAGGGCGAACTTCGCGGTGGCGTCGAGGGTCTGGAGATCGTCCTCGTCCGACCCGACCACGAACATGCCGTGGATCTTGATGTTGTGCGCGTGGAACCGCTCGATCGAGCGCTCGATCTTGCCGAGGTCCTGCTTCTTGTTGAAGAGCTTGAGCGTTCTCGGATTTATCGACTCGAAGCCGACGTAGACGTTGAAGCAGTTCGAGTCGCGCATGAGCTGGAGCAGCTCGGGGTCGTCCACGGTCTCCGTCCGCACCTGGGCGCCCCACTGCGGCGTGAGCCCGCGCGCGATCATGCCGCGCAGCAGCTCCTTCACGCGCTTCTTGTTGGCCGTGAAGATGTCGTCGGCGAAGAACGTGTAGAGGTTGGCCTTGTGGACCTCGAGCTCCTGGAGCACGCGCTCGACCGAGTGCGTCCGGAACGCGTGGCCGTACATGCCGGGCACCGAGCAGAACGTGCAGGAGAACGGGCAGCCGCGCGAGGTGGCGATCGAGACGACCCCGCCGGGCTTCCAGCCCTCGATCAGGGTGTAGTCCGCGATCGGGTTGACGTCGAGGTTGGGGATCTTCGGGCGCTCCGGGTTGTGGACCGCGCGGCCGTCGGCGATGTACGAGAGGTTCTGGATCTTCTCCCAGCCCGCGCCCGCCTGGATCGCGTCCACGAGCTCCTGGAACGCGAACTCGCCCTCGCCACGGACCACGTAGTCGGCGTGCACGAGCCCTTCCTCGGGGAGGAAGCTCGTGTGGGTGCCGCCGATGACGACGATCCCGCCGGCCTCCCTCACCGTGTCGGCGAGCCGGTAGGACTGAGGGGCCGTCGAGGTGATCGCCGAGATCGCCACGAGGTCGGCCGACAGGACCTCCTGCATGTCGATCGCCTGGATGTCCTCGATGTAGACCCTGACGTCGTAGCCCTTGCCCCGCATGATGGTCGCGAGAAGCACCGAGCCGAGCCGGGGGATGCAGACGCGGCTGTAGATGTGCAGATGCGTCGATTTCGGCTCGACAAACACAAGCCGATTTCGCCCACGCTACATCGCTGGCCGGGCGATGTCAACGATCCCCCGGGACGGCGTCTCCCCCTACATCTGGTGACCGGGCTCCCCGACACCCCCTAGATATTGGGATTTTTCGCTTGACACGCCCGAACCCTCTCACTAGCATGCCGACCAGGAGGACCGGTCGAAATCGCGCCGGCGAAGGAGGTGAACGGGTGAAGAAGAAGGCGACGAAGAAGAAGAAAAAGAAGTAAGCGCCCATGCGGCGCTCGGCCCTGTCGCGCTCCCACTGCGGCAGGGCCGAACCGTCTGTTGGAGTTACTTCGTCTTGGCGACCACCTTCGGCTTGGCGGCGGCCGCCGGCTTCGCCTTGTCGTCCCGCTGGAGCCCCTTGACCTCCTCCACGAACTGCCCGACGTCCTTGAACTTCCGGTACACGGAGGCAAAGCGCACGTAGGCGACCGGATCGAGCCGCTGCAGGTGCTCCATCACGATCCGGCCCAGCTCCTCACTGGAGATCTCCTTCTCGGCGCGCTCGTGGAGCTGCGCCTCGATCTCCACGACGACGTCGTCCACCGCCTGCACACCGACGGAGCGCTTCTCGCAGGCTTTCAGGATCGAGCCGCGGAGTTTCTGCCGGTCGAAGGGCTCGCGGCGCCCGTCGCGCTTGACGACGTGCGGGAGCACGTCCTCGATGTACTCGTACGTCGTGTAGCGCCGGTGGCACTTCAGGCACTCGCGCCGGCGGCGGATGAACTCGCCGTCGCGCCCGACCCGGGAGTCGACGACGCGATCCTCAGTGTGGCCGCAAAACGGGCATTTCACCGGCCCGGCCCCCCTCTCACGCCCTCCGCTCCGGATAGAGCGGGAAGCGGTTCGTCAGCTCCTGGACCTCGTCGCGCACCCGGGCTTCCACCGACGCGGACCCGAGGTTCGACAGCACGCGATCGATCAGACCCGCGATCTCGACCATCTCGGCCTCGCGCATTCCCCGCGTCGTGACGGCTGGCGTCCCGAGGCGGACCCCGCTGGTGACCATCGGGCTCTTCGTCTCGAAGGGGATCGTGTTCTTGTTCACGGTGATCCACGCGCGGTCGAGCGCTTCCTGCGCGTCCTTGCCGGTGATCTTGCGGTTCGTCAGGTCCACCAGCAGGAGGTGGGTGTCGGTGCCGCCCGACACGAGCCGGTGGCCGCGGGCCAGGAGCGCCTCGGCGAGCGCCTTGGCGTTCTTCACGATCTGCCTCTGGTAGTCACGCCACGCGGGCTGGAGGGCCTCCTTGAATGCGACCGCCTTGGCGGCGATCACGTGCATGAGGGGCCCGCCCTGCACCCCGGGCATCACGGTCTTGTCGAGCGCCTGGGCGTACTGGGCGGCGCACATGATCATCCCGCCGCGCGGCCCGCGCAGCGTCTTGTGCGTCGTGGTGGTGACGAAGTCGGCGATGCCGACGGGCGAGGGATGGAGCCCCGCCGCCACGAGGCCCGCCGGATGGGCGATGTCGGCCATGAGGTGGGCGCCCACCTCGCGCGCGATCTCGCCGAACGGCGCGAAGTCGATCGCCCGCGGGAACGCCGACCCGCCGGCGATGATCAGCTTCGGCCGGTGCTGGCGGGCCAGATCGCGCACCTGGTCGAGATCGATCAGCTCGGTGTCCTTCCTGACGCCGTAGGCGACGATCGTGTAGAACTTCCCCGAGTAGTTGACCGGGCTGCCGGCCGTCAGGTGGCCGCCGTGCGAGAGGTTCGGGCCCAGCACGATGTCGCCGGGCTTCAGCAGGGTGAAGTAGACGGCCATGTTCGCCTGGGCGCCCGAGTGCGGCTGGACGTTGGCGTGCGGGGCGCCGAAGAGCTCCTTCGCCCGCGCGATCGCCAGGTCCTCGACGACGTCCACGATCTCGCAGCCGCCGTAGTACCGCCGCCCGGGATACCCTTCGGCGTACTTGTTGGTCAGCACCGAGCCCGCGGCTTCGAGCACCGCCTCGGAGACGAAGTTCTCGGAGGCGATCAGCTCGAGGTTCCGGTGCTGCCGCTGCGCCTCCTCGCGGAGCGCCTTGGCGACGTCGGGATCGACGTCAGCGAGGCGGAGCATCGGCGCCTCCGCGCCCGGCGGCCGGCCCCTCACCGCGTTCGATCGCGACGACCTTGTCCACGCGCTGGGCGTGCCGGCCGCCGGCGAACGCCGCCGCGAGCCACACTTCCAAGATTTCGATCGCCGAGTCGCGCGCGGTGATCCTGGCACCGAGGGCGAGGACGTTCGTGTCGTTGTGCTCGCGGGAGAGCCGCGCGGTGTAGGCGTCGGTGCAAGCCGCCGCGCGGATGCCCGGAACCTTGTTCGCAGCGATCGCCATGCCGATCCCGGAGCCGCAGACGAGCACGCCGCGCCCGGCCTTGCCCGCCGTGACGGCGCCGGCGACCGCGGCGGCGTAGTCGGGGTAGTCCACAGACTCGGAGGACTGCGTCCCGCAGTCGACGACCTCGTACCCCCGCCCGATCAGCCACGATTTCAGCTCTTCCTTGAGGGGGAACCCGGCATGGTCAGCGCCGAGGGCGATCGCCGTCATACGCGCCCACCATATCGGTAGGGGGTTACCCGTGTCAAGCTACCTACATCTCGGGGTTCAGGCCCTTCACGGCCCACGCCCGGGCGACCAAGGGGATGCGGCCGTCGGCGGCGCGTGGAAGGGCTGCTCGAATGCGCTCACGAAGGGCCGCGCGGCGTTCCTCGGTGAGCGACATGCAGTAGCCCGGCGCCGGCGCTTGACCTCCGAGGAACGGGGTCCAGTAGTCGTCGAAGTCCCTGAAGACGGTCGGGACGTCGACCGCGCGGGTCTCGACTTCGCCGAGGCCGCTCTGCCGGAACAGTTCGGCCAGCGCGTCCGGCTTGCAGATGGGAAACCGCCGGCCCTCGTCGAGCTCGAGAGCGGCCGGATCGAGCGCCACGGCCGCGTCCCAGAAATGGCGCATCAACTGCATCTCGCCGGAGTAGTCCCACACGTACGCCGCCACCGTGCCCCCACCCCTCACCACCCGTCTCATCTCACGGAGCGCCCGCGGCTTGTCGGGAACGAAGTTGAGGACCAGCCCGCACACGACAGCGTCGAACGCGGCATCGGGGAGGGGCAACGCTTGCGCGTCCCCGACGCGGAAGTGCCCGCGCGGATCGCTCAGATGAGCGCGGGCGTGGGCGACGTAGCCTTCGGAAGCATCGACGCCGACGACCTCGCGCGGAGCCGCGCGCTCGAGAATGATCTGACTCAACGCGCCCGTCCCGCAGCCGACGTCGAGCCAACGCAGCCCGGCAGGCTGTCCGAGCCAGGCGACGAACTCGCGGCCGACGAGACGGCTCCAGCGGCCGACGTACGGTTCATAGGCGTCACCACTCGCCCACACGTCCTCGCCTTCCGGCATAGTCCGAACCTCCGGCTGCAAATTTCCCTTGAAATCTTGCAGTGATGCTGAAACCATTTCTTCGCATGACTCTGCACCCGCGCCGCCTGATCGATCTGCTTCGCCGCCGGCTGTCCTCCCGGCCCATCACGGTCCTCACGGGCGCCCGCCAGACGGGCAAGACGACGCTCGTCCGGAACCTCCTGCCGGCCGAAGGCGACACGCTCGTCTACTTCTCGCTCGATGACCCCGACGAGCGCCTCCGCCTCGGCGCCGACCCGGTACGCCGGCTGGATCACGGCTCGCGCCTCGTCGTGCTCGACGAAGTGCAGAAGCAGCCGGCGCTGCTCGACGCCGTGAAGCTGCTCGCCGACCGCGGCGAGGGACGTCGCTTCCTCATGCTGGGCTCCGCGCAGGTGCTCCTGCTCCGGCAGATCCGCGAGACCCTCGCGGGGCGCGCCGCGCTGCTGGAACTCTGGCCCCTCGGGCTCGTCGAGCGCGTCGAGGGGCCGCAGGCCCCGCTCTCCGGCCTCGACCTGATCTGGCAGGAGGGCGAGGCTGCCGTCCGCCGCCTGGCCGATTCGCCGCCGTCCGCCGACGAGGCGCGCCTGTGGCGCGCGCGAGCTGAGGAGCATTTCCGGTGGGGCGGCTATCCCGCGCTCGAGCCGATGACGGGCGAGGACCGGCGCGCGTGGCTCCGCGACTTCCGGCGGACGTACCTCGAGCGCGATCTGGCCGATCTCGGGCGCGTGGCCGACCTCGACCAGTTCGCGCTGGCCCAGAACCTCCTGGCCGCGCGCACGGCCCGGCTTCTCTCCTACTCCGAGGTCGCCCGCGAGCTCGGCGTCGCCGTCAACACCGTCAAGCGGTATGTCCGGTTCCTGGAGATCTCGTACCAGGTGGTCCTCCTGCGCCCGCTCCTCCCGACAGTCACCGCGCGGCTCGTGAAGAGCCCCAAGCTCTACTGGACGGACCCCGCGCTCGCTCGCCTCCTGGCCGACCAGGAGGGCGCGGGGAACGGCGCCCTCGTCGAGACGGCCGTCCTCGACGAGGTGCTCCGCTGGTCCTCCTGGCAGCCGGAGCCGCCGTCCCTCCACTTCTTCCGCACCCACGCCGGGCGCGAGGTCGATCTCGTCGTTCATGCTCCCGACCGCCTGCTGGCCATCGAGGTCAAGGCCAGCCAGCGCGCGCACCGCACCGACGCCCGCCCCCTCGCCGAGGTGCTCGGCGCCCTGGCCGTGCGCGGCGTCGCGCGGGACGCCTGGCGCCTCGGCCTCGTCGTCACGCGCGGCCGCGAGGTAGAACCGCTCGCCCCGGGCGTGTGGGCCATGCCCGACTGGCGGCTGTTCGGGCCGGCGGGCTTGACGTGAGATGCCTCGTTCCTGCCGGCCTGGCTCATCTTCCCCCTCAGATCGGGATGCGCTGGCCGTCCGCGGCGACGGCGCAGGGCCAGCCGAGCGAGGCGCCCACTCAGACGACCGCGGCGCGGGTGCCTGCCGGGAATTCGAAGACCTCCACCGCGGCGCCGGCGCACCCCTGGGCGACGAGGCCCGGGATGTCCAGGCGTGCCTCGGCCGCCCCGACCTCTTCGGACGACATGCGTGTTGCAGGGTGCCGGGGCGTGAAGAGCGTGCAGCAGTCCTGGTCGGGCTCGATCGAGATCTCGAAGGTCCCGAGCCGCCTGGCCTCCCCGGTGATCTCGAGCTTGTCCATGCCGATGAGCGGCCTGAGGATCGGCAGCGTCGCCGCCTCGTTGATCCGGGCGATGTTCTCGAGCGTCTGGGAGGCGACCTGGCCGAGGCTCTCGCCCGTCGCGAGCGCGAGCGCGCCGCGTTCGCGCCCGAGAGCCTCGGCGATGCGCACCATGAACCGCCGGTAGACGACGACCCGCGCCGGGGGCGGGACCGTCAGGACGATCTCGCGCTGGATCTCGCCGAACGGCACCAGCAGCAGGCGCGACTCGTACTGCCACGCCGTGAGCCGTTCGACCAGCGCCCGCGCCTTCGCCTGTGAGGTCGCCGGCAGGTAGGGCACGCTGTGGAAGTGGACGAAGAGGACGCGGCAGCCGCGCTTCATCATCCGCCAGGCGGCCACCGGCGAGTCGATCCCGCCGGACAGGAGGGCGGCGACGGTGCCCGAGGCGCCGACGGGCAGACCGCCCGGGCCCGCGAGGCGGTCCACGTAGACGAACGTCTCGGCGGGCATCACCTCGACGTGGATCTCGAGCTCGGCGTTGTGGAGGTCCACCCGCGCGCCGGGAGCGCGCTCGAGGACGAACGCGCCGAGCTGGTGGTTGAGCTCGACGCTCGTCAAGGGGTACGTCTTGAACGCCCGACGCGCGCTGATCCGGAAGGACGCGAACGCGCGCCCCTCGACGAGCCGGCCGACGACCGCCTTCATCGCGTCGACGTTGGACGGGACGCGGTAGGCGACGGCGGCGCTCGCGACGCCGCACACACGGAGCGCGCGGTCCCGGACCGTCTCGGGCGCCGGGTGGTCGTCGAGGTCCAGCAGGATGCGGCCCGAGAGCTGGCGCAGGTTCACCGGCCCGAGGTCGGCCGTGGCCCGCGCGAGGTTCCGGGCGAGGTGGCGGAGAAACAGCGGGCGGTTGCCCCGCTTCAGGCCGACCTCGTGGTAGTGGACGATGACCGCGGGCTTGAGCTTCATTGTAGCGGGGTCCGCGAGGCCGGCTTCATCCGTGGGTGG
>JACPCG010000116.1 GCA_016179925.1 Candidatus Rokuibacteriota bacterium | reverse complement strand
CCCGTCGGCACGCTCGGGCTTCGCGGCCTCGAGCATTCGGCGCTCGTCTTCACCGCGGCGCGCGTGGAGGCGCGGAACGTCCTCGGCGGCGTCGCCGGCCGCGCCGCCGTCCATCTCAACGCGGCGCGCGCGATGGTCCGGCTCGGCGTGGCGGCGAGCGCGATTGGCGTCGCCCAGGCGGCGTTCGAGGCCGCCCTCCGCTATTCCCGGCAGCGGACGGCCTTCGGCAAGCCGATCGGCCAGCACCAGGCGATCCAGCTCAAGCTCGCCGACATGGCGACGAGGACGACGGCGGCGCGGCTGCTCACGTACGAGGCGGCCGAGCGCGGGCTGGGCGACGACCGGCTCGCCAGGGCGAGGAGCTATGCGGCGGAGACCGCGTACGAGGTCGCGCTCGAGTCCATGCGGATCCACGGAGGCTACGGCTACACGGCGGAGTTCCCCATCGAGCGCTACTACCGCGACGCGGCCCAGCTCCTGCTGATGCCGGCGGAGAACCATGCGTAGGGGGTGTGTCGTCGCCGCGCTCCTGGTGCTCCTCGCGGCGCCGGCGCCCGCGCCCGCGCAGGGATCGCCCCCGGACGCGCCGCCGCCGCCCGCGCCTGCGCAGGGACCGCCCCCGGGCGCGCCGCCGGCCCTCGCAGCCGTCCGCACGCTGCTCGCGCGGGCGAGCCGGGAGGCGCCGGCGATCGAGAACGCCGTCACGCAGGCCGCTTACCTCATGAACATCGCGGAGCTTCAGGCGCGGGCGGGCGACGCCGACGGCGCCCGCAAGACGGTCGCCGCCCTTCGGTCCCCGGGGCTCAAGGCCATGGGGCTCTTACGTCTGGCCCAAGGCCAGGCGGCCGCGGGCGACGCCGCCGGAATCCTCCGAACCATCGAGCAGGTGAAGGGCGCGGACACGGCGAAGACGATGGCGCTGGTCGCCGCCGCGCAGGCGAGAGCGCGGGACGCGAGCGCGGCCGTCAAGACCGCGACGGCGATCCAGAGCCCGGGGTGGCGGAACGCCACGCTGCGCGAGATCGCGATGGTCCAGCGCGACACGGGGGACCTCGAGGGCGCCCTCCGCACCGCCGCGCTCCTGGAGAATCCGACCGCAAAGCTCGACACGTTCCGCGACGTCGCCGTGGCCTACGCGCGGTTGGGCGACGCGAAGGGCGTTGACGAGACCACGGTGGCCGCCTTCCGGGTCATCCCCGACGCGAACATCTGGCCCGCGATCGCGGAGGCCTGGGCGGAGCGCGGCGACGTGAAGGGCGCGCTCCAGAGCGCCGTCCCGATCGTGGATCCGCACTCGCGGGATCGCACGCTCGGCAGGATCGCCGCCGCCCAGGCGACGGCGGGCGATCTCCCGGCGGCGCTCCAAACGATCGCCTCGATCCAGGGCGAGCCGAGACGGCTGGCCGCGATCCGCGACGTCGCGATCGCCCAGGCCCAGGCCGGGGACGTCACCGGCGCGCTCCTGACGGCCGGGCGCCTGCCGCACGCGAACCTCAGGAGCGCCGCCCTCAGGGGCATCGTCGAAGCGCAGGCGAAGGCGGGAGACTTCGCCGGCGCGCTCCGAACGGCCGGGACCATGCCCGACGGGAACGACATGAATCTGGCCCGGCGGGCGATCGCGTTGGCTCAGACTCGCGCGGGCGATGGCGCCGCTGCGCTCTCGACCGCGGGCGCGGCACCGAGGGAGGGCGATCGGCTCCGCCTCGCGGCGGACATCGCGGTAGGCCAGGCGGAGGCGGGCGACCTCGCCGGTGCGCGGCAGACGGCCTCGGCGATTCCCGATCGGTCGCTGCGGGACGCGACCGGGTTCCGCATTCTCATCGAGCAGGCCAAGCGGGGCGACACGAGCGGCGTCCTCGCGTGGGCGGCCGCCCAGGCCGCGCCGGACCAGAAAGTCCGCTACCTGTTCGACGCGGCCTCGACCATCATGGAGGCGACGCAGCGCGAGCGGCGGCCCTTCGAGACCGCCCCGCGACCCTGACGACCGGCGGAGAGACTCGCATGGCCTACGGACGCTACTTCGAGGAGTTCACGGTGGGCCAGGTGCTGAAGCACTGGCCCGGGCGGACGATCAGCGAGGCGGACTGCACGTGGTTCGCGCTCCTGACGATGAACCAGCACCCGGTCCACTCGGACGCCCACTACGCGGAGAAGTACACGCAGCACAAGCAGCGCCTGGTGCTCGGCCCGCTGGTGTTCTCCATCGGCATCGGAATGACGGTTGCGGACATTTCAGGCAAGGCGATTGCGAATCTCGAGATCGAACGGATCACCCACGATCGGCCGACGTTCATCGGGGACACGCTCTATGCCGAGACGGATATCCTCGACACGAAGGAGTCCGCGCAGGGCGACCGCGGCGTCGTCGCCGTGGAGACGCGCGTCACCAACCAGCGGGGCGAGGTCGTCATGACCTTCCGGCGCAAGGCGCTCGTCCCGAAGAAGAACCACCCGACACTGGGAGAGGGACGGCTGCCGGTATGACACGCGCGCCCCTCGACGGTCTTCGCATCGTCGCCGTCTCCCAGTTCGGCGCGGGCCCCTTCGGCACGCAGGTGCTCGCCGACCTCGGCGCCGAGGTCATCAAGATCGAGGACCCCACGGTCGGCGGCGACATCTCGCGCTACGTGCCGCCCTGGCAGGCCGACGGCGACTCGCTCTACTTCCAGTCCTTCAACCGCGGCAAGAAGTCGCTGGCGCTCGACCTGCGCCATCCGGACGCCCGGCCGGTGCTCCACGATCTGGTCCGCGTCTCGCACGCGGTCTACAACAACCTGCGTGGCGATCTGCCGGCGAAGCTCGGACTCACCTACGCGACACTCGGCGCGGTCAACCCGGCGATCGTCTGCTGCTCGCTCTCGGGCTTCGGCCTGACGGGCCCGCGGGCCGCCGAGCCGGCCTACGACTACCTGATCCAGGGCTACGCGGGGTACATGGCGATCACCGGCGAGCCCGACGGGCCGCCGGGCAAGTGCGGCGTCTCGGTGATCGACTTCGCGGGGGGCTATGTCTCGGTGCTCGGCCTCATGATCGGGCTCTGGGACGCCCAGCGGAGCGGCCGGGGGCGCGATCTGGACGTGTCGCTCATGGACACGGCGGTCAGCATGCTCTCCTACTTCGCGATCTGGCAGCTCAACCGCGGCTGGGAGCCTCAACGGGTGGAAGACTCCGGCCACCAGGCCCTCGTCCCGGCCCAGAATTTCCGGACGCGCGACGGCTGGATCGTCGTCTTCTGCAACAAGGAGAAGTTCTGGGAAAGTCTCGTGGACGCGCTCGAACTGCCGGCGCTCCGCACCGACTCCCGCTTCGCCACCATCGCCGACCGCCTCGCCCACAAGGCGGCCCTCCTCGCGATCCTGAAGCCGCGCTTCCTCGAGCGCACGACGTCCGACTGGTTGCGCCGCCTCCAGGGGCGCGTGCCGTGCGCCCCCGTGAACTCGATGCGGCAGGCGCTGGAGGACGAGCAGGTGCGCGAGCGCGAGATGCTCCTCACGGTCGAGCACCCGGTCTTCGGCGCGCTCCGCGAAGTCGCCTCGCCCATCAAGACCGCCGGCGCGATCGAGAAACCCGCGCCCGCCCCGCGCCTGGGCGAGCACACCGAGGCGATCCTGCGCGAGCTCCTCCACTATGCCCCCGACCGGATCGCCGCCCTGCGCGCGTCCGGCGTCTTCGGGCTTCCGCCCACGAGGTGAGTCCATGACCGTCGATCCCGAGCTGTTCCGTTCGATCACGCTCCACGACATGACGATGCCCGGCGGCTGGTCGGTGTCGAGCGGCCAGGTGCACCTCTACACGCCCGCCGAGCAGCGGCTCATGCACGAGGCCCGCGCCTTCGCCCAGCACGAGATCCTGCCGAAGGCGGCGGACGCGCACCGCCGCGTCGAGGAGATCAAGGCGAAGCACGAGGCCGGCCCCGAGCGCCGGCGCCTGCTGCGCGAGATCGCGAAGGCGTACCTGAAGCTCGCCGGCGAGGCGGGACTGACCGGCGCGCTCTTCCCGGAAGCCTACGGCGGCAACGGCCGCGGCGTCGTCGCCGAGTGCATCGTGGACGAGGAGCTGGCGGCGGCCGGGCATCCGGCGGACACGATCCGGTCGGTGTCGCTGACGCTGGGAACCATCTCGATTCTCCGCTATGGCACCGACGCGCAGAAGAAGCGGCATATTCCGCCGCGCCTGGCCGGCGAGGAGCTGGCGGCGATCGCGATCACCGAGCCCCAGATCGGCAGCGATACCTCGCGCATGCAGACGACGGCGGTCCTCAAAGGCGACCGCTGGGTCATCAACGGCCAGAAGCGCTTCATCACGGGCGGCGGCCTCGCGGACTCCCTGACGCTCTTCGCGATCACCGACCGGGGGACGCATCCCCACAAGGGCATGTCCACCTTCATCGTGCCCATGGACCATCCCGGCGTGCGGGTCGTGCGCCAGCTCGACGAGGTCATCATGGCCGACTGGATGGACAACGCGCTGATCGAGTTCGATGACGTGGACATCCCGAAGGAGAATCTCCTCGGCCCGCTCGGCGGCGGCTACCACGTGTTGATGGACGAGCTCGACACCGAGCGCGTCACCTACTGCATGGCCTCGCTCGGCGGCGCCCGCCGATGCCTCGAGATCGCCGCGGAGTACTCGACCAAGCGCGTGCAGTTCAAGCAGCCGATCGCCATGTTCGAGGGCGTCTCCTTCAAGCTCGCCGAGATGTACACCTACCTCGACGCGGCGCGCCAGCTCATCTACCGCACGGCCAAGATGATCGAGGCGGGACTGCCCGCCCAGCGGGAGTCGGCGGTGACCAAGCTCTTCGCGGCCGAGGCCGTGTGGAAGATCGTGGACCACGCCATGCAGGTGCTGGGCGGCATCGGCTACACGACCGACTTCCCGATCCAGGGCATCTTCCGGAACTCGCGCCTCATGCGGATCGGCGCCGGCTCCGACGAGATCATGAAGTTCCTCATCGCCCGCGAGCTCCTGAAGGAGATCAAGGGGTAGACTTAAGCGCGATGAGCGCGGAGATCGAGGTCCCGTCCCAGGTCCGTCCCGCGCCCGGCATCGAGGACGTCGTCGAGGAGGCCGTCGCCCCGCCCTGGATGACGATCCTCCACAACTGCGACTGTCACACCTTCGAGCAGGTCGTGAAACAGCTTCAGAAGGCGATCGCGTGCAGCGAGAGCGAGGGGTGGGAGATCGCCTGGCAGGTCCACAACACCGGCAAGGCCGTCGTGAAGATCGGCCCCGAGGCCGAATGCGTCCGCGTCGGCAACGTCCTGGCCTCCATCGGCCTCATCGTCACCGTCGTCCAGAGCTGAGCCGGCCGGCCCGGGGTGCTGCGGTCTTCTTCGGCCACCGGTAGAGGTAGTGATCGTGGTGGACAGACTCGTCGTCGGCCGTGCCGATCACCGCGCCGATGATTCGATCCGCCGGGTCGCCGCCGAGCACGAGTCCCCTCCCCGCGTCGCCGCGGCCGAGGTACTGGTCGACGGCTTCACGCACGAGGGTCGCCAGCGACACGCCCCGCCGCTCTGCCTTCAGCCGGAGCTCGCGGTAGGCTTCCTCGGAGAAACGCAGCTTCGTCGTGACCAGTCGTGCCATCGCGGTATCACCCTATCGGCACAGCGAACATCCGTCAAGAAGCCCCGTTGCGTCCGCTGCTGCTACATGAAAATGTCATGGGGTAACTGCCCCGTGAAAGTGTCATCCCATGCGCGACGGGCGCATCCGGCTCACCGACGCGCCCGGCTGGGGTGCGGACATCGACGAGCGCGTGCTGCGGGAGCACCCTGCCCGCGCTGAGCGCTGGCTCACGAAAGATTTCGCTTGACAACTTTCAGCATGAGGACTGGCCGCGTCCCGGCAGTCCCTCGCCAATGCCGCCTCAGCGGCGCGCCCTGGCCCGGCGAGGCCCGCAAGGCCGGGCGCACCTCGAAAAATCATGGACCGCGCCGCGATCGCCCGTCCTGGAGGCTCCACGGCGACGCGAAAACCCGGGTGTAGAGTCCTTCCAAAAGAAGGGGGACGCACCCATGGAACCCAGCACGCCCGACATTCCCACCCGCCCGGAGCCCGCCGCAGAGCTGGATCAGCTGGGTGATGAGATCGCCGAGCTGTCGGCGCACA
>JACPCG010000115.1 GCA_016179925.1 Candidatus Rokuibacteriota bacterium | reverse complement strand
GGAGCATCCTACCCCGGACTCGCCCGCTCCTACTGACCACCCGTCTTGAACGCGGGCATGACCTCCCTGGCGAACCACCCGAGCTGCTCGAGCATGACGGCCTTGGGCGTGCCCATGCTGATGCTCATGTTGACGTGCTGCAGGCCCGGGTAGCGCGACTCGAGATCCTTGAGGTGGGCGACGAGCTCCTCGGGCGGGCCCGCGAACCACGCGCCCGTCTTCATGTAGTGCTCGACGCTGGGGACGCCGGCGGCGCCCCAGCCGCCGCGACGCGCGGCCGCCGCGACCTGGGCGGGCGTGATCCCCGGCACGAACCCCAGCGGGGCGAACATCTTGACGTGCTCCTCGTAGAAGGGCGTGATCTCGCGGATGGCCTTCTCGCGGGTCTCGGCCAGATAGAAGAAGATGCCGAGGCAGAGATCCTGGCCCAACGCGAGATTTCGGCCGGCGCGGGCCGCGGCCTCGCGGTAGGCGTGGATCGGGCCCTCGGCCATGGTCGCGGCGCCGCCGCCGATGACGCCCTTGATGCCGTGGCGCACCATGAAGTCGAGCCCGCGCGGGCTCGCACTCACGATGGGCTGCCAGCACTCCACGGGCCGGTGGGTGGGGCGCGGGACCAGCGTGAGCTCGCGCAGCTCGTAGCCGCGGTAGGGGACGGCCGGCGGCAGCGTGTAGTGCTTGCCCTGATGGGAGAACGACTCCTCGTTGAAGGCCTTGAGGACGATCTCGACCTGCTCCTCGAACAGCTCGCGGTTGGCCTCGGCGTCGAGCATGGGCGCGCCGAAGGTCTCCACCTCGCGGGTGTGGTACCCCCGGCCCACGCCGAAGATCACCCGGCCGCGCGTCAGGATGTCGGCGGTGGCGAAGTCCTCGGCGAGGCGCAGCGGATGCCACATGGGCGTGATGTTGAAGCCGCAGCCGATGCGGATCCGCGGCGTCACGTGGGCGAGATGCACCGCCGCCATGAGGATGTTCGGGAGGCACTCGTAGCCCTCGTGCTGGAAGTGGTGCTCGGCCAGCCAGATCGCGTGATAGCCCAGCCCGTCCATCACCCGCGCCACGGCCTCCGTCTTGGCGAAGACCGTCGCCAGGTGCTCGTTGGGGAAGCGCCGCTCGTTGGCCGGCGTGGCCATCTGCCCCATGTCGGGGAGATCCACGTGGCCGGGGTAGACGGTGGCGAACTTGGTGATCATGGCCGCTCCTTTCTTGCGCTAAGATCCTTGACCGACCAGGGCCCCATGCGCAAGAGCGACGAACGCCTCCTCATCACCCACGTCGGCAGCGTGCCGCGCAACCCCGTCCTGCGGGACCTGCTCGTCCGGCAGGACCGCGGTGAGCCGATCGACGAGCGCGAGCTGGAGCGCCAGGTGGAGGCGGCCGTGCGGGCCGTCGTCGCCAAGCAGCTCGAGGCCGGCATCGACGTCGGCAACGACGGCGAGCAGCCGCGCGCCGGGTTCTCGACCTACGTCGCGCGGCGGATGCGGGGGTTCGGCGGCCGGAGCCAGCGCCTGCCGGCGCGCGACATGACCGAGTTCCCCGACTACGCCGCCATGCTGGAGCTGCGCCGCCGGGCGGCCGCGCGAATCGCCGACGCGCCCCAGGCCGTCGCCGAGGTTCGCTACGACGACCTGAGCGAGGCCGCGCGGGAGTGCGATCTGTTCTTGCGCTGCGCCGAGGCGGCCCCGACGCCGTTCGTCGAGCGCTTCATGACGGCCGCCTCACCCGGCACCATCGCGACCGTGCTCTTGAACGCCTACTACGACTCCCACGAGCGGTACGTCATGGCGCTGGCGCGGGAGATGCGTAAGGAGTACGAGCTGATCCACGCGCGGGGCCTCGTGCTGCAGCTCGACTGCCCCGACCTCGCCATGGAGCGCGCCCGCTTCTTCCAGCACGAATCCCTGGACGGGTTCCAGCGGGCCGTGGAGCTCCACGTGGAGGCCATCAACCAGGCGACGGCGGCAATTCCAACAGATCGCATCCGGCTGCACGTCTGCTGGGGCAACTACGACGGGCCGCACGTTCACGACGTCGCCCTGGAGGCGGTCCTGCCCATCATCCTCCGCGCGAAGGTAGGCGCGCTCTCGCTCCCCCTCGCCAACCCCCGCCACCAGCACGAGTACAAGGTCGTCGCGCGCCATCGGCTGCCGGAGGCGATGCTCTTCCTCCCCGGCGTCATCGACACGACCACCAACTACGTGGAGCATCCCGAGGTCGTGGCCGACCGCATCGGCCAGGCCGTCGAGGCGATCGGCGACCGCACCCGCGTGATCGCGTCGACGGACTGCGGCTTCGGCACGTTCGCCGGCTCGGAGATGTGCGCCGAGAGCGTCGTCTGGGCCAAGCTCCGCTCGCTGAAGCAGGGCGCGGCCCTCGCGAGCCGGCGCCTGGGCGCGAGGGGCGCGTGAGGCCCCGCTTCGGCCTGAACCGGTTCGACTTCCGCTCGGTCGACGCGTTCGCCGCCGACGTGCGGCGCGCCGAAACCCTGGGCTGGGATGCGGCGTTCCTGCCGGACTCCCAGCTCCGCCGCCGGGACACGTACGTGCTCCTGGCGGCGGCGGCGCGGGCGACCGAGCGGATCACGCTCGGGCCGCTCCTGGCGAACCCGGTGACACGCCACCCCACGGTCACCGCCTCCTCGATCGCCACCATCGACGAGCTGGCGCCTGGACGGACGCTACTCGGCTGGGGTATCGGCGACACCGCGGTCCGGCTGGCGGGGCTGCGGCCGGCGCGCGTCACGGAGCTGGAGGCGAGCACGCGCCTCATGCGGGCGCTGCTCGATGGCGCGGCCGTCGAGGTCGGCGCCGCCCGGCCGGCGCACGTGCCGCACCACCGGCCGGTGCCGATCTGGATCGCCGCCGGCGGCCCGCGCACCCTCCGCATGGCCGCGGGCGTGGCCGACGGCGTCTTCATTCGCGTGGGCACGCACCCCGCGAACATCGCGCGGGCCGTCGCGGCGATCCGCGCGGGTGCCGCCGACACCGGACGCGATCCCTCTGCGGTCGGCGTAGGGGCCGTGTTCCACACCGTGTTCGTGGAGGACGCCGGCCGCGCGCTGACGATCGGCAAGTCCATGGCGGCGGGCTACTACGAATACTCGCCGATGCTCTTCGAAGCGCCCCGCCTCGACTGGGCCGGGCCGGACCCGGAAGCGCTCAAGCGCGGCCACCAGGTCTGGCCCGACTTCCACCACGCCCCGGATCTGGACGCGAGCGGCCGCGTCGTGGACTTCCTGCCGCAGGCCGCCGCCGACGCCTTCTGCCTGCGCGGAGGCCCCGCGGACATCGCCGAGCAGCTGCTTGCCGTGGTCCGCACCTCGCCGGTGGCCTTCGACTACATCGTCCTCCATCCGGTCCCCAACCCGACGATGCCGGACGACGCCGAGCGCGGCTACATGGCGCGCGTGGCGCGCGAGGTGTTGCCCCGCGTGCGTTCTGCCCTTGGGGACTAATCCGACGGCTGACGTTAGCGGGCAGAACCTCGATCCTTCTCCGGGACAGCCTGGGGCACGATGGTCCAGCCGATCGTGCGCAGGAGCCCGTCGATCTCGAGAGACGAGCGTCGGTCGCCCTCCCGCCGCTCAGGCGCGCAGGGTGCGGAGCGCGTCCGCCGCTCCACGACGCGCCGATCCAGGAGCACGCGAACCGTCTCGTTCCCGGTGAACGCTCGCTTGAGATGCTCGTAGAGATCCGCGCGATTGCGGGCGACGATGATGAGCTGCCGGACCCCGCCTGGCTGTTCGTCGTGCCGCGTCGCCGCACATGGGTAGGACTGCTCCAGGATTTTCCGGATGAGCGAGGGCGGCGCGATCCCGGGAACCACATTCAGGCGCGTCAGGAAGGCAACGTCGTCCACGGCTGCGAGGTTGGTCGGATCGGTCATGGCGACGATCAAAGAGTTGCCGTAGCGCTCAAACGGAACCAGCTCGTATTTCCTGGCGACCCCGGCAGGGACAAGACGGATGAGGCCTGGGTCCACGGTCCTCGAGAGCTCGAGGACGCGGATGCCATACTGCTGGGCCAGGAATTTGACCAACTGATCCTCGCCGATCAGACCCATGCGGACCAGGATCACGTTGAGACTGTCCTTGGTCCGCTTCTGCTCGTCGAGAGCTTTGCCGAGCTCTTCGTGGGTGATCAGCCCTCTCGCGGTGAGGAGTTCGCCGAGTCGCCGACCGATGGGCGCCACGGGACGGATGTCCACGGATCCACTCGCCCCGTTTGACTCCCCTGCCGACATCGCCTGGGCCGTTGTCGCGAACTTGCGGATGGCCATGGCGGCGCAGGAGGCGAGCGTGCGCTGCACGTAGCCGTAGGGTGGGCGGAAGGGCACGGGTCGGCCGCGCGAATCCAGCGCGTTGATCAGCTGGAGGACGCCGAGCAGGGTCTTGGATTGATCGCGGATCGGAACGAGGAAGACCGAGACGGTTCGGTAGTCATTGCGTTCGTCGAAGGCGCGGTCAAGACGGTACGGCCGGTTCCGGGGAATCCGGTACGCGTCGTGGACGCTGAGGGTCCGGCCCTTCAGGCTGGCGTAGCCGGCCAAGCTCCGTTCGTTCATCGACAGCGGCTCGGCCAGGAGGCGGCGCCGCATCTCGTGTTCGCCGAACTTTTGGTGGAGGACGTCGTTCTGGACGACCGTGAACCGGAGCGTGGTTCCGTGCCTCAGATAGATGGTGCCTGCCTCGGCACGCGTGAAGCGCCGGGCCTTCGTGAGAAGCCGCTCAAGGATGGCTTCGAGGGCTTCCTGCCGTCCAGTGTTCATGTTGATGTCGATCCCCTGGAGCCCTCGGAGTCGCAATGCCGATGCCACTTTTCTGGAAATCCGCAAGCTGCTGGAAAGTCGGAGTTCGCAGAAGCAGGGGGGCCGGGGAACGGTAAGTTTCTTACCGGGCTGGGCTGGTGAGTAGTAACCACCCCGGGGCGCCTTCAGAGCTGAAACGTCTTGACCCAGATGCCGGGCGAGCCGGGGGCGTGGCGCATGTGGGGTCGTATGCGGTGCGTCACCGGTGAGAGGTCCCGCTGGCCGGTCCACGCGGCGCTGTCGGACACCCTGGGGTGCTCGAACTCGTAGAGCGTGAGATACGTGGGCGTGCCGGTCACGGCTCGATAGCGCCGGCCGCGAATCACGCCTGGAACCGTTTCGTAGTTGGGCACGTAGATGGTGTTGTACCAGGTGTTGAACTCGTCATCGATCTCGGGTGGCACGTCCATGCGCCCGATCTGCAGGGCCGGCGCCATGTCGCTCTGCGCCACCTCCGGCGTCACGGTCTTCGGGTGGATCAGGGTGTAGACGTTACGGATGTACGGGCTGCCGATGACCTCGGGAGAGCAGCGCCGGGTCCAGGCGGTGGGGTGAGCCTGGACACGCTTGTAGGCCTCGCTCTCGAGCACCGCGACGCTGTCCAGCTCGTAACAGGCGAGATGCTTCGGTCCACCCTTCACCGCCTCGTACCGCGCTCCACTCAAGAACCCCGGCACGGAGAGTCGCTCGGCCAGGTGCTCCTCGTTGTACCAGCGGTTGAATTCTGGTTCCTTCTCCGCCGGGACGTCCGCCCAGACCATCAGCAGCCCCGTGCCCTTTTTCTTCGTCATATGACGCTCCTCTCTTGATGCGCGATTCACCGGCGGAGTCGATCGGCAGTAGAATGCCCCAACCGAGGCCACGATGTCATTCCTGGATTCCCGCACCCGCGCCGCGCGCCACGGCTTCGGCCAGCCGGTTCGTCGCACGGAAGACCCCCGCCTGCTCACCGGCCAGGGGCGTTACAGCGACGACTTCAGCCTGCCGGGCCAGGCCTACGCGTGCATGGTGCGCTCGCCGCACGCCCATGCGCGCCTCCGGCACATCGACACCGCCGGCGCCACGAAGGTGCCGGGGGTGCTCGCGGTGCTCACCGGGAACGACGCCGCGGCCGATGGGCTCGGGCCGATCCCGCACCGTCCGGTGCCGTCGAACCCACACGAAGTCCCGCTCAGGAGCCGCGACGGCTCGGCGTTCTTCATCGCCCCGCATCCGCCGTTGCCCGCCGACCGGGCGCGCTTCGCGGGTGAGGCCGTCGCGATAGTGATCGCCGACACGCCGGCGGCCGCCCGGGATGGCGCCGAGCGCGTGGCGGTGGACTGGGAGCCGCTGGCGG
>JACPCG010000114.1 GCA_016179925.1 Candidatus Rokuibacteriota bacterium | reverse complement strand
TAGCCGCCCGGGCTGTCCACGGAGTAGATGCAGCACTGGATGCCGCCGATGCCGACGCTCTGGGCCGGCACCTTCGTGCGCGGCGTCTCGAGGCGCGGCAGGTGGATCCGCTCGGGCATGCCCGTCATGTACGGCAGGCCCGGCGTGAAGCCGATGAAGTAGACGAGGTATTCGGCCTCGCTGTGGAGCCTGACCAGCTCCGGGATCGGGAGCTCGAGCCGCCGGGCCGCCGCCTCGAGGTCGAGCCCCAGCTCCGCGTCGTAGCAGCACGGCAGCTCGACCTTCCGCGATGGCGGCAGGGTCGCCGCGGAGGCCTGCGGGACCAGCTCCGCGATCGCCTCGCAGACGGCCTCGTACCCGACCTCGCGCGGATCGTAGTAGACCAGGAGCGACCGGAACGTCGGCACCATCTCGAGCACGCCCGTGAGGCCCTTCTGCCGGATGAGGAACTCGAGGGCGCGCACGCGCGTGTTCACCTCGACGCTGATCTCCTCGCCGAGCTCGACGCAGACGGCGAGATCGCCCGCGGGCAAAAACCTCACCGGCTACAGGGCCGCGAGGGCGGAGTTCGGGAGGTCGGTGATGAACATGTGGCCCGGGCTGTGCGTGATCATGAACGCCGGCTTCGAGGCGAGCGCGACGGCCTGGGGCGTGACGCCGCACGCCCAGAAGACCGGCACGTCCCCCCGCCTGAACTCCTGCGGGTCGCCCCAGTCGGGGCGGGTGATGTCCTTGATGCCGATCGCGGCGGGGTCGCCGATGTGAATTGGCGCGCCGTGGGCGCCGGGGAAGCGCGCGCTCGCCGTCACGGCCTTCGAGAGCTGCTCGGAGGCGATCGGCCGCATCGAGACGACCATCGGGCCATGGAAGGCGCCCGCGGGCCGGCACTGGACGGACGTCTGCCACATCGCGACGTTCCTTCCCTGCTCCACGTGCCAGAGCCGGATCCCCGCCTCGAGCAACGCCCACTCGAAGGTGAACGAGCAGCCGAGCAGGAACGCGACGAGGTCGTCACGCCAGTAGGGCGTCGCGTCGGTCACCTCGTCGGCGAGGACGCCGTCCTTGTAGATCCGGTACTTCGGGATGTCGGTGCGCAGGTCCGCGCCCGGGGCGACGCCCACGGGCTCCGCCGAGCCCACGTCGGTCACTTCGAGCAGCGGGCACGGCCGCGGGTTGCGCTGGCAGAAGACGAGGAAGTCGTAGGCCAGGTCCTTGGGGAGCACCGCGAGGTTCGCCTGGACGAAGTTCTGCCCCAGGCCCGCGGTGATGCCCGTCAGCTTGCCCTGCCGGATGTCCCGGCGGATCTCCCGGGGATGGCGCGTGTCGATGGGCATAGGCGCATTTTACCTCTGCCCGAGGTGCCCCCACACCTCGGGATTCACGAGCACCTGGGGCCGCTCGCCGCGCAGCACGCGCAGCATCTCGCCCGAAACCTGCGTCGCCATCGCGCGGATCGCCTCGAGCGTGACGCCGGCGACGTGCGACGAGCACACGACGTTGGGCAGGTTCAGGAGCGGGTTGTCCAGCGGCGTCGGCTCCTCCTCGAACACGTCCAGGCCGGCGGCCGCGAGGTGGCCGCGCGCGAGCGCCTCGAAGAGCGCGCGCTCCTCCTGCACGGGGCCGCGCGAGGTGTTGACGAAGATCGCGCCCCGCTTCAAGAGCCCGAGCGTCTTCGCGTTGATCATGTGCTTCGTCTCGGGCGTGAGCGGCGTGTGGCACGTGAGAACGTCCGCCTGCGGCAGCAACGCTTCGAGGCTCTTCTGCGGCTCCGCGCCCCGGCGCCGGACCTCGTCGTCCGGCACGTACTTGTCGTACGCGAGGACGCGCATGCCGAGGGCGCCCCCGAACTTCGCGACGCGCCGGCCGATGTTACCGACGCCGACGATGCCGAGGGTCCTGCCGGCGAGCTCAACGTTCCCCGTGTTCCCGGTCAGCTGCTTCATACTCCAGTCGCCCGCGCGCGTCACCTTGTCGATCTGGAGCGCGCGCTTGGCGCACATCAGCATGAGCATCAGCGCGTGCTCGGCGACGGCCTGCGAGTTCGACCCCGGCGCGTGCACGACGGCCACGCCGAGCCGGGTCGCCGCCGGGATATCCACGGTGTCGAGCCCCACGCCATGCCTTCCGACGACCTTGAGCCTCTTGCAGGCCACCATCAGGCTTTCTGTGCAGCTCGGCTTGATCCGGAAAAGGATCCCCTGGGCCTCGCCGGCAGCCTTCACCAGCCCCGCTTCTGTTTCGTCGTCGCAGACGACAACGCGCGCTTCGGTCTCGAGGAGCGCCTTGCCGTCGGGATGGATGGGGCCGGCCAGCACGACCAAGGGACGCGCGTCAGCAGTCATCGAAGCGATCTCCTTTCGGTCTGTTCATCGCCGCTACTTCCACGCGGCGAGGACGAGGCGTGGGGCGTCGAGCGAGAAGGGCGTGCCGTCGAGCCCGCCGTACAGCTCGACGCGCGCCCAGCGCTCGGGTCGCAGCATCCCCGACAGCTCGTGGGCCGAGTAGAGACGGATCTCGCTCTCGCCGATCAGCTCCTGCGCGCTCTCCTTCGCTTTCCCGGAGGCGCGCTTCAGGCGGAACCAGCGCGCGCGCCAGCGGCTCGTCGCGGGATCGAACTCGTGCTCGATGCGGAGCGTCCAGCCGTTCACGCGCCGCCGCTCCTCGGGCGGGAGCGAGCGCACGACCTGGTCGCGGTTGCGCGTGTCCACGACGAACATGCCACCCGGCTTGAGAGCGCGCCAGAAGCGGTCGAGCACCATCCGGTCCTCGTCGTCGGAGAAGTAGCCGATCGAGCTGAAGAGGTTCACCGCGAGGTCGAACTCGCCCGCGAACTCCATGTCGCGGATGTCCTGGCACAGGAAGGTCGGGCTCACGCCGGCCTCGCGCGCGGCGGCCCGGGCGCGCTCGAGCTCGGTCTCGCTGAAGTCCACACCCGCGACCTCGTAGCCCAGCCGCGCCAGCTCGATCGAGTGGCGGCCGAAGCCGCAGGGGGCGTCCAGCACGCGGGCGCCGGGCTCGAGGGCCGCCAGGCCGGTGATCCACTGGACGTCGCTCGCCGCGTCCGTCGGCGACTCGAAGGCCCGGGAGATCTGGGGCCACGCTTCGCGGAAGAAGCGCTCGCTCTGGAACACGGGGGGCATTATAGAGGAGTCGACTCGGCCTTGGCCCTCTTCATCGCGAGCAGTTCCTTCATCACCGCTTCCAGATCGAACACGATGTGCACGGCCTCGGCGGGGCGGGCGGCTCTGAGTCGCTCGATGAGGACCTCGGCACGGTCCAGCAGCTCATCCCGCGTCTTCTTCCCCGCTACGCCTTCCGTGGCTGTCACTCCCATTCTCGCCTCACCTCCGTTCCGTCTTCGTCCATTCGACGATGAGTCTGACCAGCCGCTCCTCGGTCACGTGCGCCAGCCGACGATCGACCTCGTTCGTCAGCAGCCGTGCGCCACCGATCCCGGCTCAAGAGCGCACCGGCCAGACCGCCGAGTGTCAGCGGATGGCCCGTGCCACTCGGCAAGGTCCCGATCGGAACTGATCCCAGCGGACTATACAGCGTTGCCATCACGAGCGCGGCCACCGCACCCACCAGCATATTACCGAGGAAGCCCGGCCGCCAGATCCTGCGACCATCCTGAAGTCGCTCCAGGCGCCACAGAACGAACCCCTCGTGGGCGAAGAACGCGTTGAGCAAGCCCCCGATGAGGCCGGCGGCACAGACCGAGAGAAGAATCACCCAGACCGCCATCTGATAACTCGGCGCGAGCGGAATGTAGAAGCCTGGGACGCGCGTCAAGAGAGCACGAAGCGATACAGGGGCGGGAGTGTCCCGGTGGTGCTGTGGTATGGTCTCAGTCCGTGGCCACCCTGCTGCTCCAAACGGACGGGCCGCTCAACGCTCGGAAACTGAGATGAACAACCATCGCGTCAGGCCCGCGACCGCCGGCGACGCCGAGGCAATCTGCCGGATCTACAACCAGGGCATCGAGGACCGCGTCGCCACGCTCGAGACCGAGCTGCGCACGCCCGAGGAGCGCCGCCAGTGGCTCGCCAGCCGCGGCGCCCGCCACCCCGTCATCGTCGCCGAGAACGCGGCCGGCGAGGTCGTCGGGTGGGGGAGCCTGAACGTCTTCAACCCGCGCGAGGCCTACCGGTTCGTCGCCGACTTCTCCGTGTACGTCGAGCCCGCGTGGCGCGGCAAGGGGGTGGGCCGGGTCGTCCTCGAGCGGCTGATCGAGCTCGCCCGCCAGCACGACTTCCACAAGATGGTCCTCTCCGCCTTTCCCACCAACGCGGGAGGCATGGCGCTCTACGAGAAGCTTGGCTTCCGCACCGTCGGGATCTACCGCGAGCAGGGCATGCTGGACGGCCGGTGGGTGGACACGATCATCATGGAGAAGCTGCTGTAGAGGAATTACGGGAACCGCGAGGGCATGTGATGCCGAAGATCCTGCTGATCCAGGGACCCAACCTGAGCTATCTCGGCCGGCGGCAGCCGGAGATCTACGGCAGGACGTCGGCCGCGGAGCTGGACGCCATCCTGCGCGAGCACGCGCGCGCCAACGGCTACGACCTCACCATCTTCTACACCCACAGCGAGGGCGGGGCCATCGAGCGGCTCTACCGCGCGGCGGCGGACGAGGGGATCGACGGGCTCGTCATGAACCCGGCCGGCTTCATCTTCGCCGGCTACGCGCTGCGCGACTGCCTCCGCGCAGTGCCCTTTCCGTATGTCGAGGTCCACATCACCAATATCGACAAGCGGGGGTTCCGCTCCGTCCTGGCGGAGGCAGCCGTGGGAATGGTCGCCGGCTTCGGCGTGCAGTCCTACATTCTGGGGCTCGAGGCGATGCTGGAACACCTGAAGCATCGCGGCCGCGGGCGGACCAGATCCGCCCGGAAGCGCGGCGCCGCCCGAGGGGGCCGGTAGACACTCTCGCGCTCTCGCCCGCCAGGCAGGATCCCTCCGGGCTCTTCACCGAACGAGTCGGCCGCTCAACCCCCGGATCGAACTGGATCTGCACGCCGGGCCTCGACCAGTCGACCTCGTCGGCGCTGTCATGGGTCAGCCAGGAGTCGGCGATCTCGGCTTCAGTTCGCTTTTTCCTTCGCTTCGTCATAGATCGTGCGCTCCTTCCGGCTCATCGGGCGGGCCGAGATAACGCGCGCGCGCCCGCGCCGGACGGTGAACGAGATGACCAGGCGGTGCCCCTCGTTCGTTTCCCCGAGAGCTATGTAACGTTGCTCGTCGTCCGAGTGTCGCAGTCTACTGCCGATCCGTATGGCATCAACATGTACGCGCCCGGTTGGTCTGGCTGGAGCAGGCGGAGGCAGCGCGCGTGCGGCTTCGGTGGGACGCCTCAGAGGCGGTGGCCGAGGGCGGCGCCCTCCTGCATCGCCTCGAACGCGGTGCGCGGCAGTGCGCAGTCGCCCACCTCGAAGACCGGCGGACCGTCGGCGAGCGCCTTGAGCTGCTCGCCGAGCGTGCTGGCGGGCAGGAGCGGGCGCGTGGGCACGACGAGGTCGAGCCCGCCGAGCGTCGTCTCGCGCCCGCCCGCGCGGAGCACGGCGCCGGCGGCGGTCAGCGCCTCCACCGTCGTCAGCGTGTGGATCGTCACGTTCGGGCGCGCCTTCAGATTGGCGACGTACTGCCAGCGAGGGCGCAGTCCGATCTCTCCCGCCAGCTCGTCGCCCGCCTCGACCAGGTGGACCTCCACCCCGCGCTCGGCGAGCGCGTGAGCGACACCCACGCCGAGCACGCCGCCGCCGAGCACGAGGGCGCGGCGAAGCCCCGATACGGGACGGCGCAGGACCTCGAAGGGATCCACCGCCGGCGCGTCGAGGATTCCCGGGATGTCCGGGATCCCCGGGCGGGCGCCGGTGGCGAGCACGACCGCATTGGGCCGCTCGCGCAGGATCATGTCCACGTCGGCCTCGACGCCCAGCCGCAGCTCGGCGCCCGCGCGCGCGACGGCGCCCGCGAGGTAGGTGACGAGCCCGGCCAGCTCGGCGCGCCCGGGCACCGCGCGGCTCAGCAGGAGCTGACCGCCCGGCTGCGACGCCCGCTCTAGGAGCGTCACCGCGTGGCCGCGGAGCGCCGCCACCCGCGCGCACTCGAGGCCGGCCGGCCCGGCGCCGACGATCAGCACGCGCTGCCGCCGGGCCGCCGGCCGGATCGCCCACTCGCGCTCGCGAC